>NZ_JBIARH010000005.1:0-346625 GCF_042889785.1 Streptomyces sp. NPDC002476 | reverse complement strand
TGTGCCCCCGGCAGGATTCGAACCTGCGACACCCGCTTTAGGAGAAAACGTAAAGCGATCATGTGTCTCAGCGAGGCTGAGTGAGTCTCGGTGAGGCGCTGATAGCGGGGGCATGACCTTGAAAAACAGGCTTCAGTGAGCGTGAGTGAGGGTCAGTGAGGGGGTGTTGTGGACTCCATGTGGACTCTCGTGGACTCCACCCCCTACACCGCCCGCAGCTTTCGAACAGCCGATGTCGGCGGCGCCATCATCTCCAGCACCTGAGCCGCCACGTCCTCCGGCGAGTGCTGGTAGATCCACGTCACCTTGGAACCGCGGTCATGCCCGAGGATCGTCTGTGCCTCCTTCTCCTGCACACCCAGATCCTTCAACCACGTTGCGAAAACATGCCGAAGGTCATGCACCCGAGGCCACCACTCGTCTCGGCCCGTTTCGGGATTGGTGACCTGTCGGGCCAGGCCAGCGGCCTGAATCGCAGGGATCCAGGTACGCCGGAAGTTGTGCCGGGTCAGCACACCGCCCTGCGGCCCACGGAAGATCAGCTCGTCAGCATGCAGATCTCTCCCATCACCGAAGGGGGAAATCGTGTCCTTCGGTCGCCATCGGTCCACCATCGTCAGCACGGCCGCGATCACGTCAGGCGTCAACGGCACGGTACGGAACCCGGCCGTTGACTTCGGCGCAGGCTTCCGGAACAAAGTGCCTTTGTCCTCACTGAGCACTTCCTTGACCTTGAGGTGCTTGGCATCGAGGTCCACGTTTCCCCACCGCAGACCAGTCGCCTCTCCCCACCGCAGTCCGGTCTGCTCCAGGAAGACGAGCAGCGGCCGGTAGTACATCGGCGTGTGCTTCCGGATCGCCACGCACTGCTCTCTCGTCGGCGGGCGGAGATCGTCAGCGTGCTTCTTCGGCGGCGCTTCGATCTCGATCTCAGCTGCCGGGTTGAACGGGATCCGTTTCCCGTCCTTCACCGCCCCGCGAAGCATCGCGTTGAGAAGCTCCAACACCTTCTTGCGGGTGTGGTGTCCCTTCACCTCGCGGGTGAGCCAGGCCTGCAGCTCCATGTACTCGAGGTCGCACAGCCGCCAGTTCCCCCACTTCGGCTCGATGTGAGCGGTCCAGTTGGAGAGCTTGCGGTTCGTGGTCGTGACTGCCCGGGGCGGCTGTGCCGGCCACCACAATTCCCACCATTGAGAGAGGGTGAGCTCGCCGCGCTTCGGGTCGTTGTAGGTGCGGCGCCGGACGCGGGTGCGTACGTCGTCGAGGAAGTCGTCGGCGTCGCCCTTCTTCGTGAAGTTCTTCGCTTTCTGCTTGCCTGCCGGGTCGCGGTATCGCGCCTGCCATGAGCCGACGCAGTCGCGGCGGCGCTTTCGCGGGCCGTGTGTCTCAGGTGGGTACTTCTCCATGCACTGTGCGCAGCCGCACGTCTTGCTGCGTAGCTGTCGTGGGTTGTTCGTTGCTCTACGCGCCACGGCGCATCACCTCGCCCATTCTCCGCTGGTATGGGACGCGGGGCTGGACGTGAACTGGAGCCCCGCAGAAGCAGACTGCACCGACATCGGGCTGTTCTACAGCGAGTTCACGGAGAACAGCTCGTACGACAAGGGCGGTGCTTGCGGTGGGGAGCGCGGCTGGCAGCGTGATGGTGCGTGCGAGCGGATCCCATGGATCAGATGGGCAGTGAGCAGTAAAACGGACGCGAATGCACATAGAGCCCCCCGGGGCGCGCAGGCAAGTGGATACCTGCGGCCGATGGGGGAGGACATCGGCCGACCGGAAGACCGTACTCCGGCTTGGTGGAATATGCGACTACTGTCGGGCGTGTCGGGCTTACGCTCCGGAGCGGTTTCGGTCGACCAGTGCGCGGATTTGAATCTCGGTGATTTGCTGCTGGTCTTCGGTGAGTTCGTCGATCAGTGCCAGGATCCGGTCGCGTGCGTCGGGGCTAAGTGACCCAGGGGCACGTCGGCCGGCGGCGGCGAAGATCTCGGCCTCGGTGAACTTCGGGAAGGCGGCGGCGAGGGCACGGAGCTTGTCCTTGTTCGGGCCGCGCCCCGTGCCGCGCTTCCTGTGTACCCATGAGTTAACCGTGGCAGGCGCGACACCGATCCGGCGCGCGATCTCCGAGTCGGTCACGTCGTAGGTGTCCTTGAGTCGGGCGATCAGCTGCGCCAGGTCCTCGGGCTCCTGCTGCTCATGCCTGTCCACAGGCTCAAGACTGCCTGTTGATCTTCTACTTTTGCAAGTAAAAGTAGAGGCGCGCCGGGGTCGAGATTCGGCGCTGGGCCGCGCGCTGTCGTGTGCCCTGGTAGCGGCACATGCAGACGATAGAACGCACGTTCGAGTGAACGCTACCCTCAAGGGGTCCTCACTGAAACTCACTGCCCCTCACTTGACCTCACTGACACTGACACAGTAGAACTGTGTCAACGGCGACGCCGAGTCGCGTAAATGTCACCACCTGGCGCGAGGTCCATATGGCCAACCTGATCCGCAAGGGCGAAGGCAAGTCGCTCCGCGAGGCAATGAAGCGGAAAGGGCTCTCCGCCGAACAGCTCGCCGCAGCCACCAAGGCGGTGGACGTGACCGGGCGCGGAGTCAGTGCGGCAACGGTCTGGAAGGTCACCGGGAGCGGGAGTACCGCCGCCGCAGGGTGCCGCCTTCGCACCGCATGGCTCATGGCTACTGCCATGGGTGAACCCCTCCAGGAGCACTTCGACATGCCCACAGTTTCAACCGACACAGTAGAAAGGTCCAAGTCTGATGGCCAGTCTTGCTGACCGCACCGAGGCGCTCCGCGTAGTCGGCCTGACGCCTCTGCTCACCACTGCGCAGCTCCAGGCCCGGTACGGGGTCTCGAACTGGACGGTCAACGAGTGGGTGAAGGCGGGCTGCCCCGTCGAGCCCACCGTCTTCCGCGGCCGGCGGTTCGACCTGGACAAGGTCGCCGCCTGGATGGCGAGTGCGAGGCAGCTCGCCGCGTCGGCCTGACCAACTGACCAAAACGAAGCGGGGCCGCCCGGACCGGGCCTGGTCCAGCGACCCCTCGGCTCCCTCAACACAACCAGAAAGAAGAGGTCACCGTGACCATCCATCCTACTGACGAGATCGGGTCCCGACTCGCCGCGATCAGCGACAACCGGACCGCCGTCGAATCGCTCCTGAACTACGCCGACCTGCCGGCCCCGACGGTCATCTCCCGCCCGGACGCGGTGTACGTGTCGGTCGCTGACGCGGACGACTTGCTGCCGTGGCTGAACCTGCTGGGCGGTGTGGTGCACAGGGCCCCGGCGTGGGCGGGGTTGGAGTTGTGGTCGCTGACCACGTTCACGCCTCCCGGGAGCAGCGGGGTGCGGGTGCTGGTGCGCGTGTCGGTGTCGGTGCCTGTGGGCGAGGCGCTGATGCACGAGATCGTTTCGGCGGTGGCGGCATGAGCGTCCCGATGACGCCGGACCGGATGGTTGAGATCCGGGAGGCAGCCCACACCTACAACGAACACCCGACTCTCGGCTTCGCATGCTGTTCGGCACACGACGCGGCCGACGCGGTACCGGAGCTGCTGGCCGAGGTGGACCGGCTGCGGAAAGAGGTCGCCTGGTACCACGGCGAGTTGACCGGGGCGAACCTCACCGCGTGGGAGACGGAGCAGGAGAACGGTCTGCTGCGTACGGCTCTGGAGTCGGCTGGCCGTGAGCCGCAGTGGGCGGCTCGGTTGCGGCTGGCGTGGGAGTCGGCGCGTCGGGGGCGGCGGGACGTGCAGCTCCGGTGCGAGCTGGCTGAGGAGGATTACCGTCGCGTCGTCCGTGGCGCCTGCCAGGTCGAGAGCCAGCTGCGGGCCCGAGTCGCCGAGCTCGCATCCCAGCGGGATGACTTGCTGGTGGAGGCGGCGACCGCCCCGGACACGGACGACCTGGCGCAGCAGCGGAACCACTACCGGGACGAGGCGGTCATCCTGCGGGCCCGGGTCACCGAGCTGGAGGCGGCGCAGTCCACGGCGGTCGCCGACCGGGACGCGCAGATCATCGCGTGGCTCGGGAAGAAGTCCCGTGAGTACCGCAGCACCGGCAGTAGGCAGCACGCCTTGCAGGCGGACGTGATCGAGGTGCTGGCGTCGAAGATCTCGCGCGGCGCGGTCCGGGGGACCGAGACGGCTTCCCCGTGGGAGCGCGCGGTGGCCGGGCTGAATGCCCTGGTCGACGCGGGCGTCGACTTCCACGTCGAGCCGGACGGGCACATCAGCGCCCCGTTCAGCGAGGAGCACATCGAGTGGGACCTGAAGGCGAAGCGCTGGGTCCTCACCCACGACGAGCACGACGGAGGCTCCGATGCCTGAGTTCCCCGTGACCGGTCCGTTCCGGATCAGTGTCGACGCCACCCCGTCTGGGGTCGCCCTGGACCTGACGCACTACCTGAGCACCGTCGTGCTCGCTCTCGCGGAGGCCGCTTCCGAGGACGGCCCGTCCCTCCTCGACGACCTCCAGAACATCGCTGACCTGGACCGGTCCGCCCGGCACCAGGGCAACGATGCGCACGCCACGCACGAGCGGGACGAGGCGGTGCAGGACCTGCTTGACGAGCTGGTGGATGGCGGCAGCGTGCCGGTGTACGGCGGGCAGGTGCTGTGGCTGGTCGAGGCCCTGCGCCGGGCTGTGGCCCCGCGCCCGGTCCCGGCACAGCGTGAAGCGGGGGCCGCATGAGCGCCCGCAACGTCATCACGGGCCTGGTCGAAAGGCTCAACGCCGAGGCAGGTGGCTCCCGGTACGCGGTCTCCGGTCTGCCCATCCTGCTGGACGCCTACCGCGCCGAGGTACTGCGCGAGGCCGCCGACCACGCGGAGACCTTGCGCCAGTTCGACCGGGTCACCGGGGCTCGCTGGTCGGCGCAGGTGTCTGAGAACGTCGGCATCCTCCGCGTTGCCGACGACCTGCGCCGCGTGGCCATGGCCGCCTCGGCGGAGAAGGACACCCCCACGGGCGAGTCCACTCCCCAGCCCATGACGGTCGAGACCTACCCCGGCGAGTTGGCCATGCTGCGCGGACTCCTCGGAGTGCTCCGCGTCGTCGTGAAGCACGGCGACATGGACGAGGTCCGTCGGCTGCTCGCGGAGCACGCCAGCGATGAGCAGGACGCGTACACCGAGGCCGAACCGTCCGACGAGCACCGGTCCGCTGCCCAGCAGTTGGCCCGGTTCGAGGACGCCCGGCAGACCCTCCAGCAGGTTCAACGTCCCGTCGGAGAGAACCGGCCAGTCGGAGAGATCAAGTTCGCAGGGTACGAGCCGATTCCCTTGTCCGGCTGGGATCTCACCGAGCTCGCCCCGGACTTCTACGGCAACGTCTACATGCAGATCGGCGGCTGGCTTCCGGAGGGCTGGCCGCGTGAGGAGACGCCGGTCGGTACTGCGCAGTTGGAGTACGCGCACCTTCACGGCGAGGCGGTTCCCCGCGACCTGAACGTGCAGGTCGAGGTGAAGGGCTACAGCGGCCCTCAGCGCTTCATCAAGGTCCGGTGGCGTAAGGGCGGTGCCCTGTGAGCGCCGCTGACCGACTCTCTCTCCTGGGCCGAGCGATCCGGGACGGCGACGAGGACGAGTGGACCACCTGCCGTGTGAAACGCCTGTATCGGTCCTACGGGTACGCCGCGCCGAAGCGGAAGACCGCGCGGGACGATCTCGCGCGCTTCGCGCGGCGGGGCCTGCTCGTCCCTGACGACACCGACCCCGGACGCCGCTGCTACCGCCTCAACCACGCCCACGGAGGACAGCTGTGAAGTGCGAAGAACCGCTCTACATGCCGGGTGAGGACTACTCCTCTCGTGACTGCCAGCTGAAGCTGGGCCACTCCGGAGACCACGAGTACTTCGGTGGCCAAAAGTTCCCGCGCCCCAAACCGGCCGAGCCGGACCCGGCGATCACCGAACTGATCGAGCGGGCCGCCGCGAAGTGCGGCGCGTGGGGCCTGGACGAGAGTCAGTGGCCGATCGTCGTCGAGGTCACCAGCGTCTACGTCATCACGGCGCCGGGTGCGACCGAGGACGAAGCCCTGGAGTACTGGGCCGACGACTACCCCGACCTGGACGGCGAACAGGCGATCGACGGCAGTTTCGAGATTCGCCGCCTGGACCGGTGGCAGCGCCACGGCACGCTCAGCTGCTCCCCGTTCGGACCGGAGATCCAGTGTCCTGGCTGCGGCAAGTTGGCCATGCGGCGTGAGTGGTACCACGACCCGCTCCGGAAGTGCCACGGCCCGATCCAGTGGCGCGAGAACACCAACGCGAGGTCGCTCCAGTGGCGTTACCGCCGCGAGCACAAGGCCACGCCCGTGGCGGTGAGCGCCTGATGACCATCACCGCGCTGGCCGGGGCTTCGGCCCCGGCCGCCGGGCCCGGCATTGCGCCCGGTATTTACCCCAGCCTTCCCATCGACGTCTACCACGCGGACCGCTGGTCGCTCTCATCATCCGGCGCTCGCAAACTGCTGGCCCCATCGTGCCCGGCGCTGTTCCGGTACGAGCAGGACCACCCGCAGCCGCCGAAGCGCACGTTCGACATGGGGAACGCCGCGCACCGGCTTGTCCTCGGAGACGGACCCGATCTGGTCGCTGTCGAGGCGGACGACTGGCGGACGAAGGCCGCCCGCGAGGAGCGCGATGCGATCCGCGCGGATGGCGGTGTGCCGCTGCTGGCCGCCGAGTACGACCAGGTGCAGGCGATGGCCGACGCGATCCGCCGACACCCCGTCGCGAGCGCCTTGTTCGCGCCCGACTCAGGTCGGCCCGAGGTGTCGGTGTTCTGGACCGACGGCCCGACCGGCATCACCCGCCGGGCCCGGTTCGACTGGCTCCCGCACCCCCGGTCCGGGCGGCTGATCATCGGCGACTACAAGACTTGCCGCAGCGCGGAGCCGTCGGCTCTGGCGCGCGCGGTCGATGAGTACGGCTACCACTGCCAGGACGACTGGTACCGGGCCGCCGCCCGCGCGGCCGGCCTGGCCGACGATCCGGCCATGGTCTTCGTCTGTCAGGAGAAGACCGCCCCGTACCTCGTGACCGTGGTCGAGCTGGACGCGACCGCGCGCCGGATCGGCGCCGCGCGCAACCGCCGCGCAATCGATCTGTTCGCTCGCTGTACCGAGACCGGGCACTGGCCCGGCTACTCCGACGACATCACCTACCTCTCGCTCCCCGTCTGGGCCGAGCGACGCGACGAAGAGGAATACCTGTGAGCTACCAGCAGATCGAGCGCATGACCCCCGCCGCGGCACCGGCCCGAGTCGGGCAGGGAACGGCCGTTGAGCAGTCTCGCGCCGTCGCCGAGGTCCAGGCCGCCGTTCTGGTGGCCCGCCAGTTCCCCCGTGACGAGGCGGTAGCCATCGCGAAGATGCGGACGGCATGCGCCCAGCAGGAGTTGGCGCAGCGGGCGTTCTTCCGGTTCCCCCGCGGCACCTCGAACGTGTCCGGCGAAACCATCCAGCTCGCCAAGGAACTGGCCCGGTGCTGGGGGAACATCCAGTTCGGCGTCGCCGAGCTGCGCCGTGACGAGGAGTACAGCGAGTCGGAAATGCAGGCGTGGGCCTGGGACATGGAGACGAACGAGCGCTCGTCGACCACGTTCATCGTGCCTCACGCCCGCTGGTCGAAGGGCAGGGCCGAGAAGCTTGCCGACTTCCGTGACGTCTACGAGAACAACGCGAACAACGGGGCTCGCCGCCTCCGCGAAATGATCTTCACGGTGCTGCCGGTCTGGTACATCGAGCAGGCCAAGGCTGCCTGCGCCAAGACGCTCGCCAACGGTTCCGGTGACGTCCCGCGCGCCCAGCGGATCGCTGACTGTGTCGGGGCGTACGAGGCCATCGGGATCACCGTCGACCAGATCGAAACGAAGCTCGGCCGGTCGTCGTCGAAGTGGACCGACATGGACCTCGGCCAGCTTCAGGTGGTCTACCAGTCGATTCAGCGCGGCGAGGTCACCGCCGACGAGGAGTTCCCGGCCCCGCGGGTGACCGTCGAGGAGATCACCGCCCCGACCACTACGCCGGACGCCGAACAGTCGGGTACGTGGCCGACGGCCGCGCAGGCCGGGTCAGGGGCCCGAGCATGAGCCGCATCCCGCGCATCGCCCCGCTGACCGCTGTGCGCCGCCTCGTTGCTCCCGCCGGCCAGCACCGGGCCGTGCCGATGGACTCGCCGCGGGTCACCCGCGTCGCCGGGTGCCTCTGCTGTGGCTGGGACCGGCTCACCACCCACACCGTCGCCGACGGGGTGCTGACCTGCCAGGCGTGCGGGCGCCGGACCGCGGAGATCAACCGCGCCGAGATCGTCCCGGGCACCCGGTGGCTGGTGTGTGACAGCTCGGTCTGCGGCCACATGGCCACCCGTCATGTCCCGGCTGATGGCCTGCGGGCCGTGGCTTGCACCTGGTGCGGCACCGTGAAGGGGGACCAGTGACCCAGCCTCTCGTCATCGGACTCGACCTCTCCCTGACCTGCACCGGCGTCGCCGGGGCCGGATGGTCCGACATCATCCGCACCAAGCTCCGCAGCGACGACCGCCTCAACCACCTCGTCGCGGAGGTCGCCTCGTTCATCAAGGCCGCGGACCTCGTGGTCATGGAAGGCCCGTCCTACGGACACGCCGCCCTTGCCGGGCACGAGGACTTGGCCGGCCTGCGGGTCCTGGTCCGCCAGTACTGCTACCGGCACCGCATCCCGTACGGCGTCGTCCCGCCGAGCTCGCTGAAGATGTTCGCCACCGGACGCGGCAACGCCACCAAGGGCGAGGTCCGCAGCGCGGTCGCCGACCGGTACGGGCATCACACCGAGGGCGTCGGCCGGTACGACCAGGCCGACGCGTACACGGCCATGGCGATGGGCCTCCACCACCTCGGCCACCCTCTCGCCGATGCCCCAGAGCGGGCGCTGAAGGCCCTCGCCGGGTGCGAGTGGCCCGAGACCGTGGCGGTGGCCGCATGACCCACGCACCCGACACCCTGGTCCGGCCGACGGAATGGGTCGCCAACGCTGTGTGCGCCCGTCCGCCCTACGCGGGTTGCGACCTCTGGTACGCGGACAAGTGGAAGGCGGCCGACCGCCTCCTCGCGATCAATCTCTGCCGTACCTGCCCCGTCATCGACGCCTGCCGGGCAGCAACGGCCAAGGAAGAGGCAGGCAAGAGCCTGAAGCACCGTCACGGCATCCGCGCCGGGATGACCCCGCGGCAGCGGTGGCTCGCCGAGCAGATGGCCCGTGAGCAGCCCGCCTCCGACGCGTACGACCAGCGACTCGCGCAGCGATGAAACCCGGCCCGGGGCCACGAGCCCCGGGCCACCACCGGCCCACCACGATCGTACGGAAGAAGCCGAAATGCCCTGGTTCAAGATCGACGACTCGGCGCACTCCCACCCGAAGTTCATCCGGGCCGGGAACGCTGCGCTCGGTCTATGGCTGCGGTGCGGCTCCTACTCCGCCCAGCACCTCCTCGAAGGCCTCGTCCCCAAGGACATCGTGAAGCCCTTCAAAGGCACTCCTGCCCAGGTGCGGAATCTGATCGAAGCCGGTCTGTGGCACCAGGCCGGACACGACTGCCCCAAGTGCCCCCAGCCGTCAGACGGCTACGTGATCCACGACTTCTTCGAGGGCGGCCGGAACACGACCCGCGCCCAGCACGAGGCGAACAAGAAGAGCGCCGCCGAACGGGCCGCGAAGAGCCGAGCGAGCAGAAAGCGCACCGGAAACGGCTCCGAATCAAACAACATTCACGATACAAACGGTGCCGAAAACGATGCGGATCCGGTTCGAAATGAACCCCACTTTTCGGGCTCCGTAGCAGGTCAGGGGGGTCTGTCACACAGCACGCCCACTGACGGTGCTGCGCCTGCCCAAGCCTCTACCACGCCTAGCCAGGTACTTCCTTCGGAAGTACCTCCTCCCCCTACCCCCTCCGTGGACACGCCCGGCACCGCCGTGGACACCACGAGCGGAAGAGGAGAAGTCCAGCCCCTCATCGACGCCATGGGCGCCCGACAGATGCGCGTCTCCTGGGGCCTCAACCCGGCCGAGTGGCTCGAACTCCGCGACGCCATCCGCCGCGTCGGTGTCCCCGCCCTCGTCGACCACGCCGCCCGCGCCTGGCAAGCCGCCAAGTCCACGCCCTACTCCGCCCGCTACTTCCTCCCCGGCTGGACCGGCCTCCAGGACGCCCCGCAGTACACCGGCCCCCGATCCCTCACCGCCGGGCCCCCGAGCAAGACCACCGAATACCTCGAAGACATGGCGGCCATCGCCGAAGAACTCCGCCAGAAGAAGATGGGAGGCGCCTGATGGAGCCCGAGCAGATTCCCCAGCTCATCGCCGAAATCGCCCTCGCCGACCCGCGGGTGAAGCGTGAAGACCGAACAGAGCGCCGCGCCCAGGCCCTCATGTGGGCCGGGATCCTCGCCGAAGTCCCGTACGACTACGCCGTCACCGCCGCCCACCAGCACTACGCCAAGAGCACGTGGCCGATTCTCCCCGCCGACATCGCCACCAGGTGGGCCGCCACCGTCCGCGACCGCATGCGGCACGACGTCGACCCCGCCCCGCCCGTCGACCCCGACAACGAAGCCGCCTACCGGCACGCGCTCGCCGCTCGCCGCCGAGCCGTCGCCACCGGCCAGCAGCCCCCCGCCGAGCACAAGATGCTCACCTCCGGCCCGGCCGCCGCCGAAGTCGAACACCGCATGGCCGAACTCGGCGGCTACATGCCGCCGTCCGTCCGCGAAGCCCTCGCCCAGAACCAGCCCACCGCGGCCGGCCGCGGACCCTACCTCGGCCTGACCATCCCCTGCCCGCACTGCCGGGCCGCGGCCGGGCAGCGCTGCACCATCCCTGCCAGCGGCCGTCGCATGCCCCACCCGCACCCCTCCCGCGTCGCCGCGGCCCAAGAGGTTGCCGCATGACCACCCGCTCCTGGCGACCGGACAGCCCCGGAAGCTTCCTCTCTCCCGACGGCATCACCGCCGTCCGAGACCGCACCGGACGCCTCTGGACCCGCGGCCACACTCGCTGGACCTGCACCGGATCCCACTGGATCCGGTGGCGAATCCTCGTCGCCGACCACGGACCCGTCACCGACGCCACGTTGAGGAAGGCCCCCTCGTGACCCAGGCCGACGCTGCCCCGCAGTGCCGTGTGTGCGGTCGTCCGCTCCGCTCCCAGCGGTGGGCGGCCCTCGGCATCGGGCCCGTCTGCGCCAAGGCGTCAGGCGAGCGCCGAGCACCACGTATCCCCACCCCGCACCCCGACCACCACATCGACGGACAGACCGAACTTGACCTTGCCTACCGGCAAGTCACCCTCTGGAGCCTCTGATGACCACCACACCCGCCCTGCGCGTCCTATCCCTCGGAGCCGGGGTGCAGTCCACGACCCTGCTGCTTCTGGCCGCCGAAGGCCGCCTGCCTGGTCTGGACGCCGCAGTCTTCGCGGACACCGGATGGGAACCCGCCGCCGTCTACACCCACCTCGACCGCCTGGAGCGCGAGGTTGCCCAGCCCGCCGGCATCCCGATCTACCGGGTGTCCGCCGGGAACATCAGGGACGACGCCCTTGACCCTGCCCACCGGTTTGCCTCGATGCCGTTGTTCATCCGGAACCCCGACGGCGGGGACGGGATGACTCGGCGCCAGTGCACCGCCGAGTACAAGCTGAAGCCCATCAAGCGGAAGGTCCGTCAGCTCCTCGGCTACCCGCACCCCGCCCCCGTTCCGCGCGGCCTGCACGCCGAGCAGTGGATCGGGATCAGCCGCGACGAGATCGGCCGCGCCAAGGACTCCGGCATCCAGTACCTCCGGTCCGCGTTCCCGCTCCTCGACCTCGACGGCGCCGCCGACGGCCGCACCGGCTGGACCCGCACCGACTGCATGCGCTACCTCCACTCCCGCGGCTGGAAGTCGACCCCGAAGTCCGCCTGCATCGGCTGCCCGTTCCACGGCAACGCCCAGTGGCGCCAGCTCCGGGACGAGCACCCCGAAGAGTGGGGCGACGCCGTCGACTTCGACCGGGCCATCCGCGCCGGCAACGCCCGCGGTATCGCGAACGGCAAGCCCCTGCTCGGCGAGGCGTACCTGCACCGCTCTCGCCGTCCGCTCGACCAGGCCCCCATCGACCGTGTCACCGCGCACGAGTGGGCGTCCAAGCAGACCGATGTCTTCGACCAGATCGCCGATGCCGAGCTGGAGAACGGCGACCCGGACGGGTGCTCGCCCTGGGCCTGCCGGTCGGGCCAGCCGATCAACGACCCCGCATGACCACGCAGACGTCCGCCCCGGCCGTTACCCGGGGCGGGCGCCCACCGAAGCATCCCATCACCACAGGAGGACCCGTGGCTCACCTCAACCCAGCCGCTGCCGAGACCGTGCACTACGCCACCGACCCCCGCATCCGACACCTCGCCGAAGCCGCTTGGCGCATGCGGACCGGCGGCACCCGGATGGACTGGCTGATGCTCGGCAAGGACAACCCCGAAGCCCTGATCACCGAAGCACGCGAGTGGGTACGCGCCGCCGTCGCCACCGGCCTGATCCCGGCCCCCAGCGACGACCCCGCGTGGAAGTCGGCCGCACACCGCGCCGCAGAAGCCGAGCAGGGACCGAAGGGACTCAACACCGAGACCGTGGCCGTCTCGCCCACGGCCGTGCTCCTCGCTACCCCGTGCACCGCCTGCACGCACCCCCTCAACTGGCACACGGGCTATGCCGCATGCACCGTCCCGACCTGCGACTGCGGCCGGTACCAGCCGCCCGGAGACGCCCCCGCCGCCGAGGAGCCCGAGACCGACGAGCAGCGCGCGGATCGGGAGGAGACCGAGCGGGCTCACGCGGCCGGTGACCACCAGTACTGCGGCCCCACCTGCGAGGTGGAGTTCCCGAGCGACATGCTCCGCAACGCCATCCTGGCCCGCGCCATCCCGGGATCGGCCCGGATGCTCGACGAACTACTGCGCCGCGCCGCCCCGTCCGTGGCCGACCGCTCCACCGCCCCGCTCGCCGACTGCGCCACCGAGTACCGCGTCCCCGTCCCCGAGAACGGCGGAACCGAGCTGCGCCTACGCAGGGGCACCGCCCCCTACGCCTCCGGCTGGTCGGTGGCCGTGCCCGGATACGGGGGCGGAATGGCACTGACCGAACTGGGGTGGTCAGACAGCATCGGAGCCCTGTCCGTGGACCGTCTCTTCTGCTGGCCCGACGCGGCCACCGCCGTCGACGAAGCCCGCCGCGCGCTCGGCGCCACCGAGGAGCCGGGCCGATGAGCACCGCCGCCGCAGTCCTGGCCGCGCTCATCACCGGGTACGGGCTCGGCCGATACCGTCCGGCCCGCAGCGCCTCGGACTGGGCGAACTGGCAGCGATACGGCAAGCGTCCCACCGGCCTCCGCTACTGGGCGGTCTACACGATTCTGTCCGCCGAGAACATCGGCTGGCTGCTCACCCACCCGGTGAAGGGCTGGGATGCGTGGAAGCACCGCCACGACCCGCCCCAGCCGAAATCGCCACCCCTCCGCTTCCGCACCGACAACGCCACCGAGGAGTCGACCTGATGAGCGACTGGTACGACACCCACACCGTGTCCCCCGACGCCCTGACCGACGAGGACTACCGCGACTGGGTCGCCGAGAATATCGGCCCCGAAGCGGCCGAGGACTTCTGGTACGGAGAGCCGAGCCGATGAGCGACCGCATCCGCCTCAACGACCTCACCGACGACGCCCTCGACGCCCTCTATGACCAGGCCGACCGCTACCAGACCGCATGGAGGTCTGCGGAGCAGGACGTCACGACGGCGGTGCGGATGTCCCTGGACGCCCAGCAGCGCGCCGAGCAGGTCGAGGCCGCCCTCGCCCGCGTGCGGGACCTGCACGCCCCCGTCGACCACCGCGGCCGCACGATCTGTGCCGACTGCTCCGGGTACGGACTCGGCAGCACCGACAACGTGCCCGTGCCGTACCCGTGCTCGACCGTCCGCGCCCTCGACGAGCAGCCCATCACAGCCCAGCCGAGCGGCTGCCCACACTGCGGAGCCACCACCACGCACCTGCCCCGCCGCTACATGAAGAACGGCCGCATCGGCTACTGCCACGGCGAACTCACCACCGACGAACAGCCCACCTGACCCGCCCGGCCGCCCCGCACCCCGGGGCGGCACCCGAACCCCAACCGCCGCGAACGGAGACCCATGACCACACAGCACCTGATCAACGACGCAACACGCCTGATCAACAGCATTTCCAGCGACATCAGTCGTGCGGCAGAGCTTCCCGACGGGCGCCGCCGCAACATGGACGGTCCCACCGCTGCGGGCTTTCTCACCGCCCAGTCGAACCTCGCGGTCGCCACAGCTCTTCTTGCACTCGTTGCAGCGGTGCGGGGTGAGCAGCAGTGACCAGCACCACCATCTGCGCCGAGTACTCCACCCACACCGACCAGCCGCCCGTCGGGCCCTGCGTGCTCCGGCCCGGACACCTCGGCCACATCCACCAGGACATGCGCGGCATCCAGTGGGCGACCAAACCGGACGCCGAGCAGGGCACTCACGCTGAGACGGCCTTCACCCGGCTTTCCGCCACCACCCCACCCCAACCGGTCAGGCTGCTCATCGGCGACCAGCCACCCCTTGTCGGCACATGGCACGGAGGCGGCATGGGAACCCCGAAGAGGCTGGGTGGTGACCTCGTAGTCGAGCCCACGATTACGTTCCCGGGCGGGTGCTGCGCCGGCGGAGAGCACCACTACAGCGAGGGCAACGGTCAGCCCGAGAGCCGCACCTGCGACCACTGCGGGGCAGGCGGCTGCTGCGCCCCAAGCGTGCCAGTGGAGTACTGCGGTGATCTCTCCCCATCGGTCTTCGGCGAGGCGCCTGCCGAGTGTGTGCTGCGCCCCGGTCACTCCGCCCGCCATTCTGACAACTGCGGCCGTCGCTGGTGGCACACCCCGGACGAGGGCGTTACAGACTCCGACTCCGTTGGCGAACTCCGTGCCCGGCTGACCGCAGCACTCCGGGCGATCGGCCAGTCCGAGCGGGAGATCGCCGACCTGCGTGCCGAACTCCGGGCCCGCGACAAGGTGATCGCCCAGCAGCGCGCCGTCGCCCAGCGGGCCCTCTGCGACGTAGCTGCCGTCGCCCGCGTGCGGGACCTCGCCACCCGCTGGTACGGGCAGGGAGCCCCGGCGACCAGCTACGCCCGGGAACTCCTCGCCGTCCTCGGCAACGCCGCCTGAACACGACGGCGGGGCGCTTCATCTGCGGCGCCCCGCCATTCGCAACAACCCGAAAGGCAAATGATCATGTCTAACACTGAACTCATCGCCGTATTTCTGTGGGTGGTGGCCGGAATCCTGGCAGGAGGGAACGCGGCCATTGTCGGGCTCATCATCGCCAGGGCTCAGGCCAAGAAGAAGGGGCGGTGTCCGCGGTGTAGCCGCCCGGTCCCCGAGCAGATCGGCTCCTGAAACGGCGAAGGGGGCGCGCCTGCTGTCTGGCCGGACCGGCACGCCCCCACTCGGCGAGATCACCGTACCCCGCACGCAAGGACCACCCGCGATGATCTACGCCGCTATCCCTGAGTTCCTAGCCGCCCTGCCCGCTGGCACCCGCACCCCCTGCCACGGCCGCGGCGACCTTTTCACCACCACCGCGACAGGCGACGACGACCCCACCGCCTACGCCAAAGCGCTCTGCGCGGCCTGCCCCATCCGGCAGGCGTGCGCCGACCACGCCATCCGACGCGGCGAATCCGACGGCATCTGGGGCGGTCTCACCCCCGCCGAACGTGCCAAACGCGCCCGCCCCCGCCCACCCTGCGGCACCGACGCCGGATGGCGCAGCCACTTCCTGCGCGGCGAGTCCTGCCTGACCTGCCGCGAAGCCCATGCCGAGCGGGCTCGCGATCAGCGACTGAAGCGACTGGCGCACGAACACGAACACGCCGAGCGCGGCGGGTCCCTGACCGGGTACCGGCTCGAGCGGCTGCTCGGGCTGCCGACCTGCGTCCGGTGCCGGGCGGCCCGGCAGGAGTACTACGCCGACCGCCCGAGCTCGGGAAAGTGGTACCGGCGCGCAGCTGCGTAACCGCTCACCATGGTGCGGGCCACGTCTCCGGGCCGCCGCCCCGCCACTCGATCATCCCGGACACGGCCACGTCGTCCTCGGTGATGTCGTCCAGGCCAGCACGGCGCAGGAACTCCGCCACATCCCGGACCGAGTGCGCCATGCCAAGGATCTCCCCGTCGACACGCACCCGCCGGCCACCCGACTCATCCGGCGGGTACACGACCACAGGCAGATAGCCAGACATGGGTGTCAGTCAGTGACTGGGCGCAGCTGCTCCGCCTCGACGTCGACGTCGACCTTGGGGTGCTCGTAATTTGCGAGGGCCAGGCCGAGGCCGAAGAACGTCGGCGCCCACTCACCCACGAAAATCCCCCACCGGTCCGCACGAGCCACCCCAAACGGCTCGACCTTCATCGACCCGAACCACGAGGCCACGGACAAGCCGATCGCGAGGAAGCCGGCGCAGTAGGCGTGCTCGGACTTCAGGCCCTTCTCATGCAGCATCTTGACGATCATGACTCTCCCAGGGGAGTGAGGTCAGTGCTCTGTCCACCGTCGCGCAGGAGGCCACCCGCCGCATCTGGGGGACGTGGCGAAGCCCCAGCCATAGGGCTGGGGCCTATTCGTGCAACATCCTCAGTCGATGAACGAGCCGTCCGCCCGCCGCTGGTGCCGACCGAGCAGGTGTCCGCACTGCGGGCAGTGCTTCATCGTGCCCCGCTTCACCGCCCACGAGATCCCGACCGTGCACAGATGCATGAACCCGACGGCCCACGCCTGGATCATCCGGGCGATTCCCGGCTGTGTGCACGTCTGGCAGTCCCGACACCCGCGGCTCATTGCGCCCCCTCGTCGATTGGTCCGAAAGGCCGGAACCTACCCGACCAGGCCGAGGTGCGGGTGCTTCTCGGACAACCTGGCGCGTTCCCCCAAACGGCCGCGCGCCGGCCGATACGGTCCGGCGCGTGCGATACACCTACCGCTGCGACGTCTGCCGCCTCACCTGGGACGCGCGCGACGACATCTACGAGGCCCAGGCGGACCGGAAGGCCCACATGTACCGGGCCCACGAGGGCGCCCGGCCGGACGACCAGATCATCTCGACGCCCGGCCCTCTCGACCACCTTGGCAAGGCCGCGTGGGCAGGCGCGGAGGGAGTGGCCCGGGGCATCTACCGCAGGCTCACCTCGAAGACATTCCGGGACATGCAGCAGACCGAGTGGTTCAGGCAGGCCGCGATGCTCCTCGGCGGCGGGATCCTGCTCCTGATGCTCATCCGCTGGCTCACCCACTGACCACGTCGGCGGTAGCCTGAGCGCGGACAGCGAGAAGCCCCCACCTCGATTCGGGCGAGGTGGGGGCTCTGTCGTACCTGGCTACTTCGGGGAGTCCTTGAGGTCGGTCCGCTCCCCCTGCCGGGACTTTCGTGCAGCGAAGTACGGCCGGGCCAGCCGGTAGTCGACGGCCTTGGACCGGCCGATCTGGACGACGGGCGGGAAGTCCGGTTCCTGCTGCGCCAGCTGCGACACGCGCTGGTGCGTCATCCTCGGGACGACGCCGTCGGCCACGAGGCGCCTGGCCAATTCTCTGAACGACACCATGTCTGGCCCCCCTTCGGGCTCGGTCATGGGCACCATCTTCCCCGACCTCCTTGCCATATGGCAAGGAGGTCGCTACCTTGGTCGAGCAACGACAAAGCCCCCGGCCCGGCGCTGGAACGCCATATGGGCCGGGGGCAGCCAGACACCTGAGCACACAGGAGATCTGACCGTGACCAAGGCTATCCGCCGCGAACGCCGCGCAACACGCCGCACCGCCCGCGCCGTCCTCCGGGACCGCGCCCGCGCCAACCGCCCGCACTCGCTCGCCTCACACATCGTGGCGCGCGGCGAGACCGCCGAGACCGCGAAGGGCATCGCCAACGGGCTCCGCACCGCCGCGAAGCGCCTCGGCCTCGTCGGAAAGGCCGGCCGGACCCGCCGCACCGTCGACGGCCGCGGCCGACTGCGCCGCGTCGTCCGCTACACCACCAGCCAGTTCGCCGCCGCCCTCGCCATCTACCGGCCGCGCAAGGCCGCGTACATCGCCGCCCGCGCCCGCCTTCTGGAGGTGGCCGCATGAGCACCGCCAACGACATCCGCACCGACATCGCCGAGTGCGAGAAGCGAATCGCCCGCCTGGAGCGGACCTGGCACCTGCACAACAGCCACTACGACCGCGAGAACGCAGCCTCCGCGCTGTCCGGCCTCGTGCAGTACGTCGCCCGGCAGCGCGAGGAACTCGCCGAGGTCGAGGCCGCCGAGCGCGCCACCCAGGACACCGTCGACCAGCTCACCGCCGTCGCCACCCGCAGCGGCAACCCCGCCGCCGTCGCCGTCGCGCACGTCGTCTCGGGAGTGGCCGCCGACTCCAACCCGGTCGCGGACGAGCCCCTCCACGCGGTCCCCGTCGACGAGCCGCTCTACGGCCCCGCCGCCCGCGCCATGCGCGACGCCCTCCGCAAGACCACCGCCCACACCGGTGACAGCGACGTGATCGACCAAATCCGACACGAGGACGACGAACTCGGCTTCGAGGCCGAGCCCGAGCAACAGCTCCCCGTCGTCTCGCCGTACACCGCGCGCAAGCTCATCGCCGTCGCGCACCACCTCACCGAACACCGACCCACCCAGCGGATGACCGAGGTCGCCCGCATGACGGTCGTGCTCCGCACCGCCGGCAGTGCCGCCGCCGCGCGCCCCGTCCTCCACGCCCTGCCGTTCCCGTCCGGAGGAGTCAGCCGCGGCGAGTACGGGCGGCGTGTCCTCGCCCAGGTCGGGGGTGCCCTCTGATGCCCACTGAAGAAGAGGCCGCCGCCGCGCGCGTGGCCGAGCTCCAGCGCCAAGCCGCCGCCGACTACGCCGCCGCACAAGCCCGTGAGGCCGAGGCCCGTAACGCGCTCGCGTTCGCCCGCATGCACGGAAACGAAGCCGCCAGCTGACCACCCCAGTCCGGCCGGGCCGCGCCCCATCCCCCCGCGCGGCCCGGCCACCCAATCCGAGAGGACACCCGCATGAGCAAGGACGCAGCGACGCAGGCCGCGATCAACGCCGTCGCCGTCGCGACCACGGCGATCAACGAGTACGGCCGGACGAGCCCCGAGGCGGAGAGCGCGCTGCGGGCCGCCCGCACCGCCGTGGCCGCCGCCCACGCCGCCGGGGCCACCGACGACGACCTCCGCGCCGCCCGCCCGAAGTAGCCAGCCACCGCCCCAGCATTCACGCCACGAGGGGCCGGATCAACTCCGGCCCGGGGTACCCACCTGCACCACACCAACCACCGGAAGGGCCGTCATGACAGCGCAGACCACCACCGCTTGGCCGACGAACGTCTTCGCCCGCTACCTCACCGTGGCCGGGTCGTCCCTCGGCCGCGATGACCTCGCCGTCGACCTGACCCACCGGCTCACCATCCACAACCCGCCCGAGCCGTTCGCCACGCTCGCCACCTGCACCGGCTGCCAGGCGACCGAGGAAGTCGGCCACTGGCGCTCCCGCTTCGCGTTCCCCGGCGCGATGGAAGAGGTGCACGACCCGGAGACGGCTGACAAGCGGGCCCGCGAGTGGGCGCAGGAGCACGCCGAGACCTGCCGCGCCATGCCCCGTCCGGAGGCGGCCCGGTGAAGTGCGAGTTCTGCGACAAGGCCAAGCCCGACGTGACGGTCCGCCGCGACCCGTTCGCCTGGGACGTCTGCGACGAGGACTGGCAGGTCCCCATGTGCGACGCCTGCGAAGGCGACCGCGCCGACGAGATCTAACCGCCCGCCGCCCAGCACCGGAAGGAAACCGCCCCGTGTTCAAGCAGATCCGCGCACGTCGCACGGCGGCCCGCCGCCACGGAATCGCCATGTCCGCCGCCCGAAAGGCCTACTCCAACGCCGTCCTCTACGGCGACGGCGTCCCCACCACCGACGACGTCATCGACCTCACCTACGGCTCCCACGCCGTCCGCCTCACCGACACCGAGGCCCACGACGCCCTCGCCGCCGTCTTCGCAGACAAAGGCCGCCGCTTCAACGGCCCCACCGCCTGACCACCCACCCGCCGCCTACGCCTGGACCGCCCGCCGATGAAGACCCAGAAGACCCGACCGCCCGCCATCATCTACGGCGCTGCCGCACTCGGCGCCCTCTCCCTCATCTGGTCCGCCTACGCCATCACCGAATACATGGGTTCCGGCCTCTGGGGCCTGTCCGTCGCCGTCGCTGGTGACATCGGCTGGATCACCGTCCTCTGGGCCCAGTGGCGCGGCGTCACCATCTGCGGCCGCAACTGGACCGCCACCGCCGCCGGCTGGCTGATCGCGATCGCGGTCGGCGTGCTCCTCGTCATGCACGGTGCCGAGAAGAGCATGGGGCAGGCGATCGCCGGGCCGTTCGTCGTGCTCGTCGGCAAGATCGTCTGGGAATTCGCGCTCGCCGCCATGAAGGACCCCGCCGCACTCACCCCAGAGCAGCAGGCCGAGATCGACTCCGTCATCCGGGAGTCCACCCACGCAGCCGGACTCAGCCACGCCCGATCCACCGCCGAGATCGCCACGATCCGCGACCAGGCCACGGTGACCATGGCCCGCGACGAAGCCGACTTCGACGTCTGGCTGAAGCGGACCCGGTTCCAGGGCGAGCTCCAGCGCCGGACCCCGATCACCCTTCCGCCGGCCACCGTTCCCGGGCTCGCCCTGCCCCCCCGCGAGCACGTCCCCGAGCGCGAGACGGTCGAGTTCGCGACCGCCGCCGATCAGGCGATCGGCGTGATCGCCGAGCAGACGACCACGATCGCGACCACCCCGATCGCACCGAGCACTGCTCGCGACCAGATCGCGAGCACGCCCCTGACCAGGTCGAACACCACGATCGCGAAGCCGACCCCGATCGAGCAACCGAGCATCGCCGACCTCGTTCGCGAGCAGATCGGCAAGACGACGAACAACGTCGAGGCGACTGATCGCGTGATGGCGATCCTCCCCGAAGCGAACCGCGACAGCGTCGCCGCTGCCGTTCGCCGCGCCCGCAAGAAGACGGAAATGAAGGGCGGCTACGCGTGACCACCCTCCTCGTCCTGGCCGCCATCGCCGCCTGGCTCTACTACCGCCGCCCCCAGCACCGCACCCCCGGCGCCGGAGCATCAGCGAACGCCCGCGCCCGCCAGCTCCGCACCCCAGCCGTGCGCATCGCCGACGCGCTCAACATCCCGACCCAGCGCGGTCAGGAGGCTGGCCGATACGCGGTCGCAGCGGAAGCGGAGCAGCGCACCGCCGACCGGATCGACCCGCTGCGCCGCGAGGGGTGGACCATCCTCCACGACCGGGCCCTGCCGACCGGACGGGCCAACGTGGACCACCTCGCGATCAGCCCGACAGGCATCGTGATCATGCCGGACACGAAGCGGTGGACCGCCCGCTACCGCGTCCACACCCGCGGCGGCCGGCTCTTCCACGGCGACCGCGACGTCACCGACCGGCTCAACGGGCTCCGGCACGAAGCCCGCACGATCTCCAGCGTGCTCGGCGTCCCCGTGATCCCGCTCGTCGTCATGGACGGCGGCGCCCCCATCGAGGGCGGCGAACTCACCTACGACGGCATCCGGATCGTCCCCGCCGAGCGTGCCCCGGCCGTGCTCCGGTCCATCGGCAGCACCCGCACCAGCCGCGACGCACGAGCCATCGCCGCGCTCGCCACCAGCAACTTCCCCCCGTACACGAGGAAGCACAACCGATGACGACCACGACGTACTACGCCCCGCGGCCCCGCCCGGCCGACCCGAGGCAGGCCAGCACCATCCACCGCCCGGCGCACGACGGCGACATCCGCCAGACGCTCGGCGCTGCACTGCCCGACGGATACTCCTGGGCCCACCGCCCCACCCTCACCGTCATCCACGGCGGCGACCCGACCGCCCCCGGCCCTGACGAGCGCGAGGCCCGCGCCCGGATGATCCACGCGATCAATCGGCGGGCAGCGTCGTGATCTACATCTTCCTGATGACCGGTCTCGCCGGATGTGGGTTCGCCTTTTACGCGAAGGCGAGCGACATCCGGTTCCTCGGCGGCCTGGCCGCCGGAGTCTTCCTCCTCGTCGCCCTCCTGGACTGGGGGGCGTGGTGAGCGACACCACCGAGGAGCAAGCCGACGGGACCGAGGCCCCGGAGGCGGAGGACGAGCGCCCGTTCCGCGTGCGCGACGTCTTCCAGTTCCGCCGCCCGGCCGCCCCGGAGACAGGCGAGGAGCCCGCCGCCGAGGAGGCGGCGCCCGAGGTGCCGCCCATGCCCACCGAGCCGCCGCCCATGCCGGCGGCCCGGGTGGGCCGGGCGGCCCGCACCGACGACCACCACGTCCCCAACTGGTGGGAACAGGACAAGACCCAGCTGACCACCCCCGGGCCGGCGCCGAAGTCGTGCACGCACGCGAACCCCCACGAGGTGCGCAACAAGCTCACCGGTGAACTCATCGCGTACTGGTGCGCCGACTGCGAGACCCAGCTTGAGGTCCCCGACGACTACGACGAACTCACCGAAGTCACCGAAGCCACCGACGAAGAAGGCGACGGTGGAGAGGCTGGCGAGGACGACCAGCCCATCGACAAGGTCCCGCCCACCATCCGCCAGCGCTGGCGGCAAGGCATCCAGGGCGCCGGAGAGAAGTCCTACGCCCGCCCGAAGTACACCAGGCCGTCGGACGCCCCGCGCAAATCTCTGATCGACGCGTGGAAGGGCCGGTCCGAGACCTCGAAACACCTGCTCTACAACGGCACCGCGCTCGCGGCCGGTTGGTACCTCGGCGTCCCGCAGTTCGCTGCGAAGGAGGTCGACTACCTGGTGAACACCTACGACTCCTGGACCCACCCCTACGTGTGCATCTGGTACGGGGTCGCAGTCGGCGTCTGGGCCCTCGACCACCGCACCCGGACCTGGTTCCCCCTGTTCGCCCTGGTCACCCGCATGCCGCTCGTCTCAATGATCGTCGGCGCTCCGCTGTACGGCACCCCCCTGATCTGACCGCCCACACCCTCGAACGGAACGCAGCATGAGCAGCAGCCTGATCCCGGCCTTCGGCGCCGCCGGTCTTGCCATTGGCCTGACCGGCATCCTCTGGTTCGGCACGTCCACCGGCGGCAAGGTCAAGCCCCTCGGCTGGTGGTGGACGTTGTTCCTGGCGATGATCGCCGGTGCCTCGTTCAAGGCGGCCGGGCCACCGTTCGACCTCGTGAGCACCCTCGTGAACGACCTCCTCGGGCTTTTCAGCGAGGTCGTTGCCCACGCCACCCTGGCGGGCATCGCGATGTTCCTTACCGGCGTGATCCTCTACAAGAAGCTCACAACCAGGCAGGTGGCCCTGATCGGCCTCGTCTACTTCCACGTCATCTCCGGCGCGGGCGGCGGGTTCTCCCTCCTCGCGGACAAGATCAACACGATCATGCAGAGCTTCGCCTGATGAGCGCGCACCTGTTTGTCGTCCCCAACCCCGAGCCGGACGAGGCTCCGGGGCCGGGGGAGCGGCCTGTCCTGGTTCCGGCCCCAGTCATCGGGCCGCGCACAGCGCCCGACCTCGGCGCCGCCCCTGCCCCTTCACCCGGGCTCCCGGAGGCCGACGAACCAGACGAGAGCGACGACCAGAACCATGACCTCCCCGGCGACGGGCCGGGGGAGTACGACGACGAGGAGGTGCCGACGAGGCGCAGCGCCCTGACCGTGCCGGATCTCCGCCCGTACGTCGACCCGCGCCCGCTCCGCGAGCTCGGCCCCCTCGCCGTGGAGGCCGGGAAGACCGTCGGCCCCCCGCTGCTCCGCGCGACCGGCCGACTCCTCCGCGACCTCGGCCGGATGCTCGCCTGGTACGGCCGAGGAGTCGGCGTGCTCCTGGTCCTCCTGACCGGATGGTTGTCCGGGAAGTACGGAACGCGCGGCAGCCTTGGCGCCCGCTTCGGCGCCGCGGCCTTCCTCGTGTACGCCGCCGTGAAGCTGTCCGGCCAATATCCCTACGCCCCGTGGGTCCTCTTCGTCCTGGTGCTCACCGCGACCGTCATGGCCGCCACGGGCAACATCGAGATTCCCCCGAGCAAACCGACGAAGAAGGAGACCGGCAAGGGCAAGGGGCCCAAGGGCAAGGCCGACCAGGCCCCCGCGAAGGGCAAGACCACCCCTGCCGAGGACTCCCCAGAGGACGCCGACGAGGAGGTCCCCGAGGTGTCCAAGGAGAAGCCTGCCGAGGCTCCCCGCGCGTCCTGGGCGGCCCGCCTGTTCCGTCGCCCGGCGCCCCCCGCCGAACCCCTCGACGGCACCCCCAGCGAGGCCGACGAGGAAGCCGTGGAAGAGTCCCCCGAGGCCCCCCGGGAGGACCCCCTGACCACCCTCCTGCGGAACGCGATCGGGGGCGAGAACGGGGTGCACCTGGAGGACCTCCGCCCCCTCATGCGTAAGCACCTCCCCGGCCTCTCCCAGGCCACCGACAAGGAGCTGCGGGCACACCTCATCTCGGCCGGCTACAACCCCACCCGTAAGTTCCGCGCGAGGGGGGCCGCCGGGCGGGCCGGAGTGCACCGCACAGACCTCCCTCCACTCCCCTCCCCTGGAAGCGCCCCGGAAGGGGCCGTCAGCGACTCTCCGCCGAGTCTCCACCCCTCCCGACCTGCGGACTCTTCGCCGCTCTCCGCTCCCCGGAGAGGAGCCGGAGAAGGGTCGGAGAGGTGGACGGCGGAGGAGAAGGCGCGCGGGTTCCGGTCCGTCCCGGACCCCGAGCGAGGGCCGTCCGCGTCGAGGATCGAGCACTGGAAGGGATGACCCATGGTGGCCGATCGGGCGCAGGGTGTAGCAGTGGATCAAGAAGATGGGCCATCATTGGGGTGATCGGATTCAAGGGAGGGACGGGCATGAGTCACGACCAGCGCGCTCACCCGGAACAGTGCTGCTGCTGCGCCCGCGCCGCCGCGAAGCAGGCCGAGGAGCGCGAGCCGTTCCGTCTGGCCGACCTCGCCGACATCCCTCGGAACCAGTGGATTGGCGGCGGGATCATGCTCCTCGTCATCGTTGTCCTGATCCTGGCCCGCCACGCGTAGCCCCCGCTCCGGGAGCCGCGCCCCGACAGCTGATGCTGGCCACTGGGGTCCGAAGCACGCCTGACCGCACCCAGTTGTCAGTCCCGGCGCGTACGGTGGGCCGCATCCCATCCGCGCTTCTGGCTGCTGCGCGCTGGACCACGGCCCCGCCTGTTGCGACCAGGCGGGGCCTCTGTGGCGGGGACGTACTCACCGCCATCGCGAACGGCGCCCCGACATACGGGGTGTGGTCGGCGATCCTTCCGGTGCGGCATCATGAGGCCGTGACCGAACCCAACGTGGACCCGGACGCGCTGATCCGGGAGTACTTCGCCCGACCGGAGGTGGCCGCGCGAACGACGGCCGAGCTGCTCGCCGCGCGGAAAGCAGCCGAGCGCCCCGAGCCGCCGCTGGCGACCGCTGTCCCGGCCCCGGAGTTCCCCACGTTCGGCATCGCCCGCTACCACTGCCCGCGCCAGTGCGGCTGGTGGCACGACGAGCCCACCGACCCCGGCCCGTCGGCCCTGATCATTTCCGCCGACCAGGCCGGGGCAGACGTGGGCACGATGCTCAGCCTCAACGCGAAGGCGCGGCTCCTCGCCCTCCACGGACGCGTGGAGCGGGCGATCGGCGAGCACTACGCCGCAGCCCACTGACCCGAGCAGCACAAACGGTCGTGCGCCCGGCCCCGCCCCCACCGGGCGGGGCTTTTTCATGTTTCCAGCACCAGGCCCTCAGGGCAGCATCAGGCAGCACACCAGCCCATACCGCCGGAGCGCCACATGACCGCCGCACCCACCCCGGACAACTCCCAGCAGCACATCGCCGACTTACGGGAAGCCCTCCAGGAGTCCGCTCGCTGGCTGGCGCACTCCGCCGGTCGGGAAGCCGCCACCGACCCGGCGTACGCAGAGCGCCTCCTTGCTGCTGCCGAGAAGGCGAAAGCCGTGCTCGCCTTCACCACAGACCCGCACCCGGGAGCAACCTCCGAGAGGGATCACCCATGACACCCGAGGACGACCTGCTGGCCTGACCTTCTCGTACCCGCCCCTACCCTCCCTATCGAGAGGAGGGGACATGGACGACCTCAAAGGACAGCACCGGCCACGCGCCTCGTACGCCCGGTACGTGCGACGGCCCGAGACCGCCGAGCGGGACGCCGCAGCCGCCCGACTCCGCACCCAGGGCCTGACGTTCCGACAGATCGCCGACGAGCTCGGCTTCGCCTCCAAGTCCGCCGCGCACGACGCCGTTGGCCGCGCCCTCCGTGCGATCGTCGCCCCCGACGCCGAAGCCCTCCGCGCCCGTGAGGCCGAACGCCTCGACGGCCTCTACGAGGAGGCGCTCGCCGTTCTGGAACGCACCCACTACGCGCACTCGGGCGGTCGGCTCATCCTTGGCCCGGACGAGCAGCCGGTCATCGACGACGGGCCACGACTCGCCGCGATCCGTGAACTCCGCAGCCTCCGAGAGTCGTACCGCAAGCTCCACGGTCTCGACGCCCCCTCCCGCATCAGCGTGGACGCCGAGCAGCTCGGCGCCGAGATCAGCGGCCTCCTCGACACCATCACGGCAACGGCAGATGGCGACAGCGACGGCTGACCATGTCCGCCGGCAGATTGAACAGCTGGTCCGTGCCGGGGACGTCCAGGCGCTCCGCCGTGTCCGGGACCAGCTGAAGACCGCGGCGGACCGGCGAGCGGTCGAGCAGCGCACTGCCCGGTACTCGGCCGACCCGGTCGGATGGGTGCAAGACCGACTCCAACAGGTGGTGTGGTCGAAGCAGGGGCAGGTCCTGGAGTCCGTGCGGGACCACCGGCGGACCGCGGTACGGTCCGGGCACGGCGTCGGGAAGTCGTGGACGGCGGCACTCGCGGCGTGCTGGTGGCTGGACACACACCCGCCCGGCGCGGCATTCGTAGTGAGCACCGCGCCGACCTTTGCGCAGGTGCGGGCGATCCTGTGGCGGTACATCCGCAAGCACCACAAGACCGCCGACCTGCCCGGCCGCGTCAACCAAACCGAGTGGTTGATCGAGGACGAACTCGTCGGCTACGGCCGGAAGCCAGCAGACCAGGACGAGTCCGGGTTCCAGGGCATCCACGCCCGGTACGTCCTCGTCATCATCGACGAGGCATGCGGCGTGCCCGAACAGCTGTGGACCGCAGCGGATGCGCTGACGACCGGTCCGGACTGCCGGATCCTCGCGATCGGCAACCCGGACAACCCGGCGAGCCACTTCCGGAAGGTGTGCGCGCCGGGCTCCAGCTGGCGCGTCATGGGCATCAGCGCCTTCGACTCCCCGAACCTCACCGGCGAGCAGGTCCCGGAGTCCATGGCGACGGCCCTCGTCGGCGAGGCGTGGGTGGAGGAGAAGCGACGCGAGTGGGGTGAGGACAACCCGCTGTACAAGTCGAAGGTCCTCGGCGAGTTCAGCGACGACTCCCCGACCCAGATCGTCCGCGCCTCCGACATCGCAGCCTGCCGGATCGCCCCCGACGCCCCGCCCGCGCCGGGCCAGCTGCTCCCCGTCGAGCTCGGCGTCGACGTCGGCGGCGGCTCGGATGAGACCGTCATCCGCGAGCGCCGGGGCCGGCAGGCCGGGCGGGAGTGGCGGGCACGTACGGACCGGCCCGAGCTGATCGCCCCGATGGTGATCGCCGCGATCCGGGAGACCGGCGCGACCGCGGTGAAGGTCGACAGCATCGGCGTCGGTTTCGGCGTGATCGGCGAGCTGAGGAATGCGGCGACCCGCGGCGAGCACTCCGCGACGATCCGCGCCGTGAACGTCGCTTCAGCTGCGTCCCGGCCGGACAAGTACATCAACCTGCGCGCCGAACTCTGGTGGGAGATCGGGCGGACCCAGTCCGCCGAGCACGGGTGGGACCTGTCCGGGATGGACAACGCCGACACCACCGTCGCCCAGCTCCTCGAACCACGGTGGGACGTAGACCCGCGGGGCCGGATCCGGGTGGAGAAGAAGGAAGAGGTCATCAAACGATTGGGCCGGTCACCGGACAACGCTGACGCGCTGCTCCTCGCGTTCGCGCATCCGGTCACGGCAGACGTCATCAGCAGCCCGGCGGCCGTGTCGCTGTCGCAGGCCGGGCAGGCACGGGGCGGTCTCGGGGCGATCAGCATCGGCCGTGGCGGCTACGGCCGCTGAACCAGGCTGTACCCACCCCTACCGTCAGGGGGTGGCCCACACCGTGATCATTGCTCTCCTCACGCTCGGCGCGATCGCCCGAGCGACGAGGTTCATCGTCGACGACTCCCTGTTCCAGCCCGTCCGCATGGCGGTCGACACGCGCGCCGGGCGCGGCTTCTACGCCTGGCTGTCCGGCCTGCTGAACTGCTCGTGGTGCACGAGCATCTGGGTTTCGGCCGCGACGGCCGTGGCGCACTGGGCGTGGCACGACACCACCGCGTACCTGTACGTCGCCGCCGCGCTCACCGCGTCGCACGTCGTCTCGCTCGCCGCGTCGTGGCTCGACTCCCCGCCCCCGCCGAAGCACATCGTCGTCGACCCGGTGGCCGTCGCGATGTCCGTCCGAGACCAGCGCCGATAGGAGGACCCTGTGGCCTGGTGGAAGCTCCACAAGCGTGACAAGCCTGGCGGCCCGGTGGCAGGCAGCGCCGTGCTGGCGTCTGCCGCGATCATCACCCGCGACCAGGTCCGAAGCGTCGTTGGGAAGACGCAGGAATGGCAGGCCCAGGGCTGGGACTTCTACCGCACCGTGCCCGAGCTGAAGTCCGGGGTCCGCTGGGCAGCGAACGGCCTCTCAAGGGCACGCCTCTACGTAGGGCGGATCGACCCGGATGGCTCCTCCGCGCCGGTGCCCGTCGACGCGCAGGGCGACGACATGAGCCCAGAGACAGTGGCGAGGCTGCTGGCTCCGCTGGAGGAACTGGCAGGTGGCCAGCTCGGCCAGTCGGAGATGCTGCGCCGCCTGTCCGTCCACCTCGACATCCCCGGCGAGTCCTACCTCGTGGGATTCGACGACCCCACGAGCGGCGAGCGGCGGTGGCTGGTGTGTTCCCCGTCCGAGGTCACCAGCACGGGTGGCGGCGGAACGATCCGCGTCCAGCTCCCCGATTCGCAGAGTGCCCGGATTGAGCTGTCCATCGACGACTGCACCCTGATTCGTCTATGGCGCCCGGACGACGAGTTCGGATACCTCCCGGACTCGCCCATCCAAGGCCTTCAGGACCCGTTGCGGGAACTACAGGGCCTCACCGCACACGTCCTTGCGACGGTCGACTCACGGCTGAAGGGTGCCGGGATCGGACTCATCTCCGACGAGGTCACCCCCGCATCACCACAGCAGTCTGACGGCCCCAACCCCATCCACTCAGATCCGGTCACCGCAGCGCTGATTGAGGCCTTCGGAGCCTCCCTGAGAAACCGCGATTCCGCCGCCGCCCTGGTCCCGATCCTGCTACGCGTTCCCGGAAGCGTGGAGGACAAGTTCAAGTGGTTTGACTTCGCCGCCCAACTTGACGAACAGCTTCTGCCGCTGCGCGAATCCGCCACGAAGCGGGTGGCGATCGGCCTGGACACCCCACCCGAGGCGTTGACCGGCATGGCCGACGTCAACCATTGGACCGGTTGGCTCGTCTCCGACACCGGCATCACCATGCACCTTGAGCCGAAGCTTGGCCTGGTCTGCGATGCCTTCACCACGCAGTACTTCCGTCCCGCGTGGGAGGCCCTTGGCGTGCCAGACCCGGAGAACTGGGCATGCTGGTACGACACCTCCGACCTGAAGCAGCGCCCGAACCGCGCCCCCGAGGCGGCCGAAGCACACGCCCGCGGCGCCATCTCCGATGCCGCTTACCTGCGCGAACTCGGATTCTCTGCGGAGGACATGCCCGACGAGGACGAGCAGCGCCGACGCCTCCTCGTCCAGCTCGCCACGACGAACGCACAGCTGGCCCCTGCAGCGCTGGAGGCGCTCGGTGTGCGACTGCCAGGCATCGAGCAGGCCGCCGCGACGGATGCGGCGCGGGCGCCCGTGGAAATCAGCCGGGTCGCGCCAGCGGTTGAGGCACCGGTCCGCGACGAGCCGCCGGCGCTTCCGATCGCGGCGTCCGCCGTGCTGGACGACGGATGGCGGATGAACTGTCTGGACTTGGCCGTCCGGCGGGCTCTCGCGAGGTCCGGGAACTGGTTGCTATCCCGTGCCGGTCGGGCTCGACGCGGAGAGCTCTCGCATGTCCCGGTGCACCAGGTGCACATGCATGTCTCGGCTGACCAGGCGGACCTCGACGGGATTCTCGGCGACGCCTATCGGGAGTTCCACGCGTCCACCCCGGGCGAGGAGTGCCTGCACGCCGCGGTGGACCTGTACGTACGACGGCTGCTACTGGCCGGCGTTGCTCACGAGCGCGGCCTGCTCGCCGGCCACTTGGCCGCGGCTGGCTGTGACCGGGCGGCAGCATGATGGCGACGGACCCGTGGCTCGCGGCGCGGATGCACAACCGGGCGCAGGTCGCGGCCGGGGAACAGGTGCTGGGCCCGGCTGTTCGGGCGGCGCTGACCGAGTACCTGGCCGCGGTACGGTCCGGGCTCGGCCTCGATGACGCGGTGACGGCTGCCGCGTCACCGGACGATCGCGAGCCGGACTGGGCCGGGTACCCGCCGGACAGTTTGTGGCGGCGGATCGTGGGTCAGCGGATCGTCCCGGCGTGGCGGCGGGTCTTCGGCGGCTCGTACCTGCGCACCGCGCCGGATGCCCCGGACGGGGCTGGGGATACGCGGGCCGAGGACGAGGCCGAGCGGCTCGCCGAGCGGCTGCGGCACTTCCCTCGCCGGGTGTGGGCCCGGATGCGGGAGACGTGGCGGGACGGCATCGCCCGCGGCGAGTCACCGACCGTGCTCCGGGCCCGGGTTGCCGAGCTGGCGACGCTGGAGGGCTGGGACGGCGCTGCCACGACGATGACCCGGACTGAGGTGATCGGCGCGCTGAATGCTGGCGCGATGGGCGGCGCGCTCGACGAGCAGGGTCGCACTCGCAGGCCGTGGGTCAAGACGTGGCTGGCGACGGCCGACGAGCGGACCCGCGCAGAACACCGCGCGGCTGATGGCCAAGCACGCCCCCTGGCCGAGCCGTTCAGCGTGGGCACCGACCGGATCCAGTTCCCCGGCGACCCCCGCGCGCGCAGCTTCGGCACCATCGCAAACTGCCGCTGCTCACTGACCCTGGGCCCGGCCCCCGAGTAGGAGACACATCGTGCTCATCCCCTGGACTTCATCGCTCATCGCCGCCGCCGACCCAGCGACCGTGGCCGTTGCGGACGACGGCACCTGGAACGGCACGATCGCCCTCGTGAACGAGTGGTCCGCCGATCAGCGGATGCTCGCTCTCGCCGACGACACCGACATCGATGTGCGTCCGCTGCCGCTTCCGGTGACCGTGCAGTACATCACCGGCCCCGGCCACGACAACGCAACGGTCGGCCTGATGACCCTGGACAAGGTGTGGCGGGCCGGGGCCCGGGTGATGGGCATGGGCCGGATCGACCTCGACGACCCGCAAGGCGCCGCGCTCGCGCGGAAGATCCGCGGCGGGTTCTTCCGGTTCGTGTCTGCGGACGTAGACCGCGTCGACGGCCGTGTCGTGTGCGTCGGCGAGGACGGGCAGCCCGTCGACGGCTGCGACCCGGTCGACAGCGGCATGGACGCCGGGGAGCTGTACACCCGGTGGCGCATCATGGGCGCCTCGCTACTCGCCCACCCGGCGTTCCCCGAAGCGCAGATCGGCCTGTCCGCTGCCGCGCTCGCAGTCGATGACGAGGAGACGCCGGAGGTCCCGGACGACGAGGACGAGCCGTTGGCCTGCGTCCGCCTGGACGACGAAACCGGCACGTGGGTGCCGGTCGACTGCGACGAGGACGGCGCCGTACCCGCCAACGAGGCCGGTGACGGACCGGCGGAGGCCCCCGAGGAGGCGGTCGTCGCTGCCGCGTTCCGGCATGACAACTGGCTGCCGCCCACCGAGTGGTTCCGCGACCCGAAACTGACCGAGCCGACGAAGGTCCACATCAGCGAGGACGGACGGATCGTCGGGCACCTTGCCCTGTGGGGCGTGCCTCACGTGAGCTACCAGGGCCGGAAGATCTTCGCGCCCAAGTCGCCGACCAAGTACGAGCGGTTCCACGCCCGGCCGATTCACACCACCGAGGGCCTGGTCGAGGTCGGCCCCCTCGCGATGGACACCGACCACGCACGTCTCGGCGCGCCCGCCAAGCAAGCCGTCAAGCACTACGAGACCACCGGCTCCATCGCCGGTGCCGTCCGCTGCGGTGAGGACGCCTACGGCATCTGGGTAACTGGTGCTCTCCTGCCCGACATCACCGACGACCAGCGGCTGCGCCTGTCCCTGGCCGACTACTCCGGGGACTGGCGCGACGAGGGTCTCGGCGTGGACCTGAAGGCCGCGCTCGCAGTACCGGCCGGGCATGAGGGCTTCTACACGCCGAAGAACCGTCCGCTCAGCAGGGAGGATTACGCGCTCGTCGCGTCTGGTGCTGTGACGGACGAGCACATCGCGATGGCGCGGAGCGCGGCCGGCGCCGCGCCGCCCGTGCTTGCGCAGGTGGATGTGGCGGCGCTGGCTGATGCCGTGCTCGCCGAGCAGGACCGGCGCATCCGGGTGGGCGCGGCTGCCGCCCGGGTGCGCTCCCTGCGAGTGGCCGCCGCTGGCCGGAGGCTGGGCGCCGTCCGCAAGGCAGCCCTTGCAGCCAGCGACGAGGAGCTGGCGAAGAACTGGGTCGACCAGCAGGGCGGGTTGCCCTCGTACATCAAGCGGATCGCGAAGCATCTGAAGAAGGAGGGCATGGATGAGTCGCGCGCGATCGCAACGGCCGTGAACGCGGCCAAGAAGATGTGCTCCACCGGGGACACCAACTGGCCGGGTATTCAGCAGGTCAACGCCAAGTCGCGTGCCGAGGCGTGCAAGGCCGTGGCGGAGTGGGAGCGGAAGAGGGCCGCCGCCCGGGCCAGCTGACCACGTTGTACCAGCCCCTACCGTCAGGACACCATCAACTCGAAGGAGAGACCAGCATGGGATGCAGCAGCTGCGGAGGACGGTCCGGTGGCCGGGCCACCGGCAGGGCGGCAGGCATCGTGTGGCGGCACACGGACCCGCACGGCGGCCGGGTCGACTACCCCAGCCAGGAGCGCGCGGAGATTGCTCTCGCCGCCCGGGGAGGCGTGATCCAGCAGGTCGACGCCCGGACCGGGGCCCCGATCCAGCCTGCGGCCTCGGCCTAGCTGTACACGCACCTACCCTGACGTACGAACCGCGTTGCTGGTTAGTGGACCGAACGCTCAACGACCGACCCGCATGAAGGGACGGAGCCTTGAGCTTCCTCGATGACCTCCTCGCCAAGCTCGGCGAGGCCTCCGAAGACCAGCACGCGGACATCGTCCGCCAGGCGATCACCGACGCCGGCACCGACTTCGACCCGAGCGTGGTGCAGGCCGATGTCCTGGCCCGCTTCGACGCCGCCACCGACAGCAGCGCACCGGCCGACGACGCCGGTGTGGCCGTGCTGGAGGCACTCGCCACGATCGGCGAAGGCGTCTCCGCGCACCAGGCCGCCGCCGAGCAGCGCACCGCCCGCGCGGCCGAGCTCGGCGACCGCCTCAACGCCCTCCGCCCGCTGACTGTTTCCGCCGAGGCGGAGCCGGTGGCCGAGCCCGTCTCCGATCCGGTCGCGGCACCTGCCGTGGTGGAGGTCTCGGCACCCGCCGAGGCGGCCCCGGTGGCGGAGCTGATCGCGGCTTCAGCCCGGCCGCGTGTGCCACTTGGCCTGAACAACACCCAGGCCCCGGCCGCGCAGCTCGGCCAGGACCGGGAGACGTTCACCCTCGTCGCCGCCGCCGATGTCCCCGGCTTCTCCCAGGGCCAGCAGCTCTCCGGACTCAATGACTTCGGACGGGCATGGGAGCAGCGGATGATGCCGCTGATCACGACTGGTGGGCGGGGTGGTGGCCGTCAGCGTGTCGGTGTTGCCCGCATCCAGAGGAACACCCCGGCCGAGCTCACGATCAACCATGCCGACGAGGCCGATGCGGTCATCAAGCGGGCCACCGACGAATCTCGGCTGCCCGGCGGCAGTCTGGTCGCGGCCGGTGGGTGGTGTGCCCTGTCCGAGACGCTGTATGACCTGTGTGACATGCGGATCAGCCAGGAGGGCATGGTCCGTCTTCCGCCCGTGACTGCTCGTCGCGGGGGCGTCCGGTACCCGGCGGACTTCGACTGGGCGGCCATTTTCGGCGCGTGGCAGAACGTCGGGTTCCACCAGACCGAAGCCGATGCCATCGAAGGCAAGCCGAAGGACTGCAATGAGGTCCCCTGCGACGACGAAATGATCGAGTGCCGTCTCGACGTCGACGGCGTGTGCCTGCGGACCCCGATCCTCACCGAGCGCGGATGGCCGGAGCGCGTTGCGCAGTTCAGTGAGGGTGTCCTCGCAGTCCACTCGCACAAGATGAACGCGTGGCGACTCGCCAAGATGGAGGCGCTCTCCACCCCGATCACGATGCCCGCGCCGGCCGCTCCAAATCCCCAGGCCGCGATCAGTGACCCACACGGTCCGGGTCTGTTCGAGTCCACGCTGTCGATGCTGGAGCTTATGGCTGAGTACCAGCGGTACCGCGAGCGGCTTTCGCCGAATGCGACGCTGGAGATGCTCGCCCCGCTCTGGCTGCGCGGCATTCTCAAGAGCGACTTGAGGAAGAAGCAGGCGATCGAGCGCCGGTGGAACGTCGCGGATGGTGACGTCGACGCCTACCTCCGCAGCATCAAGGTGAACCCGCAGTGGGTGTACGACTGGCAGGACGCGTACGCCGACCAGGATCCGGCAGGCTTCGGCGGCGAGACGGTTCCGACCGTGTGGCCGGGCGAGGTCAAGATCATGCTCTACCGAGCAGGCAGCTTCTTCGAGCTCCGGTCCGACGTCATCAGCCTCGACGGCGTCTACGACCACGCGTCGCTCACCCAGAACATGTACACCTCGCTGTTCACCGAGGAGGGCATCCAGGTGTGTATGCGGTGCGGTGTCTCGTACGTCGTGACGATCCCGCTCTGCGCGAACGGCCTGTCGGGTGGCCTCCAGACCACGACCTGCGCAGCCCCGACCCCCTGATCCGGTAGCTCGGAGCGTCCGCCGGCCCGTCCCCCCACGGTGGCGTTGATGCTCCGGGCTGCCTCCCCATCGTTTCGCGGAGGCGCAGTTGAGTACCCCTGTTCCGGGGCGTGTGGAAGTGGACGCGCCTCCGATCGAGCCCTACACCTACGGCCTGCTGTCCGTCGCGCAGGTCGTCACCTCAGATGGCCGCTGGCAGATGGGCGGCGTTGAATACGAGACCGACGCGTGCGCCCAGGGCGGCCGTGTCGATGGCTCGTGCCCGGTGCCCGTCGAGGGTGGCGGCACGTCCCACGACAAGCCGCTCGCTGAGGGCCTGACCTGGGTGGAGGGCGGCGGCCCGTTCACCGTCTACACCCGGGCCGAGTGCAACCCGGTCGGTTTCGCGGCGGCGCAGGACCGGGCCCTGCGCCGCCTGCGGATCGTTGAGAGCCGCGAGGTCGAGCGGGCGTTCTCGCTCCAGCTCGCGGGCGAGACGCCGCGGCTGCCGCTCGGCAGCACGGCAGTGCCGCTGTTGACGGCGCTCGGCGCGCTGGAGGCCGACGCCGCCCTGCACTATGCCGGGCAGCCCACTCTGCACGCGCCCCGCTGGACTCAGCCGCACTTCACCACGGCCCGGCTGGTGTCCCAGCAGGGGCCCGTGCTGCGCACCGAGCTGGAGTCCAGGGTCGCGTTCGGCGGCGGCTACTACGACAACCCGGCCGCGCCCGCCGATCCGGCTCCGACGGCCGGCCAGTTCTGGCTGTACGCCACCGGCACGGTCACGGCGAGGCGTAGCCAGCCGTTCGCGCATGAGGCGTTCGAGTCACCGACCAACACGTCCGTGGCGATCGCCGAGCGCACGTACGCGCTCGACCACGACTGCTACGCCGCGGCCGTCCTCGTCACTGTCGCTCCCCCGACCGGTGGTGCGTGATGACCGCGGTTTTCCCAGAGCCGGGCGAGACGCTGCGTGACCTGACACGCCGCGTCTTGTCTGACCTGTCACCCGAGGTGCGGGCCGGGGTGCAGGTGGTGACGGGTGGCGAGCGTGCCGGGCTGGTGGTCCCTCAGCACGCCGCCCCCGTCTCCGAACCCCAGCCCGCCTCCGCCGAGTCCGACGACGGCCCGGCCAAGTCCCCTCGCCGCCATGCCGCGCGGCGCAAGTCCACGTCGAAGGAGAACTGACATGGCGTGCCCCTCCCTGCTGCGCGGCGTCGTGATGCGCGCAACCCGCCTGGACGCCTGCGGGCGCCCTGTATATGGGCCCTGCAACCAGGTCGTCACTGATGGGTTCATCACCGTCTCGATGTCTGCCGAGACCGAGGAAGGTGAGGCGATCTCGGTCACGAAGGCCAACGGGCAGACCTGCATCAACGAACCCGGTTGTGAACAGCTTTCCGGCTACACGCTGGAGATGGAGTTCTGCGCAGTCGACCCCGACCTCGTACAGATCATGAACCCCAGCTTCGAGATCTACCGGGACTACGACGGCAACCCGATCGGCTGGGACGAATCGGTGGAGCTGAAGTGCGACACCGGCTACGCGCTGGAGTTGTGGACCAACGTCTACGCGGCCGGTGACGCCTGCTCCGGGGCTGGCTCTCAGGGCGAGTGGGGCTACCTCCTGCTGCCGTGGGTGATCGGCGGCGCGCCGGGGGACCTGGAAATCGGCAACGACGCGGTGAGCTTCACCTTCAATGGGCGGACCAAGGTTGGCGCGGGCTGGCGCCGCGGCCCGTACAACGTGCAGGCAGGAGCGGGCGGCGTTCCGGTACCGCTGCTGAAGCCGGTCGGCCCCAAGACGCCGAGGCGTTTCTTCAAGACGACGATCCGCCCGCCCGAGAGCGAGTGCGGTTGCCAGCCCGTGGACCGTCCGACCCCGGACCCGGCGGATCTGTACATCACCGGCATCGGCAACGAGTCCCCGCGCCGCACCGTCCGCTTCCGGGCGGACAACCACGGCTTCGGGCCCACGATGGTCGACTGGGGCGACGGCACCCCGCCGCAGGAGGTCGCGGACGGGGCGTGGGTCACCCACGTCTACGCGACGGATGGCACCTACACGATCAAGGCGTGCGACAAGCAGACCACCGTCGTCTGCGCCTCCCGGGACGTCACGATCCCGCTGCCGGCCGACGAGCCGACTCTCGTGCTGTCCACGGAGAACGCGGACGACCCGTACGAGGTGACCGCCACCGTGAGCCTGCCGTCGCAGTCGGACGGCACCGCAACCATCGACTGGGGCGACGGCACTGCCCCGAGAGAGATCGCAGTCGGCTCGAACGGCACGGTCGCCGACGTCCACAAGTACAGCGTCCCGTCTGTGTATACGGTGACGGTACGACGTGGGGACATCGACAACTACCGCACCCGGGCCGCGATCGTCGTCCCGGCAGTGCCGGAGAAGACCCCGGAGGTAACTGCGACGCCGGACCCGGCGGATCCGACCGGCCGGACCGCCGCGATCACCCTCACCGAATTCCCGGCGGACGGGGCGGTGAGCATCAACTGGGGTGACGGAACGGCCGCCCAGGAGCTGCCCGCCGGGACCACAACCGCGACGCACGCCTACGCGGCCGGGGTGGAGGGCGCGCAGACCATCACAGCCACGCCGGCCGCCGACCCGACGAAGACCGCGACCGCGTCCTTCACCCCGACCCCGCCCGCGGCCACCCCGGCAGCAACCGCCACGCCTGATGGCACCGACCCGATGACCGCGAGCCTGGCGTGGACCGGCTTCCCGGCCGCCACCACCAGCATCTCGGTCACCTGGGGCGACGGCAGCGCCGCGCAGACAGGCATCGCCACAACGGACGGTGCGGGCACCGCCACCCACACCTACGCGGCAGGGGCTGGAGGGACCGAGCAGACGATCACGGTCACGTCGGAGCAGGACACCACGCAGACCGCGACCACCGCGTTCACCCCGACTGCCCCGGCGCCCGCACCGGCCGTCACCGCGGTCGCGGAGGCGGGCGATGCGACCGGGCACACCGCCGCCATCACCCTGGCCGGCTTCCCGGCCGGCAGTGCCGTGTCGGTCAACTGGGGCGACGGGTCGGCGGCCGAGGAGATCGCGGCGGGCACCACGACCGGTAACCACGTCTACGCCGCCGGGGTGACCACGGAGCAGACCATCACGGCCACGTCCGTGGGCGACGCGTCGAAGACCGCCAGCACGACGTTCACGCCGGGCGGCGCCAGGCTGCGTGCGGCGCCCCGTAAGAAGTAGCCGAAGCGGGGCCGCCCACGTGGCGGCCCCGCCTTGCTCGGAGGAGGCCGGCCGTGCCGGATGAGGTGCTCGACGGGCCGTGTGGTCCGTGGCCGCTGGATTCGTCGTGCTGCCCTGGCTGGCCGGAGGACCCGGCCGACTGGTCTCCGGCGCAGGAGGCTGCGGCGGAGATCGCGACCGAGGTTCTGTGGCGGCTGACAGCCGGCCGGTACGGGCTGTGCGAGGAGGTACTCCGGCCGTGCCGGAAGGGCTGCGACGAGCCGATGCCGTCGCTCGCCTACGGGGGCGGTCTGCTGCGGCCCGTGCTCGACAACGGGCGTTGGTTCAACCGGCCGTGCGGCTGCGGCCCGTCGGGCTGCTCGTGCGTCCCACTGTGCGTGATCGACCTGCCGGGGCCCGTGCACAGCGTGGTCGAGGTGCTGCAGGACGGTCAGGTCGTGGACCCGGTCGGGTACGTGCTGCACCGCACGGCGACCGGCGGGCGGCTCGTCCGTACCGGCGGCGAATGCTGGCCGGAGTGCCAGGATCTGCGGCTGCCGGACACCGAGCCGGGCACCCTGTCCGTTCGCTACCTGCGCGGCCTGGAGGTCCCTGCGGCCGGGCGGCGCGCGGTCGGCCAGCTCGCGTGCGAGATCGACAAGCTGTGCTCGGGCGCGGCGGGCGGGTGCTCGCTGCCGACTGGGACGAAGACGGTCAGCCGGGAGGGTGTGACGTATGAGGTGGTTCCGCCGGGGTCGTGGCCGGAGACGCTGCAGGCGCACATGCCGCAGGTGTGGGCGTGGGTGCAGCTTGTCAACCCCCAGCGCGTGCGGCAGTTCGGGGCTGTGTTCAGCCTGGACTTGCCGCCCGCTCCGGCGGCGGCCCGGTACCGGCCGGGGGCGCCGCGATGACGACTCCTACGGACGTGCTGCTGCCGCCGGATGCTGACCCGCGGCTTGGGCCGGTGCTGTCTGGGCTGACCGCGTGTTTGTGCGCGACGCTCGCGGCCGGCGGGCGCCCGGCGTGTGCGTGCTGCCTTGCCTGGGGCAACCAGCCGCCTGCGCAGGACTTCTGCTCGTGCGACTGTGACGGCGGGCATGGGCAGGCGTGGGTGCGTGTCGTGCGTCAGGATCCGGTAGTGACGGATCAGCGTCGGCGCCGGTGCCAGACGTGGCGGATGCAGACCACGATCGAACTTGGCGTCGCCCGGTGCGTTGCCGTGACCGCGCCGGACGGGCAGTCGGCGCCGACGTGCGACCAGCGCGAGACGGATGCGTGGGGGCTGGTCCTCGACGCGCGGCTGCTACGGGAGGCCGTGGCGTGCTGCGACGCGCTTACGGATGTGCAGGTGTGGCCGTCTGCGGTGACTCCGATGGGTCCGCAGGGCGGTTGTGCGGGTGTGACGGTGCAGATCACGGTGGAGGTGTAGAAGTGGCTGGGACAACAGCGTTCGTGTGGGTGCTTCTCGGCGGGTGCGTGGTCGCGGTGACGGCGGTGCTCGCGCGGGCGAAGGTGGAGATCTCCCGGATCGAGGCAGCGGCGGAGAGGCGGCGGAAGTGAGCGTGCGGGTAACTACGGACATCGACGAGGCAGCCATCGTCGAGCTGGTCCGCGAGGTCGTTGGTGAGGTCACGACCGCGACCGCGAATCAGGCGCGGCGCCTCGCTCCCGTCGACAACGGCCCGCTTCGCGCGTCGATCCGCGAGTCGGTGGCCGTGCGCGGCAGCACGGTGGTGGGCGAGGTGTACTCGGACTTGGAGTACGCCGCGTACGTGCACGAGGGCACCGGAATCTACGGGTCGACTGGGCAGCCGATCCGGCCGGTGCGGGCCCGTGTGCTGTCGTGGCAGCCCCGTGGTGGGCCGCGTGTATTCGCCCGCTCGGTGAAGGGACAGCGCCCGAATCCGTTCCTACTCAGGGCGCTGCGGGACGTGGCGCCGGGGCCGGTCGATGGGTCCGTGCGGTACTGACCCCTACGGTCGTGACGATCAACCGCCACCACAAGGGGACACCATGACCACCGAGTTCGTCATCAAGTCCGAGCCGTCCGGATTCGACCCGAGCGCGCTGAAGCCCGTCACGGTCGAGCTGTCCGACGGCAGCCGATACACCGCGCACGGCTTCGACCCGTCGTCCGTTCAGCTCCAGCTCTCGTACATGCAGGACGTCGCCGCACGCGAGGACGCCGCCGGGGTGCTCGCGGAGCTCCGCAACGCGCTGCTGCACACCTTCGACGAGGCCGCCGCTGACGAGCTTCTGGTCAAGGCCCGGTCGGCGCAGAACCCGGTGTCAGTCAGCGAGCTGTTCAACGACCTGCTGCAGAAGCTGGTCGAACACTATGAGCCTGAGCTCGCCGCGTACCAGGAGGAAATGGGGATGGCGACCGGCAACCGCGAACAGCGTCGCACCACGAAAAAGGCGGCCAAGAGGCCCGCGGCGAAGAAGACTGCCGCCGCCCGGCCTGCCCGCACCACCCGGTCGTGAGGTTCGGCCCCGCCTCGCCGGGGCCGCTGCCCATCACCGTCGACGACATCGCCCTCATGCTCCACGTGCCCGACGGGCGGGCCCTCGCCGGGATTGCCGCGTCTGGGCAGTGGCCGCAGATCCTGCCCGGCCTCCTCACTGGACCGGACCGCGACCACGTCATCGACCGGCTTCGCGATCCGTACGACCCGATGACGTGGCACGCGGCCTTCCGGATCGTGCTCGGGCTGGCGCCGGAGCTGTACGGCGTGGAGTGGTGGGCGGCGCAGCGACTGTGCGGGCTGGCACAGGAGCGGTGGCGGGACTGGTCCGCGTGGTGTGCCCGCCGCGGCCTCGACCCTGACACCGCGTCCGGGCACCGGATCGTGTCCTCGGTGTGGGCGTGGATCACCGACGGCATGCACGAAGAGAAGGACGTGTTCAAGGCGGAGCGCGCCATCTTCGACCCGCCGCCGGAACTGCGCCGCACCCAAGCCGCCGTCCCCAGGGGGTTCACCGAGGCCGAGATGGAGGCGCAGGCCCGGCAGATCGCCGCCATGGCCGGCGACGGCGTCGACGAGTAGCCAGGGCGTACCCGCCCCTACGCTCGACCTTGTCGTCGCTGGCTACTGGGCCGGACACCACCCGCTGACCGTGCGGGTGCTCGTCCCGTGCCCGGAGGTGCCAGCTCATGCCGCAGGTCGGCCGTACCTCTGTCCAGATCACGTCGGACACTGCCGCATACGCCGCCCAGCTCCGGCAGGATCTTGCCCGTGCCGGCCGCGATGCCGGGCAGGCCCTCGACGATCAGATCCGGAACGCGATCCGTGGCACAGGCGAGCGGGCTGGCCGGCAGATCGCGCGCGACCTGCAGCGGGCTCTTCGCAACATCAGCGCCAGTGTCAGGGTCAACCCAGACACGGGCCGCTTCCGTACCGACCTTCAGCGTGCACTTCGAGGGCTGACCGCGGTCTCGGTCCGCGTCACGCCGGACGTCAGCCGGTTCGGGCGCACTCTTCAGCGTGATCTCCGCGCGCTGGGCAACATCGCCATCCAGGTGGTGCCGGACACCAGCCGATTCCAGCGGGCTCTTCAGCGACAACTCCGACGCCTTGAGCCGGTGCGCGTGCGGGTCGAGCCGGACCTGGACGACTTCGACGCCCGGCTGCGCGCGCACAACCTACCGACTCTGCGGGTCAACGTGGAGCCGGACGCCAACCGCTTCACCCGCGCGCTGGGCGGGATCGGTCGGATCGCCGGGCGGCTCGGCTCGTCCCTGGCCGGGCTGCTGCGGATCGGCGCTCTGGGCGGGGCTTTCCTGTCGGCCGCGGCTGGGATCTCTTCGTTCGTCGCGTCGCTCGCACCGGCGATCGGGATCACGGCCGCGCTCCCTGCGGTGATCGGCGGTGTGGTTGTCGCGACATCGGCCCTGAAGATCGCGTTGTCTGGGGTCGGCGACGCGTTCGGCGCAGCCCTGAGCGGCGACGCCGAAAAGTTCGAGCAGGCACTGGTGAGCCTCTCACCCGCCGCCCAGTCCGCGGCCCGCGAACTCCAAGCACTCAAGCCACAGTTCGACGCGCTGAAGTCCACCGTCCAGGACGCGTTCTTCGCGCCGCTGGCTGGCCAGATCACCGGTGTAGCGCAGGCTCTGGGCGGCCCTCTCAAGTCTGGGCTGTCTGCAATTGCCGGGCAGTTCGGGTCGGCCGCCGCGCAGGTCGGGGCCTTCTTGCGGTCTGCGACCGGCGTCAGGTCGGTCTCGCAGATCCTGACTGGCACGACCAGTGCGACCCGCGGCCTGGCCGCGTCGATTGCCCCGGTCGTTGCAGGGTTCACTCAGCTCGCTGGTGCGATCTCGTCGGCGTTCGGTTCGCAGCTCGGCGCGGTGCTGGGCGACCTCGGCGCACGGTTCGGGGCGTTCCTCTCGTCGGCTGCACAGGGCGGACAGGCCGTGGCCTGGGTACAGGGAGCCCTGGCCACCTTCCGCCAACTCGGGGCGTTGGTCGGGCAGGTGGGCGGCATCCTCGGGGACGTTTTCGGCGCGCTGGCCGCTGGCGGCGGAGGTGGCCTGGGTGCGCTGACTCAGATTCTCGGTACGGTCCGGTCCCTGATTCAGCCGCTGCTGCCGCTGATCACCCAGCTCGCGCAGCTGTTCTCGACGGTCCTGGGTGGGGCGTTGTCGACGCTGGCTGCTGCCCTCGGCCCGGTCGTGTCCTCGATCGCCAGCACGCTGATGCCCCTGATCCCCGGGTTGACCTCTGCGTTCCAGGGGTTGTTCGCTGCGCTCGGTCCTGTGGCCGCTCAGTTGGGTCAGGCGCTCGGGGGTGCGGTCTCTGCTCTGCTGCCCGCTCTGACACAGCTGGTCCCGATCCTGACCGGGACGCTCCTGCCGGTATTCAGTCAGCTGGTGGCCGCGGTGGCGCCGCTGGTGACGATGCTCGCCACGAGCCTCGCCCCAATCATCACGCAGATAGGGCAGCTCCTCGCGACCGTGCTCGGCGCGGCGCTGCAGGTGGTGACGCCGCTCCTTGGCCCGATCGTCACGCTGGTCTCGAATCTGCTGACCGCGTTGTCGCCGCTGATCCCGATGCTGTCGCAGGTCGCGGCGGCCCTCGGTGAGGCGCTCGGGTCGGCTGCTCAGGCCCTGGCGCCGCTTCTGACCAGCATCGGCGAGGCAGTGACGACGGTGGTGGCGGCGCTGGTGCCGCTGATCACGCAGATCGTGTCCGGGCTACTGCCTGTACTTCCCCCGCTGGTGGAGGCGTTCAACGCGATCGTGGCGGCGCTGGTGCCGTTGCTGCCGCCGATCGCCGAGTTGGTCGCCGCGCTGGCGCCGATCGTGTCGCTGCTGGTCGCGATCGCCGCACCGATTCTGCAGATCGCGGCGGCATTCGCGAGCTGGCTGATCATCAAGACCGTCGTCCCGATCCTCACGCTCGTCGTGACGGCGCTGACTGGCCTGACCCAAGGGCTGACCTCGGCGATCAATTTCATTGTCGGGCTGCCGTCGCAGATCGTCGGCGCCTTGTCGAGCCTCGGTAGCACACTCTCGGGGTTCTTCTCCGGGCTGTGGTCGAGCATCACCAGCGGGGTCTCGTCAGGGATCGACTCCGTGGTGGGCTTCTTTACCGCTCTGCCGGGCAGGATCATGAGCTTCTTGTCCACGTTGCCGGGCATGCTGGTGGACCTCTTCACGTCGGCCATCGCACAGGTCGGCATCGCGATCCTCACCGGGATCGCTGCGATCATCTGGACTTTCACGGAGCTGCCGGGGAAGATCGGCTCTGCCCTGGCGTCTCTGGGCTCGACGATCATGTCCGCTCTCAGCAACGCCTTCACCTCGGCCACCTCGGCCGTGAGCAGCTTCATCAGCTCATCGGTGAGCTTCTTCACCGCCCTGCCCGGCCGGATCGGATCCGCGCTGGCGGCATTGCCCGGCAGGGTGGTCAGCATCTTCAACTCGGTGAAGTCCAGCGCGATCTCGATCGTCACGGGGCTCATCAGCTCGATCACGAGCTTCTTCTCCGGGATGCCTGGGAAAATCGGCTCGGCTCTGTCGGGGCTGGGGTCGAAGATCGCGGGCATCTTCAACTCGGTGAAGTCGACGGTTACCAGGACGGTGTCGGGCCTGATCTCCGGCATTGCCAACCTGTTCACGTCGCTGCCAAGCAAGATCGCGTCGGCGCTGGGCAACGTGGGCTCGACCATCGTGAACAAAATCAAGTCCGGTCTCCCGTCGGCCGTCCGTGACCTGCTGCCCTTCGCGAACGGCGGGATCGTCAACGTGCCGACGGCCGCGTTGATCGGCGAGGCCGGGCGCGAGGTCGTCATCCCTCTGACGCGGCCCCGCCGCGCCGTCGAGCTGGCGCAGCAGTCGGGGCTGGTGGATCTGCTGGCCCGGCACTCCGCCGGGGCCGGGGCTCAGATCACGAACAACTGGAACATCCAGTCGCGCATGTCCGACCCCATGGTGCTCGCCCAGCACCTCCAGGGGCAGATCGCCCGAGCAGCGGGGGTGTGAGGGTGCTCGGAGACTACCTGGAGCTGGCCGGGAACGAGATCATCAACAGCACTCGTGCGGCGACGTACGCGCGGGCCCGTGGGGTGCCGGTGCAGTGCGACCCGTGCCCGGACATTCCGGCCGCGGTCGGGGATTTGCCGTACGTCGACCCGGTCACGGACGAGGCGCCGTGGTACGACCCAGCGGTCCCGGAGTCGGCGAACGTGCTCGGCGTGCTCGGGCTCGGCGTGGCCGGGTTCGACTCGTCGCCGATCACCCGCGAACCGGTGCCGCTCGTCGGGGACGGTGCTGCGCTCGGCCCTGTGCGCCGCCAGCACCGGGAGATCGCATACACGGTGCTGCTGATCGCCGCGGACGAGTGCGCGTTGTCGTACGGGCTGGAGTGGCTGTCGATCGCCCTTCAGGGGTCCGCGTGCGGGACGTGCAACGGCGACGAGATGTGCGTGTTCGCCTGCTGCCCAGTCGACGGCGACCGCGAGCTACGGCACCTGTACGACGTGGGCATCCTCGATGGCCCGCAGGTCACCGAGACCCAGTACCTCGGGTCCGGGGCCGTGCTCGCGACGGTGACCTTCACGCTCGTCGCCGGGAAGCCATGGATCTACCGCGATCCCCTGGAGACGCTGACGGACTGGGTACCGCTCGGCACCGGTGAGGTGATCGGGCCGGTCGATCCGGACCAGGTGTACGAGCAGTGCATCACCGCGGCGCCGTGCGCCACGGATCCTCTGTGCCCAGAGCCGCCGCTGCCGCCTCGCCCGCCAGCGCCGACCTCGCCGTGCTACCCGTCGGGCCTGGGGACGTTCCGCCGGTCGCTGATCTCGGTGTCGCCGCTGACGCAGTCGGCGTGGCTGGAGACGACCCCGGTGCTTGAAGTCCGGGCCGGGGCACAGGACATGCGACGGCTGATCGTCAGGTTCTGGACGAACCCGCAGGGCAACCCCTGCTCCGACGTGGCGGATCCGTGCAACGTGTGCACGGACATCAACCTGTCCTATCTGCCGGCCGGGTCGCACCTGAGGATCGACGGCCGCGTGCAGCGCAGCGTCGTCGAGTGCGAGCAGATCCCGTTCGGCACGGCGACGTCAACTCCGATCGTGTACGGGCCGCGGGGCCAGCACTTCACCTGGCCGACGTTCAGTTGCCCGACCGGGCTGTGCATCGAGATCTGGTCGGACGCCGACTTCACCGCGGGGGACGCAACGGCGCGGGTGCTGCTCGTGCCCCGATCGGATGTGGGGTGACGTCGTGGGAGACCGCTTCGATCTGACCGCGCCAGCTGCACCGGTCATGCTCGGCGTGCGGCTGGACCAGACTCGTGTGCATCAGCAGGCCGCGTACGACCCGGTCGGACAACGCGTCTACGTCACGCAGGTCATCGCCAACGGAGTGACGCTGCCGGGCGAGTCTGGGCCTCCGCCGACGGGCACGCGGGACAGCCGCGGGGACTTGGCGATCAACCAGGTCGACGCGGACGGCACGGTGACCGGGGTCATGTACGTGCGGGCCTTCGACCACGGGTCGGGCCTCGGCGTCGAGAATGAGGCTGGCACCACGTACCTGTGGCTGGCGTACGACGCCGTGATGCAGCCGATCGGCACGGACGCGCACGGCAGGAGGATCGCGCGTCTGCCGTTCCAGCCGGGCAAGGTGATCGACGTCGGTGACCCATCGATCGATGACTTCGACCCGGTCCCGACCGCTACGAGCATCACTCCGTCGCTGGACGCGGCGGCCGGGCGGTTCGCCATCGCCTACAGCACCGGCTCCGGGGTCCGGTACAGGGTGTTCTCGCTGGCTGACTGGCGGGCGAAGAACTTCGATCAGCCGCTGCACGAATTCGCGCGCCCCTCCTACCCGGACTTCCAGTCCTGGTGCTTGTTCGGCGACTTCATCTACCAGTTCCACGGCACCGGCTACAGCGACACCAACCCGCCCGGCTCGGGCGGGAACGCGTGGTTCACCGTCGTCGACATCCGCACCGGGGCCGTCGTAGCCCGCACCCACGACGAGCACTTCCTCGACCTGGCCTACCGTGAGCCGGAGTCCATCGGGGTGTGGGCTGGGGACGGCAAGGCGCCGCGGCTCGTATTCGGGTACGCGACCAGCGACACCGCGCCCCGGCTGATGCACCTCTACTCCATCACCGAGGTGATCCCGGAAGACCTGGAGATCACCGCCCAGGTGGTCACCGAGCCGCAGCCCGGTGTGCAGGTCACCACCGCGGTGGCGGACACGGCGAGCGTGCAGGCGTGGACGGTCTACCGCACCGTCGGCGGCATGGACCAGGTGCTGGCGGCCGGCAGCGGTCCCAGCCTCCCGGCGGCGGGGTCGTGGTTCGATCCGGCGCCCCCGGCCTGCGTGCCGGTCGTGTACCGGCTGGTGGTTGAGCGGACGACCGGGGCCACGGACGAGGTGGTGGCGGCGCCGGTCACGTACGTTCCCGAGGGTGGGTGCGGTACGTCGGGCCCGGTGGGGCAGCAGGACACCGAGCTGGGGTGTGCAGCCTCGTACACGGCGATGGTGCACTGGCGGGGCGGAGCCCAGCCGTTCGTGTCGCTCGACACGCTGACGGCGGTGTCCTGGTCGCGGACGATCAACGACGTGTCCGAGGCGTCGGTGACGATCGCGACGGCCGACGTGTCCGCGGACTGCTGCGGGCAGCTCGGGGACGTGTCGCCCTGGGTGCACGAGCTCACGCTGTACAGGGACGGCGAGTTGGTGTGGCAGGGGCCGATCCAGCGCCTCGTGATGCGGCGGGGATCCATCACGATCGAGGCGGCCGACGTCTTCTCCTGGTTCGACCGTTTGGTGAACACCTACCGGGTCACCTACACCTCGGCTGCTGCGGACAGTGAGGGGCGGCGCCGGGGCCCGATCACGTACATCGCCGAGAACCACATCCGCCTCAACTTGCGGGCGTTCCAACTCGCTGCTGTGGACTACCCCAGCATCCTGCCGTACATCGTCCGCAACGACGCGGGGCTGCCGTCGATCAAGGTCGAGAAGGACGGCAGCTCGAACACGACGGTGTGGACCGAGTACCTCGGCGACATCCTCCGCGAGTGGACGAAGCGGGGCCTGACCTGGACCACGGTCGGCCGGTCGCTGGTCCTTCGCGGGCGGCGCAGCCTGACGGGCGCACGCGCCGCCGCCCGCCTCACGCTCGATCATTTCGCCGGGGACATCGAGGTCATCAAGGACGGCACGCAGGGCGCCACGTACGGGTGGGCTACCAGCCAGCAGGGACAGAACATCAGCGACGGGCGCACGCTCGGCACCGGCAAGACCAAGACCCCGTACGGGCGCCTCGACATCCTCGTCCGGATCCAGGAAGAGGACGCGACCGCGGGCGACCTGCTGGAGGCCGCTCGCGACGCGATCGCCGGGCGGTACCCGGCCCCGACCGTGATCAACGTGCCGGATGCTGCCCAGCTGACGCCGGACGCCCCGGTGACGATCAGGCAGCTCGTACCCGGGGTGAGGATCGACCTGCTGGCCGACGAGCTGTGCACCCCGATCGCGGCCGGGTTCCTGCTGTCCGACGTCGAAGTGTCCTGGGGCCAGGGCGGGGAGAAGGTCGGGATCGCCCTGATCCCGCTGGCCGATGTCGACGAGGAGCTGAGCGGATGACGGCACTGGCAGGGCAGCGTGCGGCCCAGCGACCGTTGCGGGCTGCAGTGGCTGCCCAGCGGGCGATCGGCCGGTCGGTGACGTCGTCCGGGGGGACATCGGGGCGGCTGGTGATGCGGGTGTCGGGCGGCCGGTGGATGGAGCAGGTCATCGACGACCAGGGACAAGAGACGTTGGTCCCGTTCGAGTTCGAGGAGGGTGGCAATGGCTGGTAGGTGCGGGTGCGGCGGCGGAACGTGCAGCTGCGTGCTGGAGGTTGAGGCGCCGCTCACCAAGGAGGGCAACGGCTCGCCCGCGGTGCCGTGGCGGCTCGGCATCGACACGGACTCCCTGTTCGGTGACATCGCCGGGTCGGGCCTGTCTTACGACAAGGGCATCGACAAGCTCCAGGTCTGCCTGAGCAGGGACACGGGCAACAGCCTGCGGTTCGGGGCCGATGGGTGCCTGTACGCGCCTGGCGGGGAGACTCCGGTGCCGGACGTGTGCGCGCGCCCGATCTCGTCCCTGCCGCCCGCGCCGAACGTGGTCGGCGCTCACGACCTTGCCGGGCTTATGGGCCCGTACTCCTCGCCGTACCAGGTGGATTACTGCCTCGCCGCAGGCGTCGATGTCATTCATTTTCACACCGGCACCTCCTCCGACGGAGTCGGCGTGGTGACCGAGTACGCGGACCACAGGCTGAGCGCCGGCCGGACGTCGCTGTACCTCACGCAGGACGCACGAGAGATGAACTCGGCGACGATCCGATCGGCGTACAACTACGCGGGTGACACGGACGATCCGCAGGCGTTCAACTGGGGCGACGACGATGTCGACCTGACCAAGCGGAAGGACCGTCGGGGCGGCTGGTACGGGTGGCTGGCCCAGCGCTACTACCAGCCGCTGGCCACGGACTTCATGCGGATGATCGACGGGAAGGCGGTGGCGCTGCTCGACGCTTCGACGGACCCGGCGCTGACTGCGGTGCCGGAGTCGGAGGCGATTCTGGGCCCGATGCAGGCGGTGCTGGAGCACTGCGCGCAGTCCTGGTCCATGGTCGGTGTGCGGGAGCTCACGAACGCGGCGACCGTGGAGAACCGCGGGCTCACGGCGATCATGATGCCGCTCCGGCCGGCCACGTGGGGAGACGCGACGCTGCCGTACCCGGTGGCTGACCTGACGGCTGCGGGGGTGGAGTGGATTGCCCTGTACAGCCGGTGGGCGGACTCGGTGTTCAGGGCGTACAAGGACGCCGGGATCAATGTGTTGATGCGCGGGACGAGTCGCCAGGCCGACTACGCCCGCGTGTCCGCCCTGGGGATCCGCGGGGCGTTGCAGTACGACCCCGTCTACTACCGGGGACCCGGCACGGTCGCTGGGCTGGGTGGCCGGGACTACCGGTCGGAGCTGGACCCGTGGGAGCACCGCCGCATGGGTACCGGGCAGCTCACGTATCAGACCGATCAGCAGTCGGTGTCCAGCCCGAGCGTGCGCGGTCGTACGGAGGCGGCCGAGCAGGGCCTGGTTCTGCCGTCCGGGTGGGGTGGTGGCCGTGACCGGGTGTCGGTGCTGTGCGGGTGGGAGTGCCCGGTGACGAATCCGGCGGCCTACCGCATCGGCGTGGATATGCAGTGGGTTTCGCTGGCTTCAGCGAGCGCGGCGAATGCGCGAATGGGGCTCCTTTTCGGGGCACCGACGGACACCGATTTGTATTCGTGGCCGCAGGGCGATCCTGTTCTGAATCCGTCCGGAATGAGGGCGGCGACACCGAATGGCTACAGGGTATTTCAGCGACAGAACGGCGAGATCGGGATTGGCGTCTTCGCTGCCGATGGCACGTACACAGTGCTGGCGACGCGGGCGACACCTGCTGTCGCGGCGGGTGCATGGAACAGCTATGAACTGGTTGTCACTGCTGATCAGATCACGTTCACGCGGACCCTGGGAACAGGGGCCAGGCACACCGTGACGGCTGTGGATTTGACGTGGCGCGGCCCGTATTTCTGGGTGGAGAAAGCGGAGTCAACAAACGGCTCGACAAACGGGTTCATCGGCAAATTCCGCAATGTCTCCTACATCGCAGGCTGAGGAGGTTCGTATGGCAAATCCTTTGACTGCGGCACAGGTCATATCCGCGCTGCGTGCAGAGGGCGTCCGTGTCGTCGAGGTCGGCGACTGGCGTACGCGCAACCGTAATGCGAAGGGTGCGTGGGGCCCGGTCAACGGGTCGATCGTGCACCACACGGTCACCAGGGGCACCGCGTCCACCGTGGCCATGGTCCGTGACGGGTACTCGTCCCTGCCGGGCCCGCTCTGCCACGGGATGATCGCGAAGGACGGCCGGGTGCACATGGTCGGCTGGGGCCGGACGAACCATGCCGGGGGCGGCGACCCACGGGTCCTGAATCAGGTGATCGCCGAGTCGTACGGCAGCCGTCCGACCCCGCCGGCGAAGGGCAACGCGAACGGGACCGACGGCAACGCCCGGTTCTACGGCTGGGAGTGCGAGAACCTCGGCGACGGCAAGGACCCCTGGCCCAAGGCGCAGTACGACGCGATCGTCCGCGTCCAGGCCGCCCTGTGCCGGGCGCACGGCTGGTCGGCGAAGTCCGTCATCGGCCACCTGGAATGGAGCTCCGACAAGGTCGACCCCCGCGGCTTCACCATGACCCAGCTGCGTGCCGACGTGGCCGAGCGCCTGAAGCACCCGGCGAACTGGAACCCGAACAAGGAGGACCCGATGGCGGGGATCACCAAGAAGGACATTTTCGACGCCGTGTGGAAGACCGACGCGATCGCCGGCCCGACCGACGCGGCGGACCACAAGACGAACCCGACGTGGCAGGCGCAGTCGGTCCTCAAGGACATGCAGGCCCGCATCCGTTCCATGGACAAACGGCTGGCCGCCCAGACCGCCGCGATCACGGCCCTCGCCGGACAACTCGGCAAGGGCACGGACACCGCCACCGTCGTCGCCGCGGTCGAGAACGCGATCGAACGGGCCGTGACCGACGAGCACGTCGGCACCGAGGAGACGTGATGGCTTCGCTGGTTTCGTCTGGGTTCTGGGTCGCCACCGCCGAGCGGGCCGTGCGAACGGCTGCTCAGACTCTCGTTGCGACGCTCGGTCTCGACACTGCGGGTGTCCTGGATGTCGACTGGGGCCAGGGGCTGTCGCTCGCCGGGGGCGCGGCGCTCCTGGCGGTGCTGACTGCAGTCAGCGCGTCTGGGGCTGGTGACGGGCCGGGGCTCACCGAGACCGTGAGGGAGCGGGAGTGACCCCGCCTCCGGGAAGCGACCGTGTCGCTGTCGAGTTGGCCGAGTTGCGGGGTGAGATCCGGACCGCGTTCGCCGAGTTGAACGGCCGGCTGGACCTCGCGTTGCAGCGGACGGCGGCGACCGAGTCGGACATCACGGCACTGGAGGAGCGGGTGTCGTCTCTGGAGCGCGCGCGGTGGCCGCTGCCGTCCCTTGCCGCACTGGTCAGCGTGATCGGCCTCGCGGTGGCTCTGTGGCAGGCCGCCAGGTAGATCAGCCCCGTAGAGCATTCCGCCCCCTGCCTGGCTTCGGCCGGAGCAGGGGGCGGTTTCGTGTGTCCGGAGCCGGGCAGCGTGGCGCCAACATAGGATGCGGCCCATGATTCGCGCAGTCGTTTTTGACGTCGGTGAGTGCCTGGTGGACGAGACCCGCGAGTACGGAACGTGGGCCGACTGGCTCGGCGTGCCGCGGCACACGTTCGCCGCCATGTTCGGCGCCGTGATCGCCCAGGGTCGGGACTACCGCGAGACGTTCCAGGAGTTCCAGCCCGGCTTCGACCTCTACGAGGCGCGGGAGAAGCGCGCGCAGGCTGGACAGCCCGAGGCCTTCGACGAGACCGACCTGTACCCGGATGTCCGACCGGCTCTTGCTCAGCTCCGTGAGGACGGGCTGTGGCTCGGCATCGCGGGCAACCAGACTGTCCGGGCCGGCCGAATCCTGCGGGGCCTCTTCACTTCCGCCGTCGACTTCATCGGCACGTCGGACGACTGGGGTGCGCCGAAGCCCGACCCCGCGTTCTTCGTCAGGGTCGCCGAGGTCGTCCCGCACGACCCCAGCGAGATCCTTTATGTCGGCGACCGTGTCGACAACGACTTGCGCCCGGCCGTCGCAGCCGGGATGCAGACCGCGTTGATCCGTCGTGGGCCGTGGGGCACCATCCAGTGGAACACCGCCGAGGCGCGTGACTTGCCGACGTTCCGCATCGAGTCCCTGGCCGAACTGCCGGAGGCCATCGGGAAGTTCAACGAGCGAGTGCGCTCACAGTCGTAGCCCACCCGTACAGCCGCTCGTCCAGGTCCCGCACGCACTGGTCGTGCTGGTGCGGGGCCAGGGCCCGCCGTACTTCCCGCACCCGGTCCATTCCCGTCGCGTACCAGGTGACCTCCAGCTGATCGAGCGCTTGGCACGCGTATGCGCATGCTTCCTCCGGGTTCCCGGCGGCGGCCTCCACAGCGGCGAGATCGCCGTAGATCACGGTGCGCTGCTTGTCCTCGGTACGCGGCAGATCGTTGAGGACTCCGAGGAGAGTGGTACGCGCCTGCGGCAGGTGTCCAGCCTTCAGTTGGGTGTTTCCCTTGAAGGCCGCCAGCCGGACAGCGCTGAACCAGTCGAGCCACTCAGGGGTCGCATGCTCGGCGCCTGACGCGAGGACGTCCTCGCCGTGCCCGATCAGGTGCAGGGCGGTTCGGACGTTCCCGCACCGGGTCTCGCACTCGGCCTCAACAGCGTCGAGCCATGCCAGCAGGGTGGCGGAGGCGGGGCCGCGGCGGGCGTACGTCCGGGCGGCCACCATGCGCTCCACCGCTGCGTCTCGGTCGCCTGCCCACCCGGGGATGAACGCGGAGTGCGCGAGGATCGCGCTGCCGAGCAGCGGGTCGTCCGCCTGCCCGGCGGCCTGGAGCGCAAGCAACAGGGTCTTCGCTGCCTGGTCGGCGTCGCGGAGGTCAAAGAACTCGATGCGCCCCGCCAGGAGGTAGGTCTCGGCGAGAGCCGCAGCGACCGTGCGGCGGGTCTGCCCTGCCGTCTCGGTCAGCAGCGCGCACCCGAGGGCGGCGTGGGCGACGGCCGCCGGGTGCAGAGTAGCGGGCGCGACGGACCAGTACAGGCGCCGGTGCGACCGGGTCACAGCCTCGAAGTCAGCCGCGACCGAGGCGGGCTGCATTACGGCAGCTGCCTGGCTCGGTACGGCAGCGAGACCGACTGCAGCCACGGACGCTCCGACCAAGGACCGTCGCAAAGGGTCGGGCCGGTCGCGACCAGGCGGCGGGGTGAAGCCGAGCGATTCCATGTCCTGGCCGAGCAGTTCGGTGAGGGCCTGCTGGAGGTCGGGATGCGGCCAGGGCGGATTCTCGGACTCCCAGCGTCGGACCTGTCGGACGCCGACACCAAGAGCTGTGGCCAGCTCTTGCTGAGATCGGTAGCCCGCAGCATGACGTGCGGACCTCAGACGGGTATTGCTCGCGTGCTGCGACACGCCGCACCTCCATGACGGGTTTTCAAGTCAGTGTCACAGCGGGTCCTTTCGTAGGCCAGCCATCACCCGGAAGACGGCATGAAAGTCCTCTTTGGTGCCGTGAAAAGACCTCTGGAAGTCCTCGTTACATCTCCCAGGGCGGGCCAGTCTTGGCGCATTGCCCAACGGTGCCCCGAGGAGCCGCAGCCATGCCCCAATCAAGCAGCACCACCGAAGTGATCGCATGTGATGCAATCCGCGTGCCCCGCAGCGTTGGTCTTGACGCCCTCGCCATCCTCGGCGGGCGGTCCGGGGCTGTCCTCGAAGACCCGCCTGCCGCGCTCTACTGGTTCATCGCGTCGGGGCACGGTGCCGAGTGGAACGTGGCCGGTACACGCGTTCTCGGCGCCGAGTCCCGGCTGGTGATCCCACCGAACCGGCGCACTCAAGGGCCCGGCCCGCACTGGCGTGTGTGCCCTGCCGATGGCATGTGGATTACCGACGCCGCCGCCCTCCAGGCCGCTCTGGAGGACGTGACCAGCCCGCAGGGGGTGGCCGCGCGATGAGAGGCGGACAAGTGGAGGCCCCTGACGCGAAGTACAGGTTGCTGATCAGCCACACCTACACCTGTGCCACCTGCCGGGTGGGGGCTTCGTGCCGGACTGCGGTTCTGCTCGGCCGGGCGTGGCGGGCGGCTCGTGGCCCGGTTCGGGAGGTGCGGCGGTGAGAGATGCGGCAGTGGCCGAGAGGGCTGGCTGGTGCGACTGGCACAAGGGCCCGTCTGGCACCGCGGTCCTGGTCGACGTCATCGAGCAGGGCTCGGGACCGGGGGCCGGTGTGTACGCGTGCGCGCCGTGCCGGGAGCAGCGCCGCCTCCGCCCGTACGGCGAGCAGTCGTGACCGCGCCCGCGCCCGCCGCCCTGGAAAGCCTCGCGCCAGCGTGCCGGATCGGCGAGCACGCGGAGTGCCCTGGGCCGGGTGTCACTCGCCGGCCGGGGGCACCGGAGTGGGAGGTGCCGATCGAGACTCGGCGGTGCGCGTGTCTCTGCCACCGCACCGGCCCGCCCTGAGAGTAGGCCGCACGTCTGCGGTTCTTCGCGCCGGTATGGCGCCCCTGATCCGCCCCGGCTGGCTGTCCCCCGTCGGCTGGCCGGGGCCCTACTCCCGGACGAGGTCAGCAAGCGGGACGCCGATGGCGTCGGCGATCCGGATCAGGGTGTCGATGAGCGCGGCTCGGTGGCCCTGCTCGATCTCGCTGTAGGTCGCGATCCGGATGTCGGCCCGTAGCGCGACTGCTTCTTGGGTGAGGTTCGCGTGCAGTCGGGCGGTGCGCAGGTGATCACCAATGGCCTGGCGTCTAGCGAGGACGCGCTCGGGAGGCATCGGCTGGTGGTGCACTCGCCCACGTTCGCCGGACCAAGATCGTTTTGTCTTTACGGTCAACCGCAAAATGAGTGATCTTGCTCAACCGGGGGTATCACCCTCGCTTCCGCTCGCGCATCGGCGTTCGCGTGTCCGCCAGATTGCGCCGGATGACGCCACGACTTGGTCAGGCGTCCCGCCCCGCACCCGTATTGGGTGCGGGGCGGCTACCGTTTGGAACGCGGAAGACCCCCACCGGTCTGTGCGGTGGGGGTCTTCTTGCTCTGCGGTCCTGGCCTCCCCGCCGAGGACCCGCAGGTTGCGGAAGGCGCGTGTCAGGCGCGTGTGGGGAGACACTCCTGCCCCTCCTGTCCCCGTACTTTACGCGGTCAAGGGACCCCATCCACCCCCTCTTTCGAGTGAGCGAGAAGCGTGACCGCGTGGGGATGTGGACTCCATGTGGATTCTGGGCAGCCGAGAGGCCCCCCGTTCGAACGAACGGGGGGCCTCTCATGTGCTCTGACCTGCTGCGCGGTCTGTGCCCCCGGCAGGATTCGAACCTGCGACACCCGCTTTAGGAGAGCGGTGCTCTATCCCCTGAGCTACGAAGGCGGGGCCCTGCGCAAAACGTGATCGAACACTCTGAGTGAGTATTCGCCCGCGTTGCGGCAAGGGTGCGGGCCGCCACAGAGGACGGCCCTTGACAGGGTAGCGGATCGAGCTGGGGTTGTGGGGGCGTGGGTGGTGGACCCTCGGTCCGGTCGTGGCCACTTCCGGCGAACCCGTCTCCCTGCTGCGGATCGTGCCCCCGAGACGGGTGCCGGACGGTTGCTGCTGGTCGGTTGTTGCTGGTCGGTTCCGCGCTCGCCGACGCGTTCGGCGCGATCACCGCAGGATTCGGGACACTTTCGACGCCGTCCTCGACGGACCGGCGATGCCGGCCTGCCGACTCGGTGGGCGGGTGTGTCTGGGATGCTTCCCCTCATGAGCACACCACCAGACGGACTGCCCGTCTACCGGGTCCTGACCGGACCGGACGACGCGACGTTCTGCCGGCGCGTGAGCGAAGCGATCGGTCTCGGCTACGAACTGCACGAAGGTCCCGCCGTCACCTTCGACGGGGAGCGCGTCATCGTCGCCCAGGCGCTGGTCTGGCCGACGCGATCGTAGGGATCTCGCGAGCAGTGGCGAAGGCGATCGCGGTCGGCTCGTGAGGTGGGAAGGCCGCACGAGTCGGTGAACCGTTCGGTGAACCGTGAGGCTTGACCCGGGTCCGTTGTGTCATGCCTCTGTTTCCGGGATCCGGGTGGTGTCACGTTCGACGACGGTTTCTGCGGGAATGCCCCGCCAGTTCGTGCCCGGTGCGAGGCGCTCGCCCTTCATGAGCAGCGACAGCGCGTCGAGACGGACGCCCTCGCCGACGACGGAGTCGTAGAGCACGACCGCTCGTGTGCCGATGCTCGCGCCGTTCTCGACCGTGACCGTCGACATCTTCATGACGCGGTCTTCGAACAGGTGCGTCTGCAGGGACGCGCGCAGGCCGATCGCGGCGTCGTCCCCGATTCTCACGAGGTCGAACTCCGTGAGGAAGGTGGTGGCGATCCAGGTGCCTCTGCCGACGCGCGCGCCGAAGAGCCGGAGGACGACGGGCAGGTAGGGCGTACCGATCAGGAAGCCCGCACCGGCCGGTACCGCGGCTGCTTCGAAGAGGCCGGTGACGAACTCGGTACGGCGCACGAACAGGCTCCACAGGGGCTCGACGCGAGGGCGGTAGGTGCCGACGACCAGGCGTTTGACCACCGCGCAGTACGTGATCACCACGAGGCTCGCGGCCATCACGAGGACCGGTGCCGCGAGCACGGGCACCAGCAGGCCCGGTCGGCCGGTCAGCCAGGACAGTGCCAGCAGGTACAGGTAGGCGCTCGTGCCCAGCGCGGAGGCGGGCATCGTGATGCGGAAGAACTCGATGCCCAGACGCTGGAGCACCGCTCGGCGGGTGGGGCGGAAGGTCAGTTCCTCGGGGAACGAGCCGCTGCTCTGGCGTACGGGCAGACGCATCGCGGGTGATCCGAGCCATGTGGTGCCGTCGGCCACGTCGTTCTGCGGCGGGACCGTGCCCACTCCGACCAGGGACCCCGGTCCGGTCCGTGTCCCCGCGAGCAGGAGGGCGGAGTTGCCGATGAACGCGCGCTGTCCGACCTCGGTGGGGCCGAACGCCACCTGGCCGGCCGCGAACGTGGCCCCTCCGATGCTGGCCAGGTCCGCGACGAAGCTGCCTTCGTGGAGGGTGAGCAGGTCCGGGTCGATGTGCGCGACGGTGGAGACCTCGGCACTCCGGCCGATGCGGGCGCCGAGGAGCTTCAGCCAGGGGACGGTGTAGAGGGTGGCGTACAGGGAGTTGGTGAAGGTGAGACTGATCTCCAGGAGTTTGTCCGACACCCACTTGCGTACGCCGAGCCAGGAGCGCACCGGGTGGATGCCGATCGGCGCTCTTGGCAGGACCAGGCGTTTTCCGGCCGCGACCGTGCAGCAGACGGTGACCACGAACATGGGACCGGAAAGCGTGGTGGCGACGATGCCGCCCGCGATGCCCCAGTTCAGCGTCGCCCACCAGAACAGCACGATTTCCGGGAGGGTCGTCGCCACCGCGGCGGTCTCCAGGAACACCAGGCCGACGAGTGACACGGCGAGGTGACGTGTCCGCCATCGGCCGGTGCCACCACGGGAGTTCAGCATGGTCTCGACGACGGGGGCCAGCGCCTTCACCTGACGCGCCGGTGAACCGGCCCACCGGGTGCCGGCGGCGACCGTCTCGTCCGGGCCGATGGTGGACTGCTCGCCGAGCGAGGCACCGGCCCCCATGCGCGCGCCCGGCTCCAGGACCGCGTTCGCTCCGACGAAGGCGCGTGAGCCGATCTCGATCGGGGCGACGGTGACCCACCCGTCCGACACGCGCCATGGGGTGACGGAGACGCCGTAGCCGATCGACGCGTCGGCGCCGATGCTCACCAGGCTCGGCAGGGTGATCAGGCCGGTGGCGATGGTGGTGCGTGGTCCGACACGGGCGCCGAGCAGGCGCAGGTAGCCGGCCATCAGGGAGGAGCCGCTGAGCACCGGGAGCGGAGAGAGGCCGAGCAGCAGGTTCACCGTCCAGAGCCGCATGTAGGCCAGGCCCCACAAGCGGTAGCGGCCCGGCCGGATGCCGGCCGACAGCGGACGCACGAGAGCGACCGGCACGAGCCAGCGCACACCCAGGTAGCCGAGGTACGCGCCGATCGTCGTCTGCGCCGAGGACCGGACCGAGATCTGGCCGCCGTGCCGGCTGTACACATAGGCGAACGGAAGGGCGAGCACGAGCAGCATCACGTAGATGACGCCCAGCTGAACGGTTCCCGCGGCGGCGATCCGGCGGGTGCGATGGCGGATCGGACCGGGTCGGGGCGAAGTGGTCGCGTGCTGTGCGCCGGGTCCGTCACTCAACTGGGCTGCGAGGCCGCGCACGGTGGGATACGTGTAGAGCTCGCGCAGCGTGGCGCTCGCGCCGGTGCCGCGGTCACGCAGGGCCGACACGACCTTGGCCGCCAGGAGCGAGTGGCCCCCGAGGTCGGTGAAGAAGTCCGCCTGGACCGAGAGGGTCTCGGGCGGGATCCCGAGCACCTTCGCCCAGACGTCCCGCACCCGCGTCTCCAGTTCGCCCTCGGCCGCCACGACCGGGCCACCGCCGACCAGCCTCCGGCCGCTCGGCGCGGGCAGCCGTCCGCGGTCCACCTTGCCGCTGGACATGGAGGGAAGAGCGGGCAGGACGTCCAGGAAGGCCGGGACCATGTACACGGGCAGTCTGTGCCGCAAACGGTCGTACAACTCGGCGACGAAGGCGGGCTCGTCCTCCTGGCTGTCCGGATCGCGCACCACGTAGGCGCACAGTTCTCCGCTTCCCGCCGTCTCGGTGCGGTCGCCGCGGCCGCCGCCTCGCGAAACGTCCGTGAGCGTGGTGACCGCCTCCAGCACGCCGGGGGCCTCCAGCAGGGCGCTGTCGATCTCGCCCAGGTCCACCCGGTAGCCCCGGATCTTCACCTGGTCGTCGGCCCGGCCCAGGAACTCGATCTCACCGTTCGCGCCCTTCCGGCCGAGGTCGCCGGTGCGGTAGAGCCTGCTGCCGTGCGGTGTCAGCGGATGCTCGATGAACCGGTCGGCCGTCAGCGCGGGCTGTCCGACGTAGCCATGAGCGACGCCGGGGCCTCCGATGCAGATCTCGCCCACCTGGCCGTCGGGCACCGTTCTCAGCTGTTCGTCGAGGAGCACCACCAGGTAGGACGGCAGCGGCTTGCCGATCGTCACCGTCCGTCCCGGACTCAGCTCCGCCCAGGTCGCGGTGACGGTGGCCTCGGTGGGGCCGTAGGTGTTGAGCATGCGACGCCCGGGCCTGCTCCACCGCTCGACGAGCTGGGCGGGACAGGGTTCACCGCCCACCACGAGCGTGCGGATCCGCGGCAGTTCCGGCGGAATCGTCTCCAGCAGTGTCGGTACGCAGTACAGCACCGTGATCCGCCGGTCGTCGAGGAAGTCGCCGAGGTCCGCCCCGAGATGCCCGGGACCGGCCGGCCCCGCGACGAGAGTCGCACCGACCGACCACGTCGGCCAGATCTCCTCGATGGAGAAGTCGAAGGAGAACGTCATGCCCTGGTACACCCGGTCGTCCGGCTGCACGTCGTAGACCAGGGGCACGATGTCGAGAAAGTTGCAGATGCTCGAATGGGCGACTTCCACCCCCTTGGGCCTGCCGCTCGACCCGGAGGTGTACATGATGTACGCGGCAGTGTTGTCGTCCTTCGCTCCGGAGCCGGTGGGACCCGGCAGCGGACGGGCCGTGGGCATGGCGGCCAGTTCGTCGGCGCACGCATCCAGCCGGACCACGCGGCGGTCGAGTCCGGCGACCGTCGGTGCGAGGGCGGACGTGGTCAGGACCAGGTCCACGTCCGCGTCCCTCGCGATGTAGGCGAGCCGGTCCGGTGGCGAGGCCGGATCGACCGGAACGAACACCGCACCGGCCTTCCCCACCCCGAGCAACGCCGCGTACGCCTCCACCGACCGCGGCAGCAGCAGTGCGACCCGGGAACCGGGGCCGATCCCCAGTCCGTGGAGAAAGTGGGCGAGCCGATTGGCGCGCGCCTCGACCTCGGCGTAGGTCAGTACCTGGTGGTCGCACTCGAGTGCCGTGGCCGAAGGGACGCGGTCACAGGAGGATTCGAAGAAGAAGTGCAGGCGCCGGTGCCCCTCTTGCGACGGCATAGAGCCCGGAACAGCTGACATCTCCGTGTCCTTCCCATATGCGCGGGGCGTTGGCGGACGGGCTGAGGACCCGGCGAGCCCCTGACCTTCCGCACGCCACCCTTGCGCTCACCGGCTTGTGGACCGGTGCGCTCAATGGCGTGCGGACCGGTCGCGCAGGAGGCATCGAGCGCCACGGGGGGGCGAACCGGAATCGCCCGGACGACGTTCCGCCGGGTGCGGGGCGGCGCTCCACGGGGCGAACACGCCGCTGACGATAGACCCAGCGGTCGGCCATGCCGTGTCATCGACCACGAGGGCCACCGTGTCGTTGACCTGAAGGAGGGATTCGCCGCCCGTGGGTTCTTCCGGTCGTGAACGGGCCGGAGGCCGTCGCCACCGGCGTCGCCGAGCGTTCCCGTCCCACGCTGATCACCGACGAGGGCCGGCAGCTGAAGGTCGACTGCTCGACCAACACGCCCGGCCAGTCGCAGGAGCACACCGGCGCCCAGGTCCGGATCGCTGCGCAGGGCCCGCAGGCGTACCGGGTCCTGGCCTCCGTCTCTCCTCCGTCTCTCCGCCGTCTCTCCGCCGGCGCGAGCAGTCGGCCCTCCGTCGGCCCGAGCAACGGTGATGTCGTGGATTCGGCAGGGCCGCGGACCTGTCTCACTACGATGGGGTGCCCACCCGACGGGGAGGGCGTACGGGCAGGGAGACGACGGCATGACGGATCAGGATCAGGGCCTGGGCCGGTCCCGGGACGGGGACCGGGGGCGCGACGAGGACGGCGGCGGGGAGTGGGGTGCGCGCGGACGCCGTCGTGGGCAGGGCGAACTGGAGGCGCAGGTGCTGTCCGCGCTGCGGGCCGCGCCCGGTCCGGAGACGGCGGCCTGGGTACGGGCGTACCTCGGAGGCACGCTCGCCTACACGACGGTGATGACGATCCTGACCCGGCTGCACGCGAAGCGCGTCGTCACCCGGGAACGGGTGGGCCGCTCGTTCCTGTGGACGGCGGCCGCGGACGAGGCCGGGCTCGCCGCACACCGCATGCGCCGGGTGCTGGACGGCGAGACCGACCGCGAGGCCGTGCTGATGAGCTTCGTGTCGGGCCTGTCCGCACGGGACGAGGAACTGCTCCGCGCGCTCCTCAACGATGCCCACGACGAACCGGGAAGCCGTACCGAGGACCGGGACGGCCGGGAGAACTGAAACCATGGGCGTCTTCGTCTTCCTGCCGCTCGTCCTGCCCCTGACCGCCTGGCCGATCGCCCGCCTGGCGGAACTCCACCTCCACCCCCGGGCCGCCACCCGGCTCCTGTCCGCGGCGAGCGCCGTCCTCGGGCTGTGCAGCACCCTCTGCCTGGTCCTGCTCGCGATCGTCGGCACCGCCCAGCTCCCGGGCAATCCGCTGCCCGACGGCTGGTCCGACCCCGAGGTACGGGCGGCCGTGCCGCGCCACGAACTGGTCGGGAAGGCGGCCATCGGCGCCCTCGCGGTCGTGGCCGCGGCCTGTACGGGGCTCCTGCTGCGCCACTACCGGGTGCGGCGCCATGCCGAGCGGGCCCTGCGGGGGCTGCCCGCCACCCGGGTCGCCGTGCTGCCGGACGCCACGCCGTACGCCCACACGCTGCCCGGAAGCGGGGGCACGGGCCGGATCTTGGTCTCCAGGGGGATGCTGGCCGGCCTGGGCTCGCGGGAGCGCCGCGCCCTGTTCGCCCACGAGCGCGCCCACCTCGACGGGCGTCACCACCGCTTTCTCCTGGTGGCCGGGCTGGCGGCGCGCGCCAATCCGTTCCTGCGGCCGCTCCGTACGTCCGTGGCGTACACCGTGGAGCGCTGGGCGGACGAGGAGGCTGCCCGCGTGGTCGGCGACCGGCGGGTGACGGCCCGCGCGGTGGGCAAGGCCGCGCTGATCTCGCCCCCGCCGCCCGCCTCGACGCTGGCGGCCTTCGCCGCTCCGGGTCCGGTACCGCGCAGGGTGGCGGCGCTGCTCGGCCCGGCTCCGGCGGCCCGAACCTGGCCGCCCACGTTCACCGCGGTCGGCGCCGCGGCCTGGTACGCCGTGGCCGGTGCGGCCCTGTCGGCCATGTCGTCCGCGAACTCCGCGGTCACGATGATCGTGATCCTGCGGGCGGCCACGCCGCTGTAGAGCCGGGCGGGGAGACCCGAGCCTCCCGGGGGCAGCCGTCTGGTGGGGCCTTGGCCCCCGGGGGCGGCTCCCGCGCGTTTCCGCGGGTCGTCAGTCCCGCGAGTTCCCGAAGAGGATGCGGTAGCCGATGAGCAGGACGAGGGAGCCGCCGATCGCCGCCCCCCACGTGGCCAGGTCGAAGAAGTCCTTCTCCACGGGCCGGTCGAGGAGGCGTGCCGAGAGCCAGCCGCCGATGAAGGCGCCCGCGATGCCGATGAGAGTGGTGCCGATCAGGCCGCCCGGATCGCGACCGGGCAGTAGGACCTTGGCGATGACTCCGGCGACCAGACCGAGGATGATCCAGCTGATGATGCCCACGTTCTCGTTCCCCTCGTCGGGCCGTACCGGGCGGAGCAAGTCCCGGACGGCGACGGTGCGTTGCTTGGTTGCGCAACTGTACAGACGATGGTGAAGACGCCGCGGGGACGGTGCTGGTTGCGCGGCCCTGGGCGGCCGGGGCCGTGACCGGGCGCCACCCTGCGCACCGGTCGACCGGGGTGGCGGGGCGGGGCGCCGAGCGGGCGGGACCCGTCGGGCGCCCGGGGTACGGCCTGCGAGGTGCCGCAGCCGTCGTCGCGCGCCCGCCATGGATTACGGGACAGCCCTTAGACTGGGCAGGTTCGCAAGCGACCCTGCGGAAAGGGAGGGACGACGGTGGCGACAGGCGCCGACGGCTTCGAGGACCCGCCTGCGGAGGTGCTCGCGGAGGCCGCCGCGGCCTTCGGACTGCTGGCCTCCTCCGCGCGGCTGCACATCGTGTGGGCGCTGGCCCAGGGCGAGAGCGATGTCACCGGACTCGCGGAGCGGGTGGGCGGTGCGCTGCCCGCCGTCAGCCAGCACCTGACGAAGCTGAAGCTCGCGGGTCTCGTGCGCTCCCGTCGTGAGGGCCGGCGCATGGTGTATTTCGTGGACGACCCCGATGTCGTGACCGTCGTACGGCTGATGGTCGGCCAGTTGGCCGCACGGGCCGACGGGGCGTCCGCGCCGGTGCGCGCGCTCCGCAGGACCGGTGCCTGAGACCTCCGAGGCCGAGGAGTCAGGTCGTACCGCACCCGGACCACCGGCCCCTTCGCCATCGGCCTTCCCGGCGCCGGGCGGAGCGGCCGTCAACGGCGGGGGCCTGCGTGAACTGACCTCGCTCCAGGTGCTGCGCACGCTGGACACGGGCCCCCGCGGGCTGACGGACGGGGACGCCGCCGAGCGCCTGGCCAGGTTCGGCGAGAACACGCTGCCCGCCCGGCGGGCCGTGTCGTGGCCGGGGCGCTTCCTGCGCAGTCTCCGCGATCCGTTCACGGCGGTGCTGCTCTGCCTCGGCCTGGTGTCCGCGGCCGTCGCGGCCTGGGGCACCGCCTGTGTGATCACCGTGCTCGTGGTGGTCAGCTGCGTGCTGCGGTCGGCGGGGGAGCACCGCGCCGACCGTTCGATGGCCGGGTTGCGGGACCTGGTGGCGACCACCGCGACGGTTCTGCGCCGCGCGGACGGCAAGGCGGCGCCGGTGGCCCGCGAGATCCCGGTCGACGAGCTGGTGCCGGGGGACGTGGTGCGCCTGGGGCCCGGGGACCTGGTCCCCGCCGACGTACGGCTGCTGCGCGCGAACAACCTGAGCGTGAACCAGGCGGCTCTCACCGGGGAGTCGGCCCCGGTCGTCAAGCACCCCGTCGACGCCCCGAACCGGCCGGGGGGCCGACCGACGGGTGGCGCACCGACGGACAACGCGCTGACAGGGCACGGGCACGAGCCGACCCACGACGGATCGACGCGGAACGGGCCGACGGGGAACGGGCACGGGCCGGCAGGGAACGGGAACGGGCCGACGGGGCACGTGCCGACGGGCGGCGGGGCAACGGGCGGCGAGGCGCCGGAGAGCGGTCCCTTCGACGCGCCACAGCTGTGTTTCCAGGGAAGCAGCGTCATGGCGGGCAGTGGGACCGCGGTGGTCGTCGCGACCGGGGTGCACACCCGGTTCGCCGCCGCGCACGACTCCGTGCACCCGCGCGGCCCGAGCGCCTTCGACCGGTCGGTGCACGGGATCTCCTGGATCCTGATCCGGTTCATGCTGCTGACGCCGCCGCTGGTGCTGATGGCGAACGCGGCCCTGCGGGGCCGGGGCCTGGAGACGCTGCCGTTCGCGGTGGCGGTGGCGGTGGGACTGACGCCGGAGATGCTGCCCGTCATCGTCACCACGTGCCTGGCGCGCGGTGCGTCGCTCCTCGCCCGCGTCCACGGCGTGATCGTCCGAAGGCTGCCCGCGCTGCACGACCTGGGCGCGGTCGACGTGCTGTGCCTGGACAAGACGGGCACGCTGACGCAGGACCGGCCCGTCGTGGTCCGCGCGCTGGACGCCGACGGCCGGGACGACCCCGAGGTGCTGCACTGGGCCGCCGTCAACGCGTGGTGGACGCTTCAGCTCGCCGACCTGCCCGTCCCCGACGCTCTGGACGAGGCGATTCTCGACGCCGACGACGCCCTGGGCGAGGCGATTCTCGTCGCCCACGATGCCTCCGACGCCTGCGGCACAGCCGATGCGGCGGATACGGCAGATACGGCAGATACGGCCGACGGGGACGACGGGGACGACGCGTCCGGCCATGACGTGCCCGGTCGCGACAGGGCCGACGTGGTCGGTCACGGCAGGGGTGCGGCCGTGCCGTTCGACTACGACGGGATCGCGGCCGTGCCCTTCGACCCCGCTCGCCGCCTCTCCACCGCCGTCGTACGCACCCCCGGCCGCCTCGGCGTCCACACCCTCGTCGTCAAGGGCGCCGTCGAGAACGTGCTGGAACGGTGTGCCCTCGACGACGCCGAGCGACAGCGGCTGCTCGCACTCGCCGCCGACCGGGCGGACGACGGGCTGCGACTCCTCGCAGTCGCCACCGCCGAACGTCCCGCGCGGCAGCGCGCTTACACGCCCGCCGACGAACGCGGACTGACGTTCACCGGCTTCGTCGCGCTGCGCGAGGAGCTGGTCCCTTCCGCCGCCGGTGCCCTGCGCGTCCTCGCCGACCGCGGCGTCACGGTCAAGGTGCTCACCGGCGACCACCCCGGAACCGTGGCCCGGGCCTGCCGCGATCTGGGCCTCGACCCGGGCGAGGTGTGCACGGTGGACGGCATCGACCGGCTCACGGACCGGGAACTGGCCGAACTCGCCGACCGGACCACCGTGTTCGCCCGCTGCACCCCCGAGCACAAGGCCCGGATCGTCACCACGCTGCGGGCCGCCGGCCACACCACCGGCTTCCTCGGCGACGGCGTCAACGACCTGCCCGCGCTGCACGCCGCCGATGTCGGGATCTGCCCGCGCGACGCCGTCGACGTGGCCCGGGAGAGCGCCGGCGTGGTGCTCGCCGGTCACGGCAAGGACCTGACCGCGATCGACCACGCGATAGCGGAGGGCCGGCGCAGCAGCGTCACCATCGCCACGTACCTGCGCATCACGCTCTCCTCGAACCTCGGCAACGTCATCGCCATGCTCGCCGCCGGTCTCCTGCTGCCGTTCCTGCCGATGCTCCCGGCCCAGGCGCTCGTCCAGAACCTGTGCTTCGACGCGGCCCAGCTCACCTTTTCCTACGACCGGGTCGCCCCGGCCGCGCTCAGGCGCCCGACCATGCTGCGGCCGCGCGACTTCCTCCGCTTCATCACCGCCTTCGGCGCGCTCAACGCCGTCGCCGACCTGGCCACGTTCGCGGTGCTCGCGCTCGCCCTGAGGGGCCCGGGCGGCACGGACGACGAGGCGCTGTTCCATTCCGGCTGGTTCACGGAGAACCTGCTCACCCAGGCTCTGGTGATGGTGCTCCTGCGGACCGGTCGCCGCACCGCCGAGGCCCCTGGTGCCTCCGGGGCCCGTGGTGTCTTCGGCATACGGGGCATCAGTCCGGTCGGTCGTGCCGCCGCCGCGCTCGCCGTCACCGGTCTGCTGCTGCCGCTCTCCCCGCTGGGCCCGCCCCTGGGCATGACGGCCCTGCCGAGCGTCTACTACCTGCTGCTCGTAGTCGTCCTCGGGCTGTACGCCGTCGCCCTCGCGGTCGCCCGCCGCCGCCACGAGAACCGCGGCGCCCGGGCGTAGGAGCGGTGCCCGGGCGCAGCCGCGGGTGGGTCCCGGGCGTGGCGGCGTTCGCCCGCGGCGCGCGTCCGGCCGGAGACGGCGGGCCTGCCCGCTCCGAGGCGTCGACGGGGCGTCAGGGGCTGGCGCGGTCGAAGCCGTACCTCAGAGGCTCGCTCCGCACCCGGGGGTCGCGACGGTAGACGTAGAGCGCCTCCACCTGTATGTCGCCCGATGGTGCGTCCAGTTGGCACGGGTACGTCACCTGGAGCACCCCGGGGCGGTCGGTGACCCGCGTCCGCAGTCCGTCGGCGGGGCCACCATCGAGAACCGCGTATTCCCAGCCGGTCATGTCGTTCGTATCCGCTGTCATGATTTAACCATTGCGCAATCCTTTAAGTTTTTGGAGTGGGTGAGGGGTCACCAGTCGCCACCCCCGAAGTCGCCTCCGAAGTCGCCCCCGCCTCCGAAGTCGCCCCCGCTCCCGAAGCCGCTTCCTCCGTCGAGGCCGCTTCCCTTGTCGAAACCGCCTCCGAAATCAGCGGAGTCGAAGTCGGCGCCGGTGAACTCGCCGCCCCCGGGCGTGTCGCCGCCGGACGGCGGGGTGTCGGCGAACGCGGTGGATGCGCCGAGTGCCGAACCCAGCACCGTGCCCACGAGCAGCCCGCCCACGGCGCCCGCGGCCGCGCCGAAGTAGCCACCGGCCCAGGGGGAGTATGCGGGACCGGCGTTCCAGTAGGGCTGCGGACCCTCGGCGGTGCTGACCTGACGGATCATTGGTTCCTGCCCGGACGTCAGAAGTTCGGCATCGACGCGGCACGCGGGCACGCCGCGGGGCGTGCCGCCCGGCGGGGTCCACGACACGTCTTCGGCCGAGGGGCCGTGACGGGGGTCGAAGAAGCAGGGGACGCGGCGCTCGGGCAGCGGTGTGCCGTTGCGGCGGGCGGTCAGGGTGGCGAGTGCGAACCGTCCTTCCGTCAGTGTCTCGGTCACGGCCCGGACGTCCTGTGGCGCGGAGGCGGCCGCCATCAGTTCCTTGGCCCGGTCGTACGCGTCCAGGGCGCGGGTGTAGTCCTGTCGCATCGCGTCGTCGGCTCCCGGCTCGGAGGGGCGGAAGTCGAGCCGGTCCAGTTCCTCGCCGAACGCGGTGATGTCCTCGTCGACGACCACGCGCAGGGCGTCCAGTTCGGCGCGCTCGCGCTTCTTCCGGGACCGGCGGTACCAGGCGTAGCCCCCGCCGACGGCCAGTGCGACCGCGCCGACGGCCAGCAGCGGCCCCGTCCCGCCGCCGCCCTCGCCGGCCCCGGACCGGTCCCAGGTGTCCGGCGCCCGGCCTGCGGCCTGGGCGGTGGCCCGGTCCACGAACGCGGTCAGCATCCCGGCGGGGTCCCCGGAACGGGAGCGCTTGACGGCGCCGGTCAGATTGCCGACCGCGTCGCGCGACATCACGGAGGAGTCCGCCTTTGCGTCGAAGCCGTCGCCCAGGCGTACCGCGTACACACCGGCGACGCCGACCAGGGTGCGCAGGTCCCGCATCAGGGTCCCGGGCGGGAACTCGGCCGTTTCGGGCAGCACAGCGACGAACACCGGCCTGTCCGCGTCCTCGATCTTCTTCGCGAGTTCCTCGGCGTCGGCCTCGGAGAGCTTGTCCCGGGCGCGGGGATCGACGTACACGGGGCTCTTCCGCAGGGCCTCGGCCACGGTGCCGAGCCCGGTGTCCGTGGCGTGCGCGGTCGCGGGGGTGATGGCGAGCAGGGCCCAGACCGCCAGAGCCAGGGCCAGAGCCAGGGGGAGAGGCAGCGGCGAAGTCCGTGCCAGGGGCGGATCCGGGGTCGGGCACGGAGGGAGTGGCAGGGCTTCGGCCACCAGGGCGGTCGGTACGACCGGCAGGGCGTGCGCGGTCTCGGCGGTCGGGGCGGAACCGGGTTGTGGTGGCGTCCGGCGGGCGACAGGCATGCGACTTCCTCCTCGTGCGACGGGGCGCGGCTGCGGCGGCTCCCTGCTGCGGCGGCTCCCTCGCCAACAATTGCTCAGTTGCGTAATCTAGCAAGTAAGATGGGGCCGTGGTCGGGGTCGTCGAGCGGCCGGATGGCTCCGGCGGCGGCGGGGAGACGCTTTAGAAATTGCGCAATCCGGGAATCATTGGGGAGGGTCGAGAGGTGCGAGGGCGCCTGGGGCGAGGCCGAAGCCGCGCGGATCTGTCCGAGCCGCTTCACTGGTGATCCACGGCCCGCGGCCCGCCGGCGCGGTCTGTGGCCCGTGACTCCGGGCCGTGGCCTCGGGCCGTGGCCTCGACCTGTGACCCGTGGCGTGACCTGTGACCCGTGACCCGTGGCCTGTGTGGACTTCACCTACCGAGGAAGACTCGTGGACCATTCGGATTTGCTGCGCGCAGAGGACCTGCCCGCATTCGAACGCATCCTGGACCGTGCGCTGGGCTCACCCCTGATCCAGGAGGGGCGGCGCCGCAACCCGGGGTCGCCCAACAATGAACAGCTGCGCACCCGGGCACTCGGTGCGCGTACCGCGATCGCGGCTTCGGCCGCCGCCGAGTACCGCGCCTACCGCCAACTCCTCGATGACTCGGGCAATGTGGCGAACGCGCGTGGTGCCGTACGGCGCGAGTCCGGCGCCGGTACGGCCGTCAGGGGCAGTGCGCTGCACGCGGTGGCCGTGCTGGTGCCGGGGCTGTCCGCCACGGCCGCCGCCGTGTTCGGGGTGATCGGTTTCGGTTTCCGGGCCGTCGGCAGTCACTCGCACCTCGCGGAGGTGATGCTCGGCGCCGGGGCGGTCGCGGCCGGGGTCGCGGTGGTGACGGTGCTGGCCGGTCTCGTCGGACTGCTCGTGGTGGCGGCGGGCAATCGCTCGACGAAGCCCGACGGGGACGCCGAGGTCGACCGCGCGCGTGAGGCATGGCAGGGGGCGTTGCTCGAACGAGGGGCGCTGCCCTTCCTCGTCGACGCGATCCACCCCCCGTCCTCCGGTGCCGGCGGCGTCGAGGTGGGGACGGGTGGGACGGGAACAGGGGCGCAGCCGCACACGCGGCCCTGCCCGTAGCCGCACGCGCGGCCCTGCCCGCACCGATGCCCGTGAGCGTGCCTGTACCGCGGTCCTGCCCGTACCCCTACCGGTGCCGGTACCCCTACTGGTGCCGGGACCCGTACGCGTACGCCTGCCGGTTCTCTTGCCCGTACCGGTTCTGGTGCCAGTACCCGTACGGGGGGGTGCCCGTACCCGCAACCGTTCACGGGCGGCTTATCCGGACCCGGTAGCTCCCCTCGTCGTCCTTCCCGACCACGGATATGCGTATGCCGGTCGCCCGGTCGGTGAAGGTCTGGCCGGGGCGGAAGGTGGCGTCGGAGAGTTCGGTGTGGACGTTGGGCACCCGGGTGCAGCCGCCGCTCTTCTTGGTGCTGTCCGCGACCGACACCGGGCCCTGCCCGGTTTCGACATTGGAGCTCACCCTGTAGATCAGCACGCCGGGACGGCAGACCTCCTCGTCGTTGCCCGCCCTGGTGCGTACCTCCACCGCGTAGCCGGACTCGGCGCTCGACGGCACGAACGCCAGCTTCGTGCCGCCCCGGGTGGCCAGCGGTTCGAGCACGTGGTCGCTGGTGCCGGATTCGGCGGCGCAGTCGATCTGGCTGTTGTCCAGCCAGCCGAGCTTCCACTTGTGCCAGCCCAGCAGGTCGTTGTCGGCCCCCCAGTCCTCGGACATGATGTCCCAGTGCCCGACCGCCCCGCCGCCCTCCATGGTGTAGAGGTCGGGGAGGCCGAAGACGTGGCCGTTCTCGTGCGGCAGGACGCGGAACCCGGTCCGTTTGTACGACCCCGAGCCGTCGTCCTGGCGGCTGTAGATGAAGGACGTGTTGGCGAGCGGGACGCCGTCCGCGTGCGGGGCGTTGGCATTGCCGGCGAAGGTCACGGACAGGACCGTTTCGAGCGCGGGGGGACCGGCGTTCGGCGTGACCAGGACGTTGACCAGGTCGTACGCGCTGAAGTCCACCTTCGGGTCGGCGGCGGCGACGATGTCCTGGACGAGGTGACGGTAGCCCGGCTCGTACGGTGCCCCCCGGTCTATTCCGTACTCGGCGAACGGCAGCGGCATCCGCAGCCAGGTCTTCACGGGGGCGTCGGGGACGTAGGTGAGCCGCCCGTACGAGGCGGTCCGGAACCAGGCGACGGTTTGCGGGAAGAACTCCGCGAACCGGTCCATCGCCGGTTCGGTCCCCCGCGCGTCAGGAAAGTCGATCATCAGGCTGAGGGCGCGCACCTTGCCCGTGGAACGGGCGTACCCCTCCGGAGTGGGAATGCCCTCCGACATCTGCACCCCCATGGTCGCCGGTATCCGGCACGCGGCTATGCCCGCCGCCCGAGGCTCGGCCACCGGTCCGGCCGAGGCCGGGCTGGGAATCGGAAGGCTGCTGCTGGTCGAGGCGACTGCGGCGATGACCAGGGCCGTTGCCGAGGCGAGCGCGATCGGGCCGCGATGCCCGCGTATCCGGTGGCGGGGATGTTCCATAGAGGCGCCTCGGGGTCCGCGGCAGTCGGCCGGACCCGACTGCGCTCTTCGATCAGCCTGTGGCGGGGGTCGAGGCGCCGCTCGCTGGGTGCGCCGATCGGATGGTTTTCCGGCCGGGAGGTGTGCTTCGAGTCGCATCGTGCTGAGGAGATAAGTGAAGGCTGTTTCCCGTTTGAATTCCCCGTTTGAAGCTGTCTCCTCTCCGAAGCGGGGAGACGTTCCCCGGTGGTCCGGCTCCCCTGTGGTCCGGTTCCCCGGTTGCGGAAGGCCGCAGGGCGAGGAAGCCGTGGAGCCGGGAAGCGCGGGGTCGAGGAAACAAGGACAAGCACGAGGAAAGGAAGGACCGCCGTCGTGGAGACCGACGCCTGTGCCGCGAGCGGAGCGGTGCGGCCCCGTACGGCCCGTTCGCGGGCCGACGCGTTGCGCAACCGGGAGCGGATCGTGACGGCCGCGCGCGAGACGTTCGTCGAGTTCGGTTCCGATGTGCCGCTCGACGAGGTCGCCCGGCGCGCCGGTGTCGGCGACGCCACGCTCTACCGGAACTTTCCCGGCCGGGCCGCGCCGATCCACGAGGTCGTGCTCGCGGTCACCTCCCGTACCACCGAGCTGTGGCTCCGCCCCGGTTCCGTACGGTGGAACCGGGGCGGAGCAGAGCCACGCCACGGGTCGGCTGCCCGCCGAGCCACTCGACGACCACTCGCCGAACCGGTCGACGAACCGCTCAACGCAGCCAGGGCAGATCCGCGTCCGTGTCCTCCGGCTGCAGTCCGGCGGCGATGACCTGCATGATCTCGCCGAGCGAGCGCACCTGCTCGGGCGTGAGCCGGTCGAACATCGCCTGCCGTACGGCGCTGACATGGCCCGGCGCGGACCGGGCGAGCATCTCGTACCCCTGGTCGGTGAGGACCGCGTTCTGGCCGCGCTTGTCGGACGGACAGTCCTCGCGGCGCACCCAGCCGTTCTTCTCCAGCCGCGCGACGGCGTGCGAGAGCCGCGAACGGGTGATCTTGGCGTCCATGGCGAGCTGGGTCATCCGCTTCCGGCGGCGCGGCGCCTGGGAGAGCTGGACGAGCAGCCCGTAATAGATGTGCGGCATGCCGGCGTCCCGCTGCAGCTGGCGGTCGAGATGGTCCTCCAGAAGGGTGGTGGCGTGGAGATACGCGCGCCACGTTCTCTGCTCTTCGTCCGAGAGCCAGCGCGGTTCGCCGGGGTGTGCCGAGGTCATGGACTCCACTGTAGACCTTTTCTTGAAAGTTTAACTAGATAGAGCTAAGGTCTCAGGGAGTAGGAGCTTGAACATTAAAGAACTCTTCCTTCTCAAAGAGACTTCTAGAAGACATACCTTGAGCAGCAGCGGATGGGGAGTGCCATGACTGTCGCCGCGGAGCGGATGCCCGCCCTCTACCTCTCTCACGGTGCGCCACCGCTGGCCGACGACCCGGTCTGGCCCGGCGAACTGGCCGCCTGGTCCGCCGGGCTGCCCCGGCCCCGCGCGATCCTGATGGTCTCCGCGCACTGGGAGGAGGCGCCGCTCGCCCTCGGCGCGACGGAGACGATCCCGCTCGTCTACGACTTCTGGGGCTTCCCGGAGCACTACTACCGGGTGCGGTACGCCGCTCCGGGCGCGCCGGAGCTGGCGGAGGACGTGCGCAAGCTGTTGCGGCGCGCCGGTACGCCGGTCCAGGGCATGCCCGATCGCGGGCTCGACCACGGCGCGTACGTACCGCTGGTGGAGATGTTCCCGGACGCCGACGTCCCCGTGCTGCAGATCTCCCTGCCGACACTGGACCCGCGCAAGCTCATGGATATCGGGCGCAGGTTGGCGCCCCTGCGTGACCAGGGCGTCCTGATCGTCGGCAGCGGCTTCTTCACCCACAACCTCGCCGCACTGCGCCATGCGGGCGGTGTCCCCGGCTGGTCGGCGGAGTTCGACGACTGGGGAGACCGGGCGCTCCAGGCGCAGGACGTCGACGCGCTGCTGGACTTCGAGCGCAAGTCTCCGGCCGGGCGGCTGGCGCACCCGCGCACCGAGCACTTCGCGCCCCTCTTCGTGACGCTCGGCGCCGCGGAGGGCGAGCTCGACCGGGGCCGCAGTGTCATCGACGGGTTCTGGATGGGGCTCGCGAAGCGCTCGGTGCAGTTCGGCTGAGGGGCCGTGGGGTCCGCGGGCCTCGAAGCTCATAGGGCCTACTGGGGCCGGGGCCCGGTCGCTTCTCGTGTCCGGCGCCGCTTCTCGTGCCCGGCCGCATCCCGGTACACCGCAATCCGGATCCGGGCCCGGCAATCCGGAACCGGATCCGGCAATGCGGACATCCCGAGCAACCAGGCGACGGTACGGGCCGTCTTTCGAGCCGGGAACGAAAACGCGACAGTCGCTGTTCGGGTGTGAAGGGGTCCGTAATCGAATGTGACCGCGGTCTCACATGCCTCATGGCTGCAGATGTCTGCGAGTGTCGCCAGATCGCCTTCGATACCCGGCCTGACCTGCACTTCTTTGTGATCGTCCGGCGCGATCGTCCCCTTCGCGGCGAGACAGGGTACTGCATGATCCCGAAATTGAATGCCGGGCATGGGAATTCTGTCCTGATTCCAGTCGTTGTTTCCATCGGATGCAGGGCACCCGAGAGGGTGTCGCGACCTACTCAGCAAGGGAGCTCGCATGGCAACCCGTGCCGTCGCCCGTCGTTCGTCCTCCACCGGTGGGACCAACCGGGCAAGCAGTGTTCGCGCGGCGGGCGGAGAGATCGCCGATCGCGACCTGGTCGGCATGTACCTGGACGAGATCGCGCGTACGCCGCTGCTCGATGCCGCCAGGGAGGTCGAGCTGTCCCAGGCCGTCGAGGCCGGTGTCTACGCCCGGCAGATACTCGACGGCGAGGTGGAGAGCGAAGCCGGCGGGGCCACGCGCGAGGAGCTGGAGGCACTGGTCGCCGAGGGCGAGCGAGCCAAGGACGTGTTCATCCGTTCCAACCTCCGCCTGGTGGTCGCCGTCGCCCGTCGCTATCCGCGGGCCGGGCTGCCCCTGCTCGACCTGATCCAGGAAGGGAACGCGGGCCTCGTGCGCGCGGTCGAGAAGTTCGACTACGCCAAGGGCTTCAAGTTCTCCACGTACGCGACATGGTGGATCCGCCAGGCCATCACCCGTTCCATAGCCGACCAGTCCCGCACGATCCGGCTCCCCGTCCACCTGGTGGAGGAGCTCGGGCGGATCCGCCGCGTGCAGCGCGAGTTCAACCGCGAGCACGGGCGCGAGCCGGAGCACACGGAGATAGCCGCCGAGCTGGACTCCACGCCGGAGCGCGTGAGTGACGTCCTGGACTGGGCCCGCGACCCCGTCAGCCTCAACATGTCGGTGGACGACGAGGGCGAGACGCAGTTCGGTGATCTGCTGGAGGACACCTCCGCGGTGTCGCCCGAGCAGTCGGTCATGACGCTGCTGCGCAGCGAGGAGCTGGACGACCTGATCGGCAAGCTCGACCACCGCACCGCGTCCATCATCCGCATGCGGTACGGCATCGAGGACGGCCGCGAGCGGACCCTCACCGAGGTGGGCAAGCAGCACGGCCTGACCCGCGAGCGGATCCGCCAGATCGAGAAGCACGCGCTGCTCGAACTGAAGCGAATGGCCCGCGACACGGGTTTTGACGCCGCGGCGTGAGGGGTTGTCCAGTAACCTCCGGAACAGGTCGCCTCGCGTGACCCCCGGTCGTCGCCTCGCGCGACGCCCCGGTCTCCGACTCGCATGAGGTCGTGAGGCCCTGAGCGTCGCTCCGCGCGACGCCCCCGAGCCGAGTCCCGGCGCCCACCCCCCCCCTGGCGCCGGGGCTCATTCCTTTGCGTCGGCCGGTTCGGCTGCGGGCCCTGCCGTGGCGCGGTTCAGCCGGGCGCTCAGATCGCTCAGGTACGTCACCAGCGCCGCAGGCTCATGAACGGTGAACTCGCAGTCCACCAGGGCCAGTCGGAGGGCCACCCACTCCAACGAGTCCGTCAGCGTCGCCCGCAGCCGACAGCCGCTCCCGCCGGTCGGTTCCAACGGGCGGAACGAGGGCGGCAGCCGGGCCGCCACGAAATCCGCCGGGGCCGCGAAGCTCACCTCGACCGTCAGCTCGGGCTGCCGCCGGGTGATGGAGCCGCTGAGAAACTCCGCCGCGTCCCCCGTCGGCAGCTCGCGCGGGGTGAACCGGGCCCCGGTCGCGAACGGCTCGCTGACCCGGTCGACCCGGAACGTACGCCAGTCCGCGCGCCCCAGGTCGTACGCGACCAGGTACCAGCGCCACCCCGCGCTCACCAGCCGGTACGGCTCGGCCTCGCGCCGCGTCTCGGCGCCGTCGCCCGCGCGGTAGGCGAACCGCAGCCGCTCCCGCCCGGTGACCGCCGACGCCATCACCGTCAGCGTGCGCGGATCGATCGTCGAGCCGTCGCCCCGGGTCAGCGGCACCGTGGCGTTCTGCAGGGTCGAGACCCGGTGCCGCAGCCGCGACGGCAGCACCTGTTCCAGCTTCGCCAGCGCCCGTACGGACGCCTCGTCGACCCCCTCGATGGCGTGCCCGGCCCCCGCCCGCAGCCCCACCGCGATGGCCACGGCCTCCTCGTCGTCGAGCAGCAGCGGCGGCATGGCGGTGCCCGCGACCAGGCGGTATCCGCCGATCGAACCGCGCGTGGCCTCGACCGGATAGCCGAGCTCGCGCAGGCGGTCGATGTCGCGTCGGATGGTGCGGGGGCTGACGGCGAGCCGCTCGGCGAGTTCGCTGCCCGGCCACTCGCGGGGCGTCTGGAGGAGCGACAGCAGATTCAGCAGTCGTGCCGGCGTGCTGGTCATGGGCTCACTCTCGTGTCGGATTCGGTCCGGTGCAGTCGGTGACCCGGTCAGGGTGTCCGCACATTGGGTCATGAACTGACCTAATGGACATCTAGCTTCTTCTCATGCCTTCTTCCGCAACACCGCCGACCCCGGCGTCCGGTTCCCCGGGCGCTTCGGCATCCGCGGCCTCGGCCGCTCCGGATTCGTCCAGTGCTCCGGTCGCACCGGCCCCGCCGAGTGCCTCGGCCGCTTCGGACCGGCGACGCTGGTTCGCCCTCGCCATCGTGATGACCGCGGCCTTCATGGACCTGGTCGACGTCACGATCGTCAACGTCGCCATCCCGAGCATCCGGCAGGACACCGGTGCCTCGTTCAGCTCGATCCAGTGGATCACCGCCGGGTACTCCCTGGCCTTCGCGGCCGGACTGATCACCGGTGGCCGACTGGGCGACATCCACGGCCGCAAGCGGCTGTTCCTGATCGGTGTCGGCGGCTTCACACTGGCCTCCGCGCTCTGCGGCTTCGCCGTGAGCCCGGAGATGCTGGTCGCCTCGCGGATCCTCCAGGGCGGCACCGCCGCGCTGATGGTCCCGCAGGTGCTGTCGATCGTGCACGCCACCTTCCCGGCACACGAACGCGGCAAGGTCTTCGGTCTCTTCGGCGCGATCGTCGGGCTCGGCGCGATCATGGGGCCGCTGCTGGGCGCGCTGCTCACCCAGTGGAACATCGCCGGCCTCGAATGGCGGCCGATCTTCCTGATCAATCTGCCCGTCGGTGCCGCCGCCCTGGTCCTGGGCAACAGGTTCATCACCGAGTCCAAGGCGCCTCAGGCGCTCCGGCTCGATCTGGTCGGTGTCGCCCTGGTGACCCTGGGGATGCTGATGCTGATCTACCCGCTGACCCGTGGGCGGGAGCTGGGCTGGCCGCTGTGGGGCCATGTGTCGATGGTCGGCAGCCTGCTGGTGTTCCTGGTGTTGGTGCTGTTCGAGCGGGCCAAGGCGCGCAGGGGCGGTTCGCCACTGGTGGAGCTCTCGCTGTTCCGGTTCAAGAGCTTCGCGGCAGGAATCGCCGTTCAGCTGACCTTCGGCATCGGGCTCGGCATCTTCTTCCTGGTCTGGACGCTCTACATGCAGATGGGGCTCGGCTGGACCGCGCTGCGGGCGGGGCTGACCGGCGTGCCGTTCTCGGTCGCCGTCTCGTGCGCCGCCGGGGTCTCCGTACAGAAGCTGGTGCCCCGGTTCGGCCGCAAGGTCCTCCAGGCGGGCGCGCTGCTGATGATCGCCGGTCTGCTGCTCTACATGGCTGAGTCCGAGCGGTACGGGATGGGCATCACGTCCTGGCAGATGGTGCCGCCGCTGGTGGTCATGGGCCTCGGCATGGGCCTGATCGTGGCCCCGCTGACGGACGCGGTGCTGTCCGAGGTGCCGAGGGAGCACTCCGGATCGGCCTCCGGCCTCATCAGCACCGTTCAGCAGATGGGCAACGCGCTCGGGCTCGGGCTGGTCGCGGTCGTCTTCTTCGGATCGATGGGCGACCGGCTGGCACCGCAGGAAGTGGGACCGGCCTTCGCGGAGGCGTTCCGGCACTCGCTGTGGTGGGTGATCGGAGTGCTCGCGCTGATCGTGCTGGTGATGTTCGCGCTGCCCGCGCGCCCGAAGCAGCACATGGAGGGCGGCGACGAGGCCGTGGACGGCGACCTCGCGGGCGGGGGAGCCGCAGGTGGCGCGGATGCCGGTGTCGGAACCCACGCCGGTGTGCATGCCGGTACCGCTGCCGGTGCCGGGATTCGGACCGATGGCGGCGCCGCACCCGGGGCCGACGCCGCGTCGGACAGGAAGCCCGCGCTGCTGCCGTGAGGTCCTGAAACCGAGGGACCGGATGGTGCCCGCGCCCTACGGGGTTCGGGCACCATTTTGTGCGTCGTCCGTCCGGCCCCGGAGGCTCATCCGGCCCCGGAGGCTCATCCGGGACCGGGACCGGGACCGGGACCGGGACCGGGATTGGGCCGGGGGGCGAGCCCGGGGCCGGGGACCGGGGAGGAGGTCGGGGGCGTCCGTTCCTCGCCCGTCAGCAGATGCGCGTACGGCTCTCCATGGCGCCGCGCGCGGAGTCCTCGTCGGTGTACACCTCGCACATGTGGCGGCCGTCGGGCGTGGCCGTGTGCTCGACCTCCCACAGGCTCGTCTCGCTGCCGTCCAGGAGGAGGAAGGCGTGCTCGTACAGCGTGAATCCGGCGTTCCGCCCGCCCACTTGGCACTGGCGGCCGAAGACCTGGGTGATGTGGTGGGCGAAGGCGGCACGCAGCAGCCGGGCGGTCTCCTCGCCAGGGCCGTCGTTGTTCTCCGCGCGGCGCAGCACGCGGCGGGCATGGTCGGCGGAGTTGTCCGGGGCGTACGTCCGGGGCATCGGGGCCGGGGAAGCCGCCATCAGGACCGTGAGCGTGTCCAGATCGGTCTGCGGCCCGTCGTCCCCGAACAGCGGAACGTCCCCGAGGCCGTCGGCCAGCCGGGCGGCGGCGACCTGGGCATCGGCCTCGTCGTCGTACAACTCGTGGTGTCGGAACTCGGGTTCGGTCCGGGAGCGCGGGTCCGTCACACCCCGCGGACCTGTGTGCACCAGCTCCCACAGCGAGAGGGTGGTGCCGTCGGACAGCAGATACGTGTGCCGGTGGGTCTCCCGATGGAGCACGGAACTGTGGTGCGAGGAGTGCAGGGAACTGCTGTGGGCGAGCGCGGTACCGAGTCTTTCGACCGTACTGTCGGGCAGGTCGAAAGAGTTGAGTGCCCGTCGCAGGAGTCGCTCGAGGTGTTGCTCGGTTGTCTCGTACGGATCGCTCAAGGTGCTGTCTCCAGGCCGTTGCCGCGTGTTACTTGATGCGTGCTTAACGTAGTCCCTGGGTCCGACATCGTGACCGGGGTTCAGGAAAACGATTGGCGCGCGGGGATAGTTCCTGGTGGTTCGTCCGAACTTCCCTTCCCCGCAGGGGAGTCGAGGCCGGGCGGGTGTGCGAGGACGGGCACGCGACGGCGACGGACGCGCGAGGACAGCGGGCACATGACGGTGGTGGACACGTGACGGCGCGGACCCACGACGGCGGCGGACCCACCACAGGGGCCGACTCCTGACGGCGGCCGACTCACGACGGCGGCGGACCCACCACAGGGGCCGACTCCTGACGGCGGCCGACTCACGACGGCGGACGCGCGAGACGGCTGCGGGGCGGTCGTCCGCGCTCATACGGGCGGCCGAGGCCCGCCATAGAGATCGCTGTACGAGGGATGGCCGGTGCCGAGGTCGCGGCCCATGGTCCCCCGCGCCGCCCGGACGGCCTTCACGACGGCACGGGTCAGACAGTCTGCACCGGCCGCCAGCAGCTCGTTGAGAGCGACCGGGTTCCGCGGGTCCAGCGGCCGGGCACCGGTGGCCAGCGTGAAAACGGTGTCCCCGTCGGTCAGTAGATGCACGGGGCGTATGGCGCGCGCCAGGCCGTCGTGCGCGGTACCCGCGAGCTTCTGCGCCTGGGCCCGGGTGAGATCGGCGTCCGTACCGACGACCGCCAGCGTGGTGTTGAGCGGAGGGGGCGCATCGGCCCCCCGGGCCTCGGCCAGGCGCCGGAGTGCCGCGCGATGGACCTCGGGCGCCGGGACCGCGGGTGGTTCGGCGGCGCCGTACTCCCCATACAGCACGCCCGTACGCGGGTCGACCACCGAACCCGCGGCGTTCACCACGACGAGCGCGCCCACCGTGATCCCGGACGCCAGCCGCACGCTCGCCGTGCCCACGCCGCCCTTGAACTGCCCCGCGACCGCGCCCGTACCGGCGCCGACACACCCTTCGGGGACCGGCGCCCCCGGCTCCGTACCGGCCGCGTCCTCCACCGCCGCGCGTCCGGTCGAGGCATCCGGACGGGCCCGCCAGTCACCTCCCCGTCCCAGGTCGAAGAGGCACGCGGCCGGCACCACCGGCACCACCTGCGCCGGATCGGGGCCGACGCGCACCCCGCGCCCCCGTTCCTCCAGCCAGGCCATCACGCCGGACGCCGCGTCCAGCCCGTACGCGCTGCCGCCCGTCAGGACGACGGCGTCGACGCGCTGCACCAGATTGCGCGGATCGAGCGCGTCCGTCTCCCGGGTGCCGGGACCACCGCCGCGCACGTCGACGGCCGCGATCGCGCCGCCCTCGGGGGCGAGGACGACCGTGGTGCCGCTCAGCGCGCCCGCGCCCGTCACCCGCGCATGGCCGACGAGCAGCCCGGCGACATCGGTCAGCGCGTCGCGCGGCCCGCGACCGGCCGGGCCGCTTCCGGCCGGGCCGCTTCCCGCGGGCCCGGTTTCGGACGGGCCGGTGGCGAAGACGCTGCGCTCCGCCGGGCCGGTCGGGGCGGTGCCCGACCGCTGCGGGCCCCCGGCCGCGGGTTCCCGCCGTCTCTGTGGATCTTCCGCCGTCACCGCACACTCCCTGTCCTCGGCCCCACCGTTGATCCCCTCACAGCCTTCTGGCCGCCATGGCCCTCTTACCGCCGTCACCCGCCCCCGTCGCCCTCCACCCGCCGACCGCTCACTGCGCAGCGGCGGTCCGACGGGACAGCAGCTCTCCCGCGGCCACGGTTGCCGCCGCCACCAACCCCGCCGCGAACACTGCCCACGCCCCGGCGAACGTGCAGGCCAGGATCGCCAGTGCGGCCACGGGGAGCGACAACTGCTCCGCGAGATCCCGCTTGAAGTGACGGGCGTGCAGGGCCCACACCGCCAGGAAGAAGATCGCGGACGGCACCGTGACCGCACCGGCGGCCACCGTGTCCGAGACATGGGCCTTGCCCACGGCCTCCGCCGCCGCGACCTCGATGCCCGCGCCGATCGCCGCCGCGGAACCGAAGATCAGGTAGTGCCCGTATCCCCAGACGAACGATTCCCTGCTGCTGAGAAGGTACTCGTGGATCGGCACGGCGAAGTAGATCCACCAGGCGGAGAAGACGATCAGCAGCCCGCCCGCAGTGAGCGGCAACAGGTCGCCGAACGCGTCGTGCTCGGTCATCGCCTCCTGAACCGCGACCGTGGCCGCCGCGATCGTCTCGCCCAGCACGATGATCGTGAACAGGCCGTAGCGCTCGCCGATGTGGCGGGCGTGCCAGCTCGTCGTGCGGTCGCGTTCGGCGATTGCCGGCACCGACAGCTCCGCCAGCACGAGCACGACGAACACGGCGGCACGCGCGCCTCCCCTGTTCTCGGTCAGGAACAGCATGCCGATCCAGCCCAGTTGCACCACGGTGATGCCCACGGCGTACCGCAGCGCGACGCGGCGCTCGGCGCCCCGGGTGCCGTGGGCGGCTCGTAGCCACTGGCTGGTCATGGCGAGCCGCATCACGACGTAGCCCGTGACGCCGACCGTCCAGTCGCCCGAGTCGAAGGCGCGTGGCACCCCGGAGGCGAAGACGAGCACACCGGCGATCTGGACGAACGTGACCACGCGGTACAACGCGTCGTCGGTGTCGTAGGCCGAGGCGAACCAGGAAAAGTTGACCCAGGCCCACCAGATCGCGAAGAAGACGGCCGCGTAGCTGACGACTCCGGTGGCCGCATGACCTTCGGAGACGGCGTGCAGCAGCCGCCTGCCCGCCTGGGCCACAGCGACGACGAAGCAGAGGTCGAAGAGGAGTTCCAGCGGGGTCGACGTGCGATGTATCTCGGTGCGGTTGCGAGCAGTCATCGTGGGCATGGGGAACAGCACACCAGACCGGAGCGGATGCGAGGTGGGCGGCATGCCGCAGGACGGGTCCGCGCCCGGACCGTGAGCCGCGCCCCGGACGGACGAATGCCTCACCCCGCCGAACCGTAAAACGGGACCGACTGTTGCAAATATCCCTACGGTGGCGAGGTGACCGAGCCACCAGACGACCTCGGGGCGGCAGGACGGCCCGCCCCCGGTGCCCGCACCGACTCCCCGGGGCCGGGGCTTCCAGTGCTATCCACAGATCCGGGTCACCAGCGGCTACGGTGACCCGCGCGCCCGGCACACCGGCCCCGCTCCGGGTGCGGGAACCGAACAGCAACCCGAGCTCCTCGAAGCTGACGGCTCGGCTGGTCCTGGCGATGACCGTGGTCGTGGGGCAGCTCTGGGGGCTGACAGCGGTCGTCGACGCGTGGACGGAGGGCGACACCGGTTCTGCCTGGTGGGGTGCCGGCTTTCTCTGTTTGTCGTTCCTCGTGGTGCTCGGGCTGTGGAGGCTCGCACCGGAGGATCGCTGACCGCCGCCGTACCCTGGAGTCATGAGCACCGCCCCCGCCCCCGGCCCGCGCGATTCGAAGCCGTCGCAGCCGGATCAGCAGAAACCGAGACCGGCTCTGGTCTTCGACGATCCGTTGGACCAGCAGTCCGCGGACGATACGGACCGAGGGTGGGGCGAGCGGGCCCCGGCCGGTGGTGGCGCTGCCGAGCTGGCGCGCTTCCTGGACGAGAAGCCGCCCCATCACATCTGAGCCCCCCCGCTCGGGCGTGGGTCGGCGGCGCTGCCGCCGGTGCTTCTGGCCTGCGCCTCGCTACCGGCCCTGATTCCCGCCGGAATCCTCGCCATGAGCCCTGCCTGTCGGGCCGCCGCGCTGCGAGACGAGGGCGTCGCGGATCTTCTTCAGGACCTCCAGCTCGCTCACCTCCAGCGTTTCCTGCACGCCCTCCTTCGCCGCCTGCATGGCCGCTCCCCTGGGAAACACCCGATTGGGGCCTTTTAGGGCGCGTTTCGAAAGTCCCGCCCGGCCCGCGGCGCCTGGCGCGACGCCTCGCCACGTTGTCGGGATCGTCCGCGTACGCCCGGTGCGAGGGCGACTCTTCGCCTTGCGATGCACTGCACCGGACGCCGCGGGCCCCGCCCTTCGGGCGGACGACGCTACTTTCGAAACGCGCCCTAGTGCCGTGACCGGCAACGTTTGCCCCGTCGCGCCACCTGGCACGCGCGCTCGCGGCGTTGGCCAAAAGCCCACGTAGCCCTTCCCCAAGCTCTCGACTTCGTTCGAGCAGGGGAGGCCCCATCCGAGGGCTTCCGGCCGCCTTGCGATCGCACGCACCAGGCGCCGCTCCTTCCGGGCAAACATTGCCGGGCACGGCACTAGTTCTGTTGTGGTGTCGATGGTTCGCGTGAATCAGCACAGGACCACCGCCAGCCTGGTCGAGATTCCGGCACCGGCCAGCGAGGCGGCCGTGCTCCGGGGGACGGACAGTACGATCAACGCACCGTCCTCCGCGAGACCTTCGGCCGATCCTTCTGGCACGTCCGCCACGAGCGCGCCCTTCGCCAGGACCCGGACCCCGTCCAGGCCCTCGCCCCGGCCTCCGCCGTGGTCTTCGTCCCGGATCCCGTCCCGGTCTTTCTGTCTCCCGACGGCGATGACGTCGACGCGGTCCCCCGGCCGTAACAGCCGCACCGCCCCCGCGTCAGCGATCCGTACCGGGGCGGACACCGACGGGGCCGTCCTGCGGACCCGTTCCGGCGCGACCCCGGCCGTACCTCCCGCGCTTGTTCCGACGCCCTGCGCGGCATCGCCGTTCATGCCGCCTCCGGCCAGTCCCGTCGCCGCCAACGCGGCGGCCGTCACGGCGAGCCCGGCGGCCAGGGCGTGACGTCGCCGCCACAACGCCCGCCGCAGTCGGCGCGCACCGCCTCCGCCCACCCGCAACGGCTCGAACGCCGGCACGCCGCAGGGCGGGGGAGCGGACGCCGGGGGCCCCGGAGCGGGGACGGCCGGGGAAGCCTGGGAAGCCGTGGGTGACCCAGGTGCCGGAGCCGGCACGGACGGTGCGGACGGCGTCGACGGGGCGGCCGACGTGTGCGGCCCGGGCGACGGCAAGGACGACACCAACGGCGGCAGGGGTTGGTGCGACGGGATATTCCGCGCCGAAGGAATCGACGAGGGGAAAGAGGACGGGAACGGCGAAGGGAACGAGGACGGGCGCATGGCCAACACCACCTGCGGAGAGGAGTTCCGGACGAACACCCCTCACGATCCACAGTCCGCGCACTTCTCGCTGAGGCCTGTGGACGGCCGCGGCGTTGTGGACAACTCGGTCACCCACTCGCGCCGCGACCGTCCCACCGCGCCGCTCCCGTTACGCCGCTGCCGTCCGCCTGTTCCCTTTCGCTGTTCCCTTTCGCCCGCCCGTTTCCCCCGCTACGGAAGCTCGACCCCCGGGTCGAGACCGTCCAGCGCGCGCGAGCACGGGCAGTCGCGGTCGGCCTCCGCGGGCAGAGCGCCCACCATGTCGAAGAGCACCGCGCGCAGCCGGTCCACATTGGCCGCGAACACCTTCAGCACCTCGTCGTGCGAGACGCCCTCCCCGGCCTCCGCCCCCGCGTCCAGGTCCGTCACCAGCGTCGTCGTCGTGTAGCAGAGGCCCAGTTCACGGGCCAGGACGGCTTCCGGATGCCCGGTCATCCCGACCACCGACCAGCCCATCGCGGCGTGCCAGCGCGATTCCGCCCGGGTGGAGAAGCGCGGTCCCTCGACGACGACCAGCGTGCCCCCGTCCACCGGCTCCCAGTTCCTGGCGCGAGCCGATGCAAGCGCCGCCCTGCGCCCCGCGGGGCAGTAGGGATCGGCGAAGCCCAGATGGAGGACGTTCGGCACCGTGCCGTCGGCCCGGGGCTCCCCGTCGTAGTACGTCTGAGTCCGGCTCTTGGTGCGGTCCACCAACTGGTCGGGAACGAGCAGGGTGCCCGGTCCGTACTCCGGACGCAGCCCGCCCACCGCGCACGGGCCGAGCACCTGACGTACGCCGACGGAGCGCAGCGCCCACATGTTGGCCCGGTAGTTGATGCGGTGCGGCGGCAGGTGGTGGCCGCGTCCGTGGCGGGGCAGGAAGGCGACCCGGCGACCGCCGACCTCGCCGAGGAAGAGGGAGTCGCTCGGCCGTCCGTACGGGGTGTCCACGCGCACCTCCGTGACGTCCTCCAGGAAGGAGTACAGGCCTGAACCGCCGATGACACCGATTTCTGCGTTCACCATGCGATCACACTAGCGGCGGGCGAAAACGCCGAGGGACCCCATCGAACGGAACGATGGGGCCCCAGGAAGCTCTGGGAGCTCGGAGAATTCTGGAGGCTCAGGCGGCCGACGAACCACTCGTCGAGGACGCCGAGGACGACGACCCGGCGGACGAGGAGGAAGCGGACGACTTCGAGTCGGAACCCGTCGACGAGGAAGACGAGGACGAGGAATCGGACGAAGCGGAACCGGAGCCCTTGGCCGAGGACGACGCCGGGGAGCTGCTCGACGAGGAGCCACGGCTGTCGTTCCGGTAGAAACCGGAGCCCTTGAAGACGATACCGACCGCCGAGAACACCTTCTTGAGGCGTCCGTTGCAGCTCGGGCACACGGTCAGGGCGTCATCGGTGAACTTCTGCACCGCCTCGAGGCCCTCGCCGCATTCGGTGCACTGGTACTGATAGGTCGGCACTTGCTCCTCCTGGCACTCTCACTCAATGAGTGCTAACGACGTTCCATAGTGACGTATTCCGTCGGTTCAGTCCACCGTGACCGACGTCCGGTGACCGATACCACGTGCCACGGCCCGTCCCGCGACGGTGGGTGCCAGCCTCGAACGCAGTGTCACCAGGGTCGCGAGCGCCAGCACGGTCCCCACCAGCGGCACCAGGAAGCCGGCGCTCGCGCCGTGGGCGTCGGCGAGCCGCCCGGCGACCGTCACCGCTGCCGCCTGGCCGAGCGCGACCGAGCCCGTCAGCCAGGTGAACGCCTCGGTCCGGGCGGATCCCGGAACCAGTGTGTCGACCAGCGTGTAGCCGCCGATCAGGGCCGGTGCGATGGAGAGCCCGGCCAGCAGTCCGAGCCCGGCCAGCAGGAACACGGAGTGCACCGCCCACAGCCCGGAGACGGTCAGGGCCAGCGTCGTGTACCCCACGATCAGCCGACGCCGCGGCCCGTTCCGCCAGGCGATGGCGCCGCAGGCGATCCCGGCCAGCATGTTGCCGGCCGCGAAGACGCCGTACAGCAGACCGTTCGCGCCGGGCCGGCCGATCTCCTCGGCGAACGCGGTCAGCGAGACCTGCATGCCGCCGAAGACCGAGCCGATCCCGAGGAACGCCACCGCGAGCACCCGCACACCCGGTACGGACAGGGCGGAGGCGTGCCGCTCGGAGGTGCCGCGAGCGGCGGCGCGCACCGGCGGCTGGGTGCGGTGCTGGGCGGCGAAGAGCAGGCCGCCGACCAGTGTCAGCGCGGCCTCCGCGATCAGCCCGGCCGCCGGGTGCACGCCGGTGCACAGCGCGGTGGCGAGCACCGGGCCGATGACGAAGGTGAACTCGTCCGTCACCGACTCGAAGGCGGCCGCGGTGGACAGCAGGGGCGACGCCTCACGGCCCGGAGCCGCGCCCAGTACGGCCGCCCAGCGGGCCCGTACCATCGGGCCGACCTGGGGAACGGACGCGCCGGTCGGCACGGCCGCGGCGAACAGCGCCCACAGGGGCGCGTCGGCCAGCGTCAGCGCCGTCAGTGCCGACACGGACGCCGCGTGCGCCAGGACGCCGGGCAGCAGTACGGCGCGCTGGCCGAAGCGGTCGGCGAGTTTGCCGGTCTGCGGAGCGAACAGGGCCATCGACACACCGGTCACGGCGGCGACGGCGCCGGCGCTGCCGTACGAGCCGGTGGTGTGCTGGACCAGCAGCACGATGCCGATCGTCAGCATCGCGAAGGGCTGTCGTGCGGCGAAGCCCGGAAGGAGAAACGTCCACGCACCCGGTGTGCGCAGCAACTGCCCGTAACCGGGGCGTTCGGTGACCGTGGACGCCACGGCCCATGCCTTTCCGCCGCCTGGTGGCCGAGCGTCCGCAGGTCCGGGCCGGCACGGGCGGTGCGGGCTCGGGCGGGCGCTGCCGAGAGCTGTCCTCTTCGCGCGGAACTGCGGTAGATGCCGGGCGCTCAGCAGAGGCGGAGGACGCCACGACCGCCATACGGTCGCGCCAGCTCTGCATCAGGCAGAGTCGGTCGTTCGATGTGGTCAAGCGGGTCCACGGCCTCGTGGTGAGACCGGTCGGACGTTCCGCATGATACAACCGGCGTCCTCGCGGGCCTCACCTTGCGCATCCGTCGCGTACGTCACATGCGTGGGCGTGCGCGTACGACGTCCCGTCCGTGCATGTGTGCGACGTATGTGCACACGGCGTGCGCCGGGTCCGTCGCGAGTTCAGTGGCGGGCCCTCGGGCCGTCCGTCCTTCCCCGCTTCTTCGCGGCCCTCCACGCATGTGCCACTTCGTGTGCCACATCGGCCCCGGCCAGGCTCTCCCCGCCGCCGGTGGTTCCCAGCCAGCCCGCGAGCTTGCCGCCCGCGCCGACCGCGTGCAGCCGTTGCTCCGCCGCGTCGCGCACCGGATCGGTGGTGACCACGAGCAGTTCGTCGCCGCGCCGCAGCACGGTGGACGGCGCCGGTACGAAGCTCTTGCCGTCGCGTACGACAAGGGTGACCGCGGCCCCGGCGGGCAGGCGCAGCTCCCCGACCTCCACGCCGTGCATCTTCGACCTGCCGGGGATGGCCACCGAGAGCAGGTGACCGCGCAGTCGTTCCAGTGGCGCCGACTCGATGCCCAGGTCGGTGGCCTCGGACGGGTCCACGGCGATCTTGAGGACCTTTGCCATCCAGGGCAGCGTCGGCCCCTGGATGAGGGTGTAGACCACGACGAGCACGAAGACGATGTTGAAGATCCGGGTGGAGCCCTCGACCCCGGACACCATCGGGATGGTCGCCAGGATGATGGGGACGGCGCCGCGCAGCCCCGCCCACGACATGAACACCTTCTCCTGCCAGGGCAGGCGGAACGGTGCCAGCGAGATGAAGACCTCCAGCGGGCGCGCCACCATCGTCAGCACCAGCCCCACGATTATCGCGGGCCAGAAGTCGTCGTACAGGTCGTGCGGCGTGACCAGCAGCCCGAGCAGCACGAACATGCCGATCTGGGCCAGCCAGCCGAGCCCGTCCGCGAAGCCGCGGGTGGCCGGCCAGTGAGGCAGCTTGGCGTTGCCGAGGATCATCGCGGCCAGGTAGACGGCGAGGAAGCCGCTGCCGTGGGCCAGGGCGCCCGCCGCGTACGCGGACACGGCGATCGCCATCACGGCGATCGGGTACAGGCCGGACGCGGGCAGTGCGACATGGCGCAGCCCGAACGCGCCGACCCAGCCGACGGCCAGCCCTACGGCCGCGCCGATCGCGAGCTCCAGGGCTATCTCTCCGACCAGGACGTACCAGGTCTCCGCCGGCCCACTGGCGGAGAAGGCCACCACCAGGATCACCACGGGGGCGTCGTTGAAGCCGGACTCGGCCTCCAGGACGCCCGTGAGCCGGGCGGGCAGCGGCACCTTGCGCAGCACCGAGAAGACCGCGGCGGCGTCCGTGGACGAGACGACCGCGCCGATGATCAGCGACTGCCGCCAGTCCAGCCCGACCAGATAGTGCGCCCCGGCCGCGGTGACGCCGACGCTCACGGCGACACCGGCTGTCGAGAGCATCGCGGCGGCCGGCAGCGCGGGTCTGATCTCTTTCCACTTCGTGCCCAGACCGCCTTCGGCGAGGATCACGACAAGTGCCGCATACCCGATCACCTGGGTCAGTTCCGCATTGTTGAACTTCACATCGAAGAAGCCGTCCTGCCCCATGGCCATCCCGATGCCCAGGTAAAGGAGCAGGCTGGGGAGCCCGCTGCGGGACGAGACGCGTACCGCGGCCACCGCGACGAGCAGCACGAGCGAGCAGACGAGCAGGAGTTCGTTGAGCGTGTGGACAGTCAGTGGCCGTTCCTTCCCTGCGTGCGCCTGCCGGATCGACCGGTTCGAGCGATCTCGCGGGCCCGGTCGGATCGCCCCTCGGCATCGGCCGTTGGCGGTCGGTACTTCGTTACCTTACCTAATCTTTAACGCTTTCTTGACGCGTTCGTTCATTCGTACGACCCTCGGCACCCGCTGTGGAACTGGAACCATTCCGATACCGCGTCAGAGCGGCCCGGCCGCTGCGCCTAAGGTTGCTCCTGCACTCCCAGGACCACCTGCCCCTCGAAGGACAGCGATGCCCGCCAACACAACCGCCTCTTCCGGCCCTTCCGGTACGGCCGGTTCCGCCGCCGGGAAGGCCGCCGGGAAGCCCGGCAGGAAGAAGGGGCGACGCGCCCGCCTGATCGTGATCGTTCTGGTGCTGGCGCTCGTCGCGGGTATCGGATACGGCGCCTTCTGGTCCGTGTCGACCGTGCGGGCCTCGTACCCGCAGACCACCGGGACGATCAAGCTCGACGGCCTCGACGGGGACGTCGAGGTCAAGCGCGACGCCTACGGGATCCCGCAGCTGTACGCGGACTCCGACGCCGACCTCTTCCGCGCCCAGGGCTTCGTCCACGCGCAGGACCGCTTCTGGGAGATGGACGTCCGCCGTCACATGACGGCCGGCCGGCTCTCCGAGATGTTCGGCTCCGGGCAGGTCGACACCGACGCGTTCCTGCGCACCCTGGGCTGGCGCAAGGTGGCCCAGCAGGAGTACGACGAGGTCCTGTCCGAGGAGACGAAGAAGAACCTCCAGGCGTACGCGGACGGCGTGAACGCCTACCTCAAGGGCCGCGACGGCAAGGACATCTCCGTCGAGTACGCCGCCCTCGGCTTCACCAACGACTACAAGCCGGGCCAGTGGACCCCGGTCGACTCGGTGGCCTGGCTCAAGGCGATGGCCTGGGACCTGCGCGGCAACATGCAGGACGAGATCGACCGCTCGCTGATGACCAGCAGGCTCGACGAGAAGCAGATCGCGCAGCTGTACCCGGACTACCCGTACAAGACGCACAAGCCGATCGTCGAGAAGGGTGCGGTCTCCTCGGTGACCGGGAAGTTCGACCCGGAGGCGACCCCGTCCTCGTCCGGCACCGGCTCGGACACCGCACAGGGCGCCGACACGCAGGGGATCGGCACGCAGGGCGCCACCGGACAGGGCACCGGCACGCAGGGGGCCACCGCGCAGGGCGCCGCCGAGGGCGTGAGCACCCAGCTCGCCTCGCTCGCCGACACCCTCGACGAGATCCCGGCGCTGCTCGGCCCGAACGGCAACGGCATCGGGTCCAACTCCTGGGTGGTCTCCGGGAAGTACACGACGACCGGGAAGCCGCTGCTGGCCAACGACCCGCACCTGGCGCCGCAGCTGCCCTCGCTCTGGTACCAGATGGGGCTGCACTGCCGTGAGACCAGCGCGAAGTGCCAGTACGACACCGCCGGTTACACCTTCTCCGGCATGCCCGGCGTGATCATCGGTCACAACCAGGACATCGCCTGGGGCTTCACCAACCTCGGCGCGGATGTCACGGACCTTTTTCTGGAGAAGGTCTCCACCGACGGTTACCTGTACGACGGCAAGATCAAGCCGTTCACCGTCCGCAACGAGACGATCAAGGTCGCGGGCGGCGGGAGCCGGACGATCACCATCCGCGAGACGAACAACGGTCCGCTGATCTCCGACCGCAGCGGCGAGCTGGAGAAGGTCGGCCAGAAGGCCCCCGTCGAGGGCGCCGCTCCGGACCGGTCCGACGGTTACGCGGTGGCCCTGAAGTGGACCGCGCTGGAACCGGGCCGCTCCATGGACGCGGTCTTCGCGCTCAACCGGGCCAAGGACTTCCAGTCCTTCCGCAAGGCCGCCGAGCTCTTCGAGGTGCCGGCGCAGAACCTCGTCTACGCCGACACCGAGGGCAACATCGGCTACCAGGCGCCCGGGAAGATCCCGGTCCGCAAGAAGGGCGACGGCGTGATGCCCAGCCCCGGCTGGTCCTCGGAGTACGGCTGGGAGAAGGAACCCATCCCGTTCGAAGCGCTGCCCTACGAGTACAACCCGAAGCGCGGCTACATCGTCACCGCCAACCAGCCCGTCGTCGACGAGAAGTACGCCCACCTGCTCACCAAGGACTGGGGCTACGGCTCCCGCAGCCAGCGGATCAACGACCTCGTCAAGGCGAAGATCGAGGACGGCGGGAAGATCTCGACCGAAGACATGCAGAAGATGCAGATGGACAACCACAGCGAGATCGCCCCGCTGCTGGTGCCCGAGCTGTTGAAGATCAACATCTCGGACAAGAGCGTCCGCGAGGCACAGAAGCTGCTGGAGGGCTGGGACTACACCCAGGAGCCCGACTCGGCCGCGGCCGCGTACTTCAACGCGGTCTGGCGCAACATCCTCAAGCTGGCCTTCGGGGACAAGCTGCCCAAGGAGCTGCGGGTCGAGGGCGAATGCCTCAACGTGCGCCGGGCCGACAACTCGGGCCCGGTCGACGAGCGGCACAAGCTGGTGCGCGAGTGCGGGCAGCGCGCGGCGGACTCCGCCCAGCCGGACGGCGGTGACCGCTGGTACCGGGTGGTCGAGGGGCTGATGGAGGACCCGAAGAGCGACTGGTGGAAGTCGCCGGAGAGCGGCCGGGACGAGGCGACCGAGACCCGCGACGAACTCTTCGCGCGCGCCATGGAGGACGCCCGCTGGGAGCTGACCGCCAAGCTCGGCAAGGACATCAGCACCTGGAGCTGGGGCCGGCTGCACCAGCTGACCCTGAAGAACCAGACCCTCGGCACCGAGGGCCCTGATCTGCTCCAGCGGCTCCTCAACCGCGGCCCGTGGAACCTCGGCGGCGGCGAGGCCGCGGTGAACGCCACCGGCTGGAACGCGGCGGGCGGCTACGAGGTCGTCTGGGTGCCGTCGATGCGGATGGTGGTCAACGTGGGCGACTGGGACAAGTCCCGCTGGATCAACCTGACCGGCGCCTCCGGGCACGCGTACGCGGCGCACTACACCGACCAGACCGACAAGTGGGTCAAGGGCGAACTGCTCGACTGGTCCTACGAGACCAACGCGGTGAGCAAGTCGACGACCGACACCCTGACCCTCAAGCCATGATCCGGCCCTCGGGCCGTGGCCCGACCGGCGGGCCGTGACCGGGCGCGCGCCGCAGGAGGCCGGGATCTCTCGACCGTGAGAGGTCCCGGCCTCCGGCTTTCAGGCCGCGCGGGCCCCGCCAGGCCCGGAACGGCCTGTCCCCGCCAGGCCCGGAACGGCCCGTCCCGGGCCCCGAACCGTTCGTTCAGCGCTCCGTCCCGGGCTCCATGCGGCCCGTCCCGGGCTCCACGCCGCCCTCCCCGGGTGCCGTGCGCCCCGTCCGGCGGGTCGCGGCCGGAGTCACCACCACGTCCACGGGGTGGTCGTGCGGTTCCACCGGGACCCGGGCGACCACCTCGTCGTCGTACAGCAGGACGATCAGCGCCGGGTGCGCCCCCGCCGCCGTGAGCCGGGCCAGCACCCGGTCGTAGCTCCCGCCGCCGCGCCCCAGCCGCATCCCCCGCGCGTCCACCGCGAGCCCCGGCAGCAGCACCGCGTCGGCCTCCAGGACGGCGTCCCGGCCCAGCCGCTCCCCGTCCGGCTCCAGCAGCCCGCGCCCGGCCCGCACCAGGCGGCCGGCCCCCTCGTACGCCGACCAGTCCAGGTCGTTGTCCGGCAGGAGCACCGGCAGCAGCACCCGTACGCCCCGCGCGCGCAGCGCGTCCAGCAGCACGCGGGTGCCCGGCTCGCTCCCGACCGCGACGTAGGCGGCGACGGTACGGGCCCCGGCGAGCTCCGGCAGATCCAATGCGTTCCGGGACAGAACCGTCGCGGCGTTTTCCGCGTCTTCCCCGGTCAGAAGGCGTCGAGCGGCGAGCAGTTCACGCCTGAGACGGGCCTTTTCGGACATCTCGCTGTTCAACGGATACCCTGAACCTCTCGTATGCGTATATAGGCGTACAAAGTTAACCGGACCCTCATCTTCCGCCCATGCGTGCCGGTTATCGTTCTGCGCATGACTATGTCGCACCGCAGGATCAGCAAGGCCGTCATCCCGGCCGCAGGGCTCGGTACCCGCTTTCTGCCGGCCACCAAGGCCACTCCCAAGGAGATGCTGCCTGTCGTCGACAAGCCCGCGATCCAGTACGTCGTCGAGGAAGCGGTGGACGCCGGGCTCTCCGACGTCCTGATGATCACCGGCCGGAACAAGCGTCCGCTGGAGGACCACTTCGACCGCAATTACGAACTGGAGTCCGCCCTCACCCGCAAGGGGGATGCCGACCGGCTCCGGAAGGTCCAGGAGTCGAGCGACCTGGCGACCATGCACTACGTACGGCAGGGCGACCCGCGCGGTCTCGGCCACGCGGTGCTGTGCGCGGCGCCGCACGTCGGGGACCAGCCGTTCGCGGTCCTCCTCGGCGACGACCTGATCGACCCCCGCGACCCGCTGCTGTCCCGCATGGTCGAGGTCCAGGAGCGCGAGGGCGGCAGCGTCGTCGCGCTGATGGAAGTCGCGCCGGAGCAGATCCACATGTACGGCTGCGCGGCCGTGGAACCCGGCCCCGACGGCGACGTGGTGCGCGTCACGGGCCTGGTCGAGAAGCCGGAGCCGGGGGAGGCGCCCAGCAACCTCGCCATCATCGGCCGTTACGTCCTCGATCCCGCCGTCTTCGGGATACTGCGCCGGACCGAGCCGGGCCGCGGCGGCGAGATCCAGCTGACCGACGCGCTCCAGCTTCTCGCCGAGGACGAGAAGGCCGGCGGCCCGGTGCACGGCGTCGTCTTCAAGGGCCGCCGCTATGACACCGGCGACCGAAGCGACTACCTCCGTGCCATTGTCAGGCTCGCGTGCGAACGTGAAGACCTGGGCCCGGACTTCAGGGCCTGGCTCCGCAGTTACGTGACCGAGGAGATGTAGCACCTTGAGCAGCACGATGTGGTCGGTGGACGAGCACCTGGACGACATTCTCGGCGCGGTGCGCCCGCTCGAACCCATCGAGCTGCAACTGCACGACGCGCAGGGCTGCGTCCTCGTCGAGGATGTCTTCGTGGAGATCGCCCTGCCCCCCTTCGACAACAGCTCGATGGACGGGTACGCGGTCCGCGTCGCCGATGTCGAGGGCGCCGACGAGGAGTTCCCCGCGGTGCTCACCGTCATCGGTGACGTCGCCGCGGGCAGCGGCGGGCTGCCCGACGGCCGGAGCGTCGGCCCCGGCGAGGCCGCCCGCGTCATGACCGGCGCCCCGCTGCCGGCCGGTGCGGAGGCGGTGGTCCCGGTCGAGTGGACCGACGCAGGTACGGGCGGCGGCCCCGCCGAGGCCATGCGCGCCCACGGCGAAGCCCCGGAGGGCGCGGGCGGCGAGGTCCGCGTGCACCGTTCCGTCGAGGCCCGCGCCCATGTCAGGGACCGCGGCAGCGACGTGAAGCCGGGCGAACTGGCCCTGCCCGCCGGTTCGGTGATCGGCCCGCCGCAGATCGGGCTGCTCGCCGCGATCGGCCGCTCGACGGTGAAGGTGCGGCCCCGGCCGCGCGTCGTCGTCATCTCGACCGGCGCCGAACTCGCCCAGCCCGGCGAGGAGCTGACCGCCGGCCGGATCTACGACTCCAACAGCTTCGCCCTGACGGCCGCCGCCCGGGACGCGGGGGCGATCGCCTATCGCGTCGGCGCCGTCACGGACGACCCCGACACGCTCCGCGCCACGATCGAGGACCAGTTGATCCGCGCGGACATCGTCGTCACGACGGGAGGCGTCAGCGTCGGCGCGTACGACGTCGTCAAGGAGGCCCTGTCGTCGGCGGGCGACGCGGACGGGCCCGGCGGCGTCGACTTCCGCAGGATCGCCATGCAGCCGGGCAAGCCGCAGGGCTTCGGCTCGATCGGCCCCGACCACACGCCGCTGCTGGCGCTGCCGGGCAACCCCGTCTCGGCGTACGTCTCCTTCGAGCTGTTCGTACGGCCCGCGATCCGCGCCCTGATGGGTCTTGCGGACCTGCGGCGGCCCACGGTCCGGGCCACGTTGAAGGCCGACGAGCCGCTCTCCTCGCCGGCCGGGCGCCGCCAGTTCCTGCGCGGTACGTACGACGAGGAGGCCGGGACGGTCAGCCCCGTCGGCGGCGCCGGATCGCATCTGGTCGCGGCCCTCGCCCGGGCGGACGCGCTGATCGTGCTGCCCGAGGACGTCACGTCCGCCGAGCCCGGTACCGACACCGAGGTGGTCCTGCTCCGCTGATCCCCGGGCGGTGGCGGTACGGTATCTGCCGCTGTGCCTTCCCGGGGACGATCCCGGGCCCCGGGCCCGCACCCCGGTGCGGGCCGAGCGGGCAACCGGCGCGCTACCGCGAGGCGGAGTGAGTTGAGTACGCAGAACAGGCTGACGCACATCGACGACACGGGTGCGGCCCGCATGGTCGACGTCTCCGGGAAGGACGTCACCGCGCGGGTGGCCCGCGCCGGCGGCCGGGTCCTCGTCTCGCCGCGCGTCGTCGAACTGCTCCGCGGCGAGGGCGTCCCCAAGGGCGATGCCCTGGCCACCGCCCGGATCGCGGGGATCATGGCCGCCAAGCGCACCCCGGACCTGATCCCGCTCTGCCACCCGTTGGCCCTCTCCGGTGTCGAGGTGGACCTGGCGGTCGCCGACGACGCGGTGGAGATCACCGCCACCGTGCGGACGACCGACCGCACGGGCGTCGAGATGGAGGCCCTGACCGCGGTCTCCGTCGCCGCGCTCACGGTGATCGACATGGTCAAGGCCGTCGACAAGGCGGCGGTCGTCACGGACGTACGGGTCGAGGAGAAGTCGGGCGGCGCGTCGGGCGACTACCGCCGCACCGGCACCTGCGACGGCCCCCGGTCCGGCGATGCGGGCGGAGCGGACGCATGACCGCTTCCGCGACCGGCCCCGCGGCCGGCGGGGATCCGGCGCCCCCCGGCACCGCACCCGGCGGACCGGACGGGAGGACCGGGGCGCCCGGGAGGCCGGGCCCGAGGGGCGGGGCGTCCGACAAGGACGAACCGTCCGCAACAGCGTGGTCCGGGTCCTCGCCCGGCGACGCGCCGACCGCCCCGTACACAGCCCTCGTCGTCACCGCGTCCAACCGCGCCTCCGCCGGTGTCTACGCCGACAAGGGGGGCCCGCTCATCGTCGAGGCGCTCACCCGGCTCGGCTTCGCTGCCGACGGCCCGCGGGTCGTGCCCGACGGCGACCCGGTGGAACGGGAGCTCCGCGACGGCGTGGCCGCCGGATACGACGTGATCATCACCACCGGCGGCACGGGCATCTCACCCACCGACCGCACCCCCGACGCCACCCGCCGCGTCCTCGACCACGAGATCCCCGGCATCGCCGAGGCGATTCGTGCCGAGGGCCGCGACAAGGTGCCCACCGCCGCGCTCTCCCGGGGGCTGGCCGGTGTCGCGGGCGGCACGCTGATCGTGAATCTGCCCGGCTCCACCGGCGGGGTGCGCGACGGCCTCGCCGTCCTCGAACGCCTCCTGGTGCACGCCGTCGACCAGTTGCGCGGCGGCGATCACCCTCTACCCGGGAGCCCCAACTGAACGTTCCGACCTGGCCGGTGGTCCTCACCGACGGCGAGATCACCCTGCGCCCGGTGAGGATGCGTGACCAGCGCATGTGGCGCGAGGTCAACCAGCGCAACCGCGACTGGCTGCGGCCCTGGGAGGCGACCGTGCCGCCGCCCGCCCCGGGCGCGCCGGTGGCCCGGCGCCCCACGTACCGTCAGATGGTGCGCCACCTGCGCGCCGAGGCCAACGCGGGCCGGATGCTGCCCTTCGCCATCGAGTACCGGGGCCGGCTGGTCGGTCAGCTCACGGTCGCCGGGATCACCTGGGGCTCGATGTGCTCGGGCCACATCGGCTACTGGGTCGACCGGGAGGTGGCCGGCCGCGGCGTGATGCCGACCGCGGTCGCCCTCGCCGTCGACCACTGCTTCGGCCGGGTCGGACTGCACCGCGTCGAGGTGTGCATCCGTCCGGAGAACCGGCCCAGCAGAAGGGTCGTCGAGAAACTGGGATTCCGGGAGGAGGGGCTGCGCCCCCGCTACCTCCACATCGACGGCGCCTGGCGGGACCACCTGATCTACGCGCTCACCGCCGAGGAGATCCCCGACGGCCTGCTCAGGCGCTGGCACCGCACGAGGTCCGGCGCATCAGGAACCCCGAGCGTGTCCGGGACGGCCGGGGGGACCGAGGAACCGGCCGGGACGACCGGGGGCACCGAGGAACCGCGCGGGCCCGAGGGGCCCGGAAGGCAGGGCGGGCCCGGGACGTCCGAGGGGCCTGGGGCACCCGAAAAATGAAATAGGTGTTCGATGTCGATCGGCATGGGTCGCAAACGAACACCCAAACCTCCACGTTCGATCGGAACAATCACAAAAAAAGCACTTGATATCAGCGGGATTGCGCGACACACCGGCCCAATTGGCGGATGCGCCCGTGCAAACCCCTCTACGGTGTGAGATGTGAGCAGCAGCGGCCTCATCTACGCAGTCATCGTCGGGGCCTGGGCCGCCTACTTGGTGCCGATGTGGCTCCGCAGGCAGGACGAACTCAACGAGGCTCGTCCGACGGAACGCTTCAGCACGGCCATCCGGCTGCTGTCCGGCCGGGCGGCCATGGAGCGCCGGTACGCCAAGGACCTGCGGGAGCGCACCGGCGAGGAGGCCGACCCCGGCGCCGACCCGGATGCCGTCACGGACCGAATGGAATCCGTGGACGTCCGGGCCTTCGCCGCGCCCGAGGCGCAAACCGGAGCCCGGTCGCACGACCCGGCGCGTGTACCGGAGCGTACGGACCGGCAGCGTCCTGAACCGGCGCGGCGCGCACGCCCGCGCTCCGGCCGTACGGATGCCGAGCGCGCCCGGCGGGCCCAGCGACTCCAGGTCCTCGCGCGCCGCCGGCGCACCACCGTCGTCCTGTTCCTCGCCTTCACCCTGGGAGCGATCGTCGCGGCGGTCGGCGGCCTCGCCTTCCTCTGGGCGCCCGCGGTTCCGGCGGTGCTGCTGAGCACGTACATCGTGCATCTGCGGACCCAGGAGCGGCGTCGGTTCGCCTTCACCATGGACCGGCGCCGGGCCGAGGCGGCGGCGCGACAGCTGCGCGAGAACCGTCCCCGCAGGCAGCAGCCGGCCGAGGCCGTCCCCGCCGAGCCCGACGAGGAGCCCGAGGCGCGCCGTCCCGAGCCCGAGCCCGCCCACGCGCTCTCCCCGCAGGAGGCGGACCGCCGCGCCCTCGTCGAGCAGACGGACCACGCGGAGTGGGTCGACCAGCAGCGCCAGCGCGGCCCGGCCCAGGGCGACAGCTGGGAGCCCGTCCCGGTCCCGCTGCCCACGTACGTCACCGCCCCGGTCGCCCCGCGCGCCACGGGCGGCGTCGAGGTGGGCGACCCGGAGACCTGGAGCGCGGCCCGCTCCAGCGCCGCCGAACCCACCCGGACGGGTACCTCGCATCCTGCGGCGCCCCCCGTCGACCCGGCGCCCCGCCTGCGCGCCGGCGTGCCCCGTCGCACCCGTGACCGCGGCCGGACCCCGCTGTTCGACCAGTACGAGGACAGCGACCGTCCCCGCGCCGCCAACGAGTGAGCCCAGCGGTCCTCGCCGCGAGGACCGCGGGGCCGACCAGCGAGGAACGGATTTCCGAGCACCCGCGCGGGGATGCTAGAGTTTCACTCGTTGCAAGGGCCTGTGGCGCAGTCTGGTAGCGCACCTCGTTCGCATCGAGGGGGTCAGGGGTTCAAATCCCCTCAGGTCCACCGCAGAGCCGTTCACGAGTTAGCTCGGGAACGGTTCACGAAGTCCCGTCCAGTCGATTCAACTGGGCGGGATTTCTTGGTTTTCAGGCCTGGTACGACGTGGATGCCGCTCGGGGAAGCCCGGTTCGGCTCTGTGGGCACGGTGAGCGGAGCTGGCTGTGGCTGTGCGGGCATGGCGGTCGGCCAGGTCGACGGTGTGGGGCTTGGCGTGCGCGGGAGGACGGCGTGGCGTGTGGCTGCGGCGCCGGTGGACGCCGGAGGCGTCGCGTTCCTGGGCCCAGGGGCAGGTGACGCGGGGACTGGTGCCGGCGGCGGGGCACTGGCGGCGTTCCAGACCGCGGCGGTTGGCGGACTGTTTCAGTGGGAGGACGTAGGAGTCTGCCTCCAGCATCTCGGGCAAGAGCTCTTCGCGGGTCTTGCTCTGCTTGGCGGCGGCCATGCGGTGGTAGGTGTCGATGATTCGCTGAGGGGTGCGGGGGCAGAGCAGGTCGCCTGCAATGGCGATGGTGCCTTCGACGGCGTTCTTGTCCTTGCGGACCATGGTCGTCTTGTAGCCGAGGACTGGTGTGTAGCCGATAGCCCGTACGGGGTTGTGGAAGTTCTCGACCTCGGCGTCGGAGTGGGCGAGGTCACCTGCCAGGTATCCCTGGACGGGCCACAGCCGCTTGACGATCTGAAGCAGGCGGACGGCCTGGGGACCGATCTGCTTGCCGGGTGTGTGCAGGGACAGGCCCATACACAGCTGGGGGTATTGGCCGATGAGGGTCGGCTCGGCGTGACCGGCGACCAGCGGCGTGGCGCTGTAGCCGAAGGTTTTGTGGCCGCCGCCGGAGACGTGAACGCCCGCGCTCACTTCGAGCGAGGCGCGGCGCCGGGTGCTGTGGCGGGCCCAGGTGGGAATGGCAGTGGCGTCCACCGACAGGTCACCGGCCCAGTTGTCCATCAGGCCTCGGGCAAGGCAGGCAGGCCGATCAGTAGAAGTGGATCGTACCGGCTGGAGCCTGCCGCACCACTGTCGCGGGCTCCCAGGCAGGATGACCCCATGCCCACCGTGCCGGAGTCGACCAAGACCTCCCTCGCCCAAAAGCTGACCGCGCGAGCCCGTACCGCCCGGCCGCAGCTCGCCGGCCTGGACGTCCGCTACCGCGGCCAGTTCGCCTACGTCCACGGCGAACTGCCCGACGGCCAGAGCATCAAGCTCATGCGCCTGCGCTACGGCGGATCCGCCAGCACCTGGGGCTTCGCCCTCTACCTCGCCAGCACCGACAAGTACGAAGACACCATCCTGCCCACCGGAACCTTCGCCGGCACCCCCGAAGAAGCCCTGGACTGCGCCTGCGGCCTCTACCTCACCGCCCCGAACATCTGAAGACGCCAGGTTTCCTCCAGCCACGCAAGCAGGCGGAATGATCCGCCGAGCTCGTGTGTCGTCTCGTCAGCGAAGCGCCTTCACCATCACCCGCTCCCTGGTCACACCATCGGGCAACAGGTCTCCGAGCTCTTCCGCGACGACAAAGCCGTTGCGCTGATATAGCGCGATGGCCGACTCGCTGCCCGGGATCACCGCGATTTCAGCGTCGTAGCACCCGACTGCAGGGCCCACCTTTCGACTGACGCAATCAAACGGTCTCCGACGCCGCGACCCCGCGCCTGGGGACTGACCCACACCGACCTCAGCTCGCATGCGCCGCTGTCCCCGGGAAGGCCGCTGGCCACCGCGACCATTCGGCCACCCAGCAACGCAACGACGTTGTAGGCGTCGGGCATCTCCAAGCGCGCACGCCACCGCTCCTCCCCGCCGCCATGCCAGTCCGCAAGCCGAGCCTTGAACGCATGCGGTGCCTCGCCCAGCGCAGCAAGGCGAACGTCCCGCCACAGCGGCCAGTCACTTTTCGTGAGAACGCGCAGGTGCACCATGCCGAGGAGTCTGCCGCGACGCCCGCGGAGAAGCCCACGACACCAACATGTCTGCCGCACTCCAACGGTCCTCGATGCCACTCGGCCTTCGGAAAGACGCAGCCGCGATCCGGTAGGTCGGGACACCGGCACCACGCCGACTCTGCAGTCAACCCCCGAGGGACTTCCGGAGCCGACCACTAAGTCCGGGGCAAGAACTCCATGAAGTTTTGATCAGCAAGGAGGGGCACAGTGGCGGACAACGAGCGAACATGGCTGCCCCGGTAGCAGTTCTGCCGCGGGGCAGCCATGGCACATTTAGGCGCTGACGGTGTACTTGCTAGAGCAGTTGGAGTAGGTGTCCTTCACCACGCAGACCCACATGGTGTACTTGCTCCCCTCGGGCAGGTCGCCCGTCGCCCAGTCCGTATACGGGGCGTTGTGCCCCCGAGTAGTGGCCACACGACCGTTGCTGAGGTGTGCTTCGATCCCGTAGCCGTCGGCTGCGGAGTCGTGGGCTGCGAGCGCGTCGCCGGGCTGGCTGCCCACCGGGTCCTGGTACCAGTTGGCGTAGCCGATCGCTACGCCGTCGCTCCTCAGCACCATGATCTGGAAATCACCGCCGGAGCCCGACGTCTTGAAGGTGACCGAAGGGGCAGCACTGGCCGTACCCGCTCCCGCAGTCAGGGTGCCCCCCAGGGCGAGAACTGTAGTTGCGAACAGCGTCGTCGCAGCGCGACCGAACTTGTTTCTCACTGTCAAGTCCCTCCCTACAGCGGCGACTTGCCGCTGAACGAGGCACTTCCTATCATGATCTCCTTTAGGATTTAGTGACCTACGTCACCCGGTTAATCGGCGTAAGGTCGCCTCCGCGTGGGCACGTCGGGATGGCTCCCGGCTCCCGAGGTGGGTATGTCAAACTCGGCAGATGAGCGTCTCTAGCCACAGTCGATCCGTTCTGTTCGCCGCAGGAACCGCAGTCGCAGCGATTGCCCTGTCCGCGTGTGGTACGGGCGGGACTTCGAGTTCGAGTGGATCTGATACCAATCTCGTCAATGCTGACGCTGGCGCTAGCCTTGAGAAGGAGGGCGACCGACTCAAGGCCCCAAGACTTACCGGCGAAACCGTCGACGGCAAGAAACTGGACACTGCTGACTATCGGGGAAAGGTCATAGTCTTCAATGTTTGGGGTTCTTGGTGCGGGCCGTGCCGTGCTGAGGCTGATCACCTCGTCAAGGTTTCCAATGATCTGGCCGACGACGGTGTGCAGTTCATCGGCATCAATACACGCGACCCGCAGACCAGTCCGGCTCTGGCTTTTGAGAAAAATTACAAGATCCCTTACCCGAGCCTGCACGACCCTGCAGGCAAGCTCCTTCTGAGGTTTCCCAAGGGAGTGTTTAACGCGCAGACCGTTCCGACCACGATCTTCGTCGACAGGAAAGGGAGGATTGCCGGGCGGATCATCGGAGGAGCCAGCGAAGAGCGGTTGCGGGGGATGCTCAATCCGATTCTCGCTGAGTGACCTAACCCGCCAGGACGAGATGCAGTGATAATCGGCCACTCCAGGATGCCGTTCTGCACGCTGAAATCATCCGTTGATGCATCAGTGCCGCCCGGGAACGGTGCGCACGTCCGGGGTACAGGCGTGGGCAAAGTCCGCCGCTATCGCGTCGCCAAGCTGGAATCCCAGCCGCCGCATGCCGTTCGTCGGCCGGGCTCGGTGACGGACGGCATGCGCTACAGTTGACTTCGACAGTTCGCCGCAACTCACGGCGGCTGACGCTGCGTTGGTGGTCCAAGGAAAGACGCCCCGCTTCCTGCGGGGAAATGCAGGTGCAAGGCCTGCCCGGCGCTCGCTCACGAAGCCCTTACCTCCACCGGGGAAGGGCTTCGTCACGTTCCCGGCCTTGGGACAGGTCCCGACCTCGTAGTCGATGAACTCCTGCTTGGCACGGTTCAGTCCGGTGGGTTCTTTCGGGGCGTGTGCCATGGCCGCGGTGATCGCGCTCTTGGCCGCTTCGGCGGCCTCGTTGCGCGCCTGCCGGGCGTGCTCCAGGATCTCCTGCGCATGCTGTCGTTTGGCCACGCTCGGATCGGAAAACGTTCCTGGGTGCGGGAGCGGGTGGTCGGTGTTGCGTACCGCGTTGTATGCCTCGGCCTTCTCCCGGAACGCGGCAGCGGCCGTCTCGTAGTCCTGCTTGCCCTCCTTGTGGAGAGCGATCGCCTCACCGGCCTTGGCCTGCGCACTGGTGACCGTCCCGGCGTACGTCTCCAACGCCTTGGCCGCGTCCTCGAACGCGTCCGCCGCACGCAGCCAGTCCGTCGGCAGGGTCTCGAACCTCGCCCGGAAGGCGTCGGCCGCCTCGCCCTTCCAGTGGCCGGAGTCGAGTTTCTTCATCCCGGCGCCGACGAGATCGAACGCCTTCTGGGAGTCCCGGAGGTTCTTCACCGCCGTGCTGATCTTCTCCGGCCTGCCGTGGATCAGCTCGTCCGCTTCCTCGGCCTGTCCGAGCTGCTTCTCCCCGACCTCCGCCCCGAGCGAGGACGCGGTCTCATTCCCTCAGTCCTCGACCGCATCCGCCCACTGATCAGCGCCGACCTTCTCCAACCCGGCGCCGAGCACGTCGGTGCCTGCGTCGACCCCCTCGCCGACGATCTCCTTGCCCTTGTCGACCAGCTTGCCGACACCGTCGTAAAGGTCCCAGATCCAACGAACCCCGTTCTGCTCCGCCGACCACAAATCCCCGAACTCATCCAGCGGCACCAATACCGCCGTACGCCGGAACTCACCCAGCAACACAGCAAACTTACGCCGCGCCACCACCGTCGGATCACCCTGTGGTGGCGCGGCAGGGACAGGATTCGGCGCCTCCCACAAGGCCAGTGGCACAGGAGATCATGCCGTGGGTCCACCAGTGGTACGACGCGTACGACGAGGAGTGGGGTGACAATCCCGCCCAGGAATTCCAGACCGCGCTGAACCGTGGCCGTGCGGACCGCAACCTGTCACAGGACGACCTCCGCGCCTGGCGCCCGGAGAAGAAGCGAGCCGGCCGAAAGAAGGCCGCCGAGTAGAGCGCGGGTCGGTGGCGAAGGGGCCTTCAGGCAGACGCGCCTGAAGGCCTCAGGTCATCAGGTGGTCTTGCCCTCGTCCGGGTCGCCAGCGGCTGCCTCCGGAGCCCCGATCACGTACGTCCCCTTCGCAGGCAGAGTTGCGACGAGTTCGCGCCTGCGCAGTTCCACGATGGCGCGACGTACGGTTCCGATGCTCACGCTGTACAACTCCGTCATGGCGCGCTCGCCGGGTAGGGCAGCGCCCTGCGGGAGCTTGTCCGACGCGATATCGGCGGCGATGGCGTCGGCGAGTTTGACGTACTCGTAGCGCGGGAGATCGCTCATTCCTCCGCAGTGACGCACTGCGCAGCAGTACGCAGGGGCGGGGAGCGGCAGACCGCGTCCGGACGCGGTGTTTGGCGCAGGGGTGCAGGGGGACGCAGTTGCGGGTGTGGTCGAGACGACAAGACCCCGGCGGCCTGGCAGGGCCCCGGGGCATGGCCAACGCTGAACAAGGAGCGTCGACGTGTACGGCCTTATCCGCCGGATCACCGCATGGCTGCTGAGGCCGGCCCTCGGCCCCCGCACCGGCCGCCACCGTGCCGGTCCCGTCCCTGCGCACCCCGAAACCGCCTCCGCCCGGCCCTGCCGTCCCGGCACACCCCGCACCCGTCCTCGCCTTACCGTCCACCTCCCCGCCGCCCGGTCGCCGTGCGGGCTGGACCACGCGCTCGACGGCGGAGCGAGCGCGTTGGTGCGCCCGTATCTCCTCGCCTCGGACCAGGAACGTGTGAAGCAGCGACGGCGGCTCGCCCTGGTGCTCGCCGCCGACTTCGGACTGGACCTCGACCTGCATGTGGTCGGCGCGCAGGGGGTGGCGGCCTGATGGACGCCGTACCCAACCCCGCGCCCCCGCTCGCCGCACCGGTCGCGCGCCCGCCCCGCCTGCTGCCCTGGCTGTCCCCCGAGGGCAAGCCCTGCTTCCTCGTCGCCGACGAACGGAACAGCCACATCTCCCAGTTGGCCGACGAGAGGGAGGCCGTGCAGTTGGAGATGGGGCCGAGATCCTCGACCACGCCCGTGCGGTGCTGGGGGACATCATGTTCCCGACAGCGAGGTGCGGTACGCCGGGATCAGGCTCGCCGAATGCCTCAGCGACGCGCTGCGGGTCGCCGAGTCCCGCGGCATGAGCCTGCCGTGCGAACCCGACCAGGACGAGGGCACCACTGACGGGCACGCGTCCGAGGCCGGCACTTCGTCAGCCTGATGTGTCGGCGTCGAGCCACGAGTGGAGGCAGCGCGGTGCGGGCCGTGCGCCTGCGCGAGGGCGGCTTCCCGGCGGAGGGGCTCGGCGCCTTGCGGCAGATCGGACAGGACCAGGCCGATGTGGACGGTGGGGCAGGGGCCGTAGCTCCTGCCGCTTCCCACGCGGAAACCGACGATCCTCGCGGTCCGAATCGCCAAGGGGCCATCAGCGGCTTCGCCGGTCAGCGCGAGTAGGGGCATCCATGCGAGCAGGTCGAGCGCGATCTGGGTGATCACCAGCCAGATCTGGTTCTGAGTGGCGTCACACGCAGGACAAGCCTTGAGAGGTCCGCGATACTGCTGTGCCCCTGTCAGTAGCGCGGGATAGGTTGGGCACGATTGCCGCCGCACCCAGGGCACGGGGCTCTGCTGGGAACAGCGGCATCAGAAGGGGCCAGCATGTCCAAACGGTCCGATGCAGCGGATGCGGCCTGCGCCTACCGGCGAACCGGAATCGCCCCGGTGAGTGCGAGCGGACGACTCAAGGGACTGACGGATCGGGAGAAGGAAGTCCTTCTCCTGCTGGGCACAGGGTTGGGCAACCGGCAGCTGGCGAGTGAGCTCGGTATCGCGGAGCGGACGGTGAAAGCGCATATCGCTCGCATAGCGGAGAAACTGGGGCAGGAGACTCGGCTGCAGGTTGCAGTGCTGTCCGTGCTCTCCCACAACGTGCTCTGCGTCGATCCGTCCTGTCCGTGCCGACGCTCCGTGCTGCCGCCCGGCACCCTGAAGGCGTCTGCCGCGTGAGCGCAGGCCGCGCCCGGCCTCCTGACCCGGGGCCGGGCGCGGCCTGCCGGACGGATGCTCTGTTGGGCACCGCCCGCCGGGTGGCCGTGACCGCATCGCTCCGACCGGACGCTCCCCCCCCCGCATACTTCCGCCAGGTGTGGCCGACAGGCACGTGCGGGCACCGGGGAGGCCGACAGCAACGCACCTGCGCGTGAGATTGGTCTCATGGGCGGTCCCTGTGAGGTGCGGATCCGAGACGACCAGAAGTGCCATGATGAAAGTGCAGGGATCATATGTGCGTGTCGGAGAGGCCGGCATGCCGTAGCGAGGAGCACGACATGTCCACCGGATCCGCAGACAGCCCCGCTACTCTCTACGGGCCCGCATCGCTCGTTCTCGGTACGGTTGCTCTGATTGCCGCAGTGTTCGCTGGCTTCCTCGGGATCGCGATTCCGCTTCTGTTCGGCAGCCTCGCCGTCACCTTCGCGCTCCTCGGCCTGGTCCGCAAGCTCAACCGAGGCCAGTGTGCCATCGGCCTCGCCACCGGATCCCTGAGCGTGCTCTACCCGATCTTCCTCACCGCTGCCCTGAGCGTCTGACGAACTCCGTGTCTGCGGGCCTCATTGCGGCCTGCGTGAGAGTGCCTTCGGTCCTGCCTCCGCGGCACGACCGGTATCCCTTGATGCCGCCTGCACGCAGGACGCCCCGCACCGTTTCGATGCTCTGTATTCCGCACACCACGGATGCTGAATTGTCATGAGCATGAAGGCCGTTGCCCCTTCGGGCACTGCCCGTCAAGGCAGTGCCCGAGGAGACACTTACGCGACAACCCCCCTAATTCCTAAGGTCGTTGACACATCCCCTGCCAAAAGAAGGAAGGCAATCGCGAGCCCCTCGCAAGGGCCCTGACGGAGAAGGCGTCGCTCACGATGCCCAGCAGGGCCTTTCCGGCCCGCGTCGCTCCAGCTCACGACCTTCACCGGGCGCAACAGGTGTCGGCGTAGGGCGATCGTCCACTGACCTTCGGGTGGGAGGCGGCGCTGCCGGCAGATGCCTGGCAGGGAGGAGCGGGGCTGCCCGCTCCCGCAGATCAGCAGTGACAGCGAAGAGGACGAAAGGGAAGATTCATGCAGCTTTCTCGTTCCGCCAGGGTGGCAGCGCTCTCCTTGGCCCCGCTCACACTTGTTGTGACTGGGTTCCACGCGTCCGCCGCCCCCGGCCAGGACCCGCGCCCGGGCGCTCCGTCGTTCTCCATATCCGCCCTGTCCTCCGGCGAACTGAACGACGTGTCCGGCGTCGGTGCGGACAGCGCCGAGGGCAGGATGCTGGCAGCCCAGGGGTTCGGTGTCATGCGGGCGGCTTCGGGAGAGACCGCTGTCGTCGACCGTTCCTCGGCCCGCGAGGGGATCACCGCCGCAGTCGGCAAGTCCTTCGTGGAGCTGTCGTGGAAGGGGTATGCGAAGGACGCCCGCTACGTGGTCACCCGCGACGGCAAGGAGGTGGCCCGTCTGGACGCAGGGGTCGCCTCCTTCCGCGACACGAACGTGACACCGGGCGCCGACTACCACTACCAGGTCGCACCGGTGCTGCCGGAGAACGGTTCCCCGCAGTCACGGCTGTGGGGGATGAAGGTGTCCGTCCCGGCCTCCGGATCGCTGACGGCGCTGCGCGAGCAAGCGGTTTCCCGAGCAGCCGCCGCAGGCGTTGCCAAGACGTCCACCCTCTCCTGGATCGCCTTCATCCCGCAGAAAAAGATCGACGCTCCCCTGGCGGGCTGTGACTACGGCAGCAAATTCCAGTTCGGCGGCGACGGACGCAGCAAGTTCGACTGGAAGTCGAGCAAGTACCGCACCGCCCTGCACGCCACGGTCACGTGGAAGACCAAGAAGGTGGTGGCCAACAAGGACATCCACGCCACCAACGTCTACGTGAAGAAGACAGGCAAGAAGGTCGCCACCAAGACCGCCACCTCCAAGAACATGTCGGCCAAGAAGCTGGGCTCCGGCAGCAGTTACGTGGACGTGCGGATGTCCCTGCACGCCACCAATCCCTTCTGCAAGGGGCTGGGCAGCGTCAAGGGGGCCATCAACGGGGCCCTCACCATCAACCTGACCAAGAGCGGGAACTACACCATCCGCTCCGGCAAGCACCGCCTGATGCCCAACCACCACATCTACATCTACGACGGCGGCAAGGTCACCAACGTCTACACCCGGGGGTATGCGAACGCCGCGTGCCTGATCGGTTCGGTCGCCTGCCCCGAGGCTGATCTGACCGGCTACTACGGCAAGTTCTAGGGCATGTTTCGAAAGTCCCGTCGTCCGCCCGAAGGGCGGGGCCCGCGGCGTCCGGTGCGGTGCATCGCAAGGCGGAGGGTCGTCCACGTACTGGGCGTACGTGGATGATCCCGACAACGTGGCGGGGCGCCCGACAGGCTGCCCCTGCGCGCCCACGTCCGTTGGCCGTACCGTCCTCGGCCGGTACACCGAGCTGGCAGGTGTGAGGAACGGCGAGCAGGGAGTCCCGGTGACGTCCGGACTTCGCAGAGCAACCGGTCGGCGGGCCGGGCGGACGTGGTGGGAGCGGGAGCGGCTGATGGTCAGGGGCAGCAATGCCGTGCTGAGGGACGTCCTCGACATCAAGGAGGACGCCCACGCCGGTGACTTCAAGGTCGCCCTGACCGACGGCTTCGGCGATGCCCAGGCCGGTTCGGTGGCCGACTATGTGGTCACCGAGCAGCTGGCGAAGGAGTTCGACAAGGCGCTGCGGCTGGTGCGGGGCGCGGTGCGGAAGAACTCTTCGTACGCCGCCTATCTGCACGGTTCCTTCGGCGCCGGTAAGAGCCACTTCCTGACCGTGCTGCACGCCGTGCTCAACGGCGACCCGGCGGCCAGGGCCAAGCCCCGGCTGCGCGAGGTGGTCGGGGAGCACAACGACTGGCTGCCCGGCAAGAAGTTCCTGATGGTGCCCTACCGCCTGATCGGCGCGGCCAACCTGGACTCCGCGCTGCTCGACGGTTACGTCAGGGCCGTGCGTGCCGAGCGTCCGGACGCGTCGACCCCGGCGGTCTACAAGTCGGACGCGCTGCTGGCCGATGCCCGGTCGATGCGGGAATCGCTCGGCGACGAGGCGTTCGCGCGGCTGCTGCCCACCACCGGTACCGCCGCGCCTGCCGCGCCCAGTACGCCCGTCGCCGACGACGGCCCGGCCCCCATCGGTGACGGCCCGGCCCCCATTGGCTCAGCCCCCGCCGACGGCGGCCTGGCTCCCATCGGTTCCGCCACCGCCACCCCGTGGACCGGCGCCCAGCTCGACGCCGCCTTTGCCGCACCCTCCGGCGACGAGGGCAAGCGTCTCGTCTCCGCCCTCCTCAGCGGCCCCATGAAGTCGTACGCCACCGGCAAGGCCGGAGACGTGAACGCGTTCGTATCGCTGGACGACGGGCTCAGCGAGATCAGCAAGCACGCCCGGACGCTCGGCTACGACGGCGTCGTGCTGTTCCTCGACGAGCTGATCCTCTGGCTCCAGGCCCGGATGCGGGAGCGCACCTGGGTCAACGAGGAGATCCAGAAGCTCGTCAAGCTCATCGAGTCCGGCAACGCCGCCCGGCCGGTGCCGATCGTCTCCTTCATCTCCCGGCAGCGCGACCTGTCCCAGCTCGTCGGCAAGGACATCCTCGGCTCCGACGTACAGAACATGGAGCAGGCGCTCGAATATCTGGAGGAGCGCTTCACCGTCATCAACCTGGAGGACCGCAACCTCGCGGAGATCATCAAAGAGCGGGTACTGAAGGCGAAGCCCGGCCAGGAAGAGGTTCTGGAAGGCGCCTTCGCGGGCATCGACCGGTCGAACCAGCAGGTCAAGGACATCCTGCTGGACGACCAGGGCGCCACCAGACGGCGCAGCGATTCCAGCGAGTTGTCCGTCTACCTTGACCTGCACCTCGCGGTAGGGACCCTTGTTCGTGGTCCGTCTCTTCATGGAACCTGAGCGCGCGGGCACGTGGGTGCGCCAGAGGTGATGGTCGGCGTTGTTGCGTTCTGTGATCTTGTGTTGCGACATCACTCGCGCTCCGGTCGACGTGTCGCCGACGCGCGGGGTGGGCACGGACGGCCCCACCGCCCCTACCGCAGCGGCTTGGCCATGCAGAGGCTGCTGTCGTGCATGCGGTAGTAGCCGAACTTCTCGCACGGGGTGTAGCCGCTGGACGCGTACAGCGCTATGGCCTCGGGCTGCTTGTCCCCGGTCTCCAGCACCATGCGGATCCGGCCGGCGGCGCGCGCGTCGGCCTCCAGGGCGGCCAGCATGCGGCGGGCGAGGCCCTGCCCGCGGCCCTCGGGAATCACGAACATCCGCTTCAGCTCGGCGTCGCCGTCCGCGTAGCCCTCGTCGCTCCGCTCCTGGGAACGCCAGCCGCCGGTGGCGACGGGACGGCCCCGTTCGTCGTAGGCGAGCAGATACAGACCGTGCGGAGGCTCGAACATCGACGGGTCGAGGGGTGTGACATCGCCCTCGCCGTCGCCGTACCGCTCGGCGTATTCACGCTGGACCTGGTCGTTGAGCTTGACGGCGTCGGCGTGATCGAAGGGCCGAGGCTGGATAATCATGCGAAGTATGGTACAGGTATGCAGCTCTGCTGGGTGGATGTCGGTATCGTGCCGTAATGCTCACTGTGACCACTGCCAATGTAAACGGGCTCCGTGCCGCCGCCAAGAAGGGATTCGTCGAGTGGCTGGCCGGGACCGAGGCCGATGTGATCTGCCTCCAGGAGGTACGTGCCGAGCCGCAGCAGCTGCCGGACGAGGTGCGTGACCCCGAGGGCTGGCACACCGTGCACGCCCCCGCGGCCGCCAAGGGGCGGGCGGGTGTCTCGCTCTACACCCGGCGTGCGCCGGAGCGGGTGCAGATCGGGTTCGGCGGTTTCGGCCACGCCGGGAGCGAGGAGTTCGACACCAGCGGCCGTTACGTCGAGGTCGATCTCCCCGGTGTGACGGTCGCCAGTCTGTATCTGCCCTCCGGTGAGGTCGGTACGGAGCGGCAGGAGGAGAAGGAGCGGTTCATGGCCGCGTTCCTCCCGTACCTGAAGGACCTCAAGGGCCGGGCCGCCGCCGACGGGCGCGAGGTCGTGGTCTGCGGCGACTGGAACATCGCCCACCGCGAGGCCGACCTGAAGAACTGGCGGGCCAACAAGAAGAACTCCGGCTTCCTGCCCGAGGAGCGGGAATGGCTGACCCGGGTCTTCGACGAGGCCGAGTACGTCGACGTCGTACGGGCCCTGCACCCGGACCAGGAGGGGCCGTACTCGTGGTGGTCCTACCGCGGGCGGGCCTTCGACAACGACGCCGGCTGGCGGATCGACTACCAGGTGGCGACGCCGGGTCTGGCCGCCCGCGCGGTCAAGGGCTGGGTCGAGCGGGCCGAGACGCACCCGGAGCGGTGGAGCGACCACGCCCCGGTGACGGTGGTCTACGACCTGGCGTGAGCGGATCCGCTGCGGGTGGAGGCGTCGGGGGTCGGGCGTCGGGCGTCGTGGGCCGTGGGTCATGGGCCCGGCGCCCCGGGGCAGCAGCACGGTCCGGAACCGCGGACCGGAACCACGGTCAGGAACCGCAGGGCGGAACCACGGGCCGGAGTCGCCACCAGGATTCGGGACCAAAGGGGCGGAACCGCGGACTCCTGTTTTGCGTCGTCCGTTTCCGTGCACCCTTTCCCGCTTGTCCGTTCCGCCCCTCCGTTCCCGGCCGGCCGTCTCCGGGCGTGCCGCACTCGCCGCGCCCGGCCGCGCCCCCGTTCCCGCCCGTTCGCGGTGTTCCGGTCCGCGTGCCGGGGCGGCGGCGCGTCAGGACGGCACGGGCTCCCGGTTCGCCGATGGCCGGTCGGGGGGCTCGCGGCGCAGTCGGCGGTCCAGGGCCATGGACAGCTCGGCGTCCATCACCGCGCGGGCCAGCGGGCGGAGCTGGGGCGGTTCGGGGGCGTCGGCGCGCGCTTCGAGCACGTTCACGAAGAGGTCCGCCAGGGCGTCCATGTGTTCGCGGGCGCGGCGGCCGGCCGCGAGGACCGTGGCGAGCGGTACGCCCTCGCGCACCAGTTCGGCCGATGCCTCCAACAGGCGGCGGCTGATGTGGACGATCTCGTCGCCGTCGGTGGCCAGGTAGCCCAGCTCCAGCGCGGTGGCCAGGTTCTCCGGGGTGGTCTCGCCCTCGAAGTGGTCCGCGAGCTGTTCGGGCGTCATGCGGACCGGGGTCTCCTCGGTCGGTTCGCCCAGTCCCAGCACCTCGGCGACGTCCCGCCCGCTCTCGAACGTGCGGGCGAGATCGGCGATCCCCGTGAGGGTGTGGCCGCGCTCCAGCAGGCCCGCGATGGTGCGCAGTCTGGCCAGGTGGTGGTCGTCGTACCAGGCGATGCGCCCCTCCCGGCGGGGCGGCGAGATCAGGCCGCGCTCCCGGTAGAAGCGCACGGTCCGCACGGGGATGCCGGCCTCCTTGGCCAGCTCCTCCATCCGGTACTCACGATGATCGCGTCCTTCAACCACATCCGCACCCTACGTCGTACCGGCGGTAACTCCACTTCGCCGTACCCCTACCCATCGGTACGGAGCTGTTCTAGGCTCCCATCGCGCCAGTGATTGCTGGCAGAGTCGTGTGACGTATCGCGGAAGGCGGCAGCATGACCCAGCACGAGCACGTAAGAGTGGCGGTGATCGGATCCGGATTCGGCGGCCTCGGGGCCGCGGTCCGGCTGCGCCGCGAAGGCATCACGGACTTCGTCGTCCTCGAACGGGCCGACTCCGTGGGCGGCACCTGGCGCGACAACAGCTATCCCGGCTGTGCCTGTGACGTGCCGTCGCACCTCTACTCGTTCTCGTTCGCACCCAACCCCGAGTGGCCGCGCACCTTCTCCGGGCAGGAGCACATCCGCGCCTACCTGGAACACGTGGCCGACACCTTCGGGCTGCGTTCGCACATACGGCTCAACCACGAAGTAACGCTCATGCGGTGGGACCGCGAGGAGCTGTACTGGCGGATAGAGACGGCCGACGGGGCGACCCTCACGGCCGATGTCGTCGTCTCCGCGACCGGCCCGCTCTCGGACCCGAAGACGCCGGACATCCCCGGCCTCGAAGGGTTCCCCGGGCGGATCTTCCACTCGGCGCGCTGGGACCACGACTACGACCTGACCGGCAAGCGCGTCGCGATGGTCGGCACTGGCGCCTCCGCCATCCAGATCGTGCCCGCGATCCAGCCCGAGGTCGGCCGGATGACGCTGTTCCAGCGCACCCCGCCCTGGGTCATGCCGCGCATGGACCGGCGGATCAGCGATGCCGAGCGCTGGCTTCACCGCACGCTCCCGATCACCGGCACCGCGCGCCGCGGACTGCTGTGGGGGATCCGGGAGTTGCAGGTGAGTGCCTTCACGAAGCACCCGAACGAGCTGGGTCTGGTCGAGAAGATCGCCCGGTCCAACATGGCGCGCGCCATCAAGGACCCCGTGCTGCGGGCCAAGTTGACCCCCTCCTACCGCATCGGCTGCAAGCGGATCCTGCTGTCGAGCACCTACTACCCGGCTCTGGCCCGGCCCAATGTCGATGTCGTGACCTCCGGTCTGGCCGAAGTGCGCGGCTCCACGGTCGTCGCGTCCGACGGGACGGAGGCCGAGGTCGACGCCATCATCTTCGGCACCGGCTTCCACGTCACCGACATGCCGATCGCCGAGCGGGTGGTGGGCGCGGAGGGCACCACGCTCGCCGAGGCGTGGAAGGGCGGCATGCGGGCGCTGCGCGGCGCGACCACGGACGGGTTCCCGAACTGGATGACGGTCATCGGCCCCAACACGGGTCTCGGGAACTCCTCGATGATCCTGATGATCGAGTCCCAGCTGAACTACATGGCCGACTACCTGCGCCAGTTGAACGTGCTCGGCGGCCGGGTCGCCCTCGACGCGCGCCGCTCCGCGGTGGACGTCTGGAACCGTCGCGTCCAGCAGCGGATGAAGCGCACCGTGTGGAACACCGGTGGCTGCGACAGCTGGTACCTGGACGCCAACGGGCGCAACACCACCGTCTGGCCGGGCACCACCACCGAGTTCCGGAAGGTGACGCGGGCGGTGGACCTGGGGGAGTACGAGGTCGTACGGGCCCGGGAACGCTCCGCCGGAGCGGGTGCCGCCGTCGGGGCGGTCGCCGCCGGTGCGCCGGCGCCGGGGGTGGCCGCCGCCTCCGGGGCTTTTGGAGGTTTCGCGGCGCCCGCCATGGCGGGGTCCGCGGGGAAGAAGGCCGCGGGATGAGCCGGCTGTTGCGGGGCGACGGCGTCGCCCCCGTTCCGATGCGCACGCTGACCGCGCTTTCCGCCGACGGTGCCCGCGTCCACGTCGAGGTGCACGGTCCGGACGGCGCGCCCGCCGTGGTCCTGTCGCACGGCTGGACGTGCAGCACCCGCTTCTGGGACGCGCAGATCAGGGACCTCGCGGTGGATCACCGCGTCATCGCCTACGACCAGCGCGGGCACGGCCGTTCGCCCGAGGTGGGCGGCGAGGGGTACGGCACGGACGCGCTCGCCGACGACCTCGAAGCGGTGCTGGCCGCCGCTTTGGAACCGGGCGAGAAGGCGGTGATCGCCGGGCACTCCATGGGAGGCATGACGGTGATGGCCGCCGCGCGGCGGCCCGGTCTGCGCGCCCATGCGGCCGCCGTGCTGCTGTGCAGCACCGGCAGTTCGCGGCTGGCCGCCGAGTCGCGGGTCGTTCCGCTGCCGGCCGGGGGCGTGCGTGACCGAATACACAGGGCGATCCTGCGTTCGCCCGCACCGCTCGGGCCGGTCACACCGTTGTCACGGTGGATGCTGAAGTACGGGACGATGGGACCGGGTTCGGCTCCGGATCGGGTCGAGACCTGCGCCCGGATCGTGCACGCCTGCCCCCGAACGGCCAGGCGGGCCTGGGCTCATGTCCTCGCGGACCTCGACCTCGACGCCTGCGTACGGGAGTTGAGGGTGCCGACGGCGGTGATCGTGGGGACGGAGGACCGGCTGACGCCGCCCGTGCACGCCCATGCCCTCGTGGCGTCGCTGCCCGGCTCCCTGGGGCTGACCGTGCTGACGGGGATGGGGCACATGACACCGGTGGAGGCTCCGGAGGCGGTCACCGCGAAGATCCGGGAGCTGGTCACCACGTACGTCCCCGCGGGCGGCACGGATGCCGCGCGCGACGGGACTCGTACCGCGGCGGACGACGGCACGGCCGAGGAGGAGGATGTGACATGAGCGGTGCACGGAGTCTCGAAGGGCAGGTCGTCGTCGTCACGGGCGCGGCGCGCGGCGTCGGCGAACTGCTGGCGCGCAAACTCTCCGCGCGCGGTGCGAAGCTCGCGCTGGTCGGCCTGGAACCGGACGAGCTGAAGAAGGTCTCCGAGCGGCTGCACGGCGACAGCGACCACTGGTTCGCGGACGTCACCGACCACGAGGCGATGGCCCGCGTCGCCCAGGAGGCCAAGGAGCGGTTCGGGAAGGTCGATGTCGTCGTCGCCAACGCCGGGGTGGCGACGGGCGGTCTGTTCGTCGACTCGGACCCGGAGGCGTGGCGCCGGGTCATCGAGGTCAACCTGATCGGCGGCGCGGTCACCGGGCGGGCGTTCCTGCCGGTGCTCATGGAGAGCCGCGGGTACTTCCTCCAGATAGCCTCGCTCGCCGCGATGACGCCCGCGCCGATGATGACCGCGTACTGCGCGTCCAAGTCGGGCGTGGAGGCGTTCGCGCACAGTCTGCGCGCGGAGGTCGGCCACCGCGGGGTGCGGGTCGGGGTGGGCTATCTGTCCTGGACCGACACGGACATGGTGCGGGGCGCCGATCAGGACGACGTCATGCGGGAGTTGAGGCAGCGGCTGCCCTGGCCCGCGAACCGCACGTATCCGCTGGGGCCGGCCGTCGACCGGATCGTGGCCGGTGTCGAACGGCGTTCCGCGCATGTGTACGCGCAGTGGTGGCTGCGGGGGACGCAGTCCGTACGCGGCTGCCTGCCGACCCTGATCGGGGTCGTGGGACAGCGCGAGATGCGCCGGTTCGGGCCGCGCCTCGCGGGTGTGCGGAGCGGGCTCGTGGGCGCCGGGGGAGCCGCGGATCAGGACGTACGGGCGGTGCGCGCAAGGCGTGACTGAGAGTGACTGATCGACATGCGGCGGGTGTCGGCGCGTGCGACTGTGGTCGAGGTCCTCACGGACCGCCCCCACGCACCCACGAGGAGTGAACAGCATGGGCATCGCAGACCAGTTCAAGGACAAGGCGCAGCAGCTCGCCGACCAGGCCAAGAAGAAGCCGAACGAGGAGCGCGGCCAGGGCCAGGGTCAGGGCCGCGGCCGGACGGGCCAGGGTCAGGGTCAGGGTCAGGGTCAGGGTCAGGGCCAGGGCCGGGGCCAGGGCCAGGGCACGTCCGACCGCTCTCAGCAGACGTCGCAGCGGGGGCGTGACCGGCTCCAGGACGCGGAGAACGACATCCGCGACCGACGCCGCGACGACCGCTGACGCCGCGACCGCCGGGCGGCGAGCGCTGACGCGTCGGCGACTTCTCGGCTTCGGACTTCTCGGCTCCGCGACTTCTCGGTCCCGCGGCTTCGCGGGTCGGTGGGTCGGCGGGTCGGTGGGTCTGTGAGTCCGAGTGTCGTCGGGTCCGAGTGTCGTCCGCGAGTCCGCGCGTTGTCCGTGAGGGGTGTGCCCGGGAGACCGGGTACACCCCTCATGCGTGAGGTCCGCCGGGCCGAAGTGCCCGCCGGTCACGGGCAGCGGACCACCTGCCCCGCCCACGACAGCCCGCCGCCGAAGCTGAACAGCAGTACGGGCGCGCCGGGGGAGACCTCGCCGCGTTCGACGAGCTTGGCCAGGGCGAGGGGGATGGAGGCGGCGGAGGTGTTGCCGGAGTCGACGACATCGCGGGCAACCACGACCCTTTCGGGCAGGGCGAGTTGGCGTACGACCGAGTCGATGATGCGCAGGTTCGCCTGGTGGGTGACGATCGCGCCGAGGTCGTCGGGGGTCACCCCGGCCCGGCGGCAGGCTTCCGTGGCGAGTGCGGGGAGTTCGGTGGTGGCCCAGCGGAAGACCGTCTGGCCCTCCTGGGCGAAGTGCGGATGCCAGTCGTCGACGAGCCGGACCGCGTCGCGCCGGGTGGGGTCCGAGCCCCAGACGACCGGGCCGATGGAGTCGCCCTCGGCCGCGCTCACCACTGCCGCCCCGGCGCCGTCACCGAGCAGGACGCAGGTGCTGCGGTCGGTCCAGTCGGTCACGTCGGACATCTTCTCGGCGCCGACGACCAGGGCGTGCCGGGCGGCACCGGCGCGTACCGCGTGGTCGGCGGTGGCCAGGGCGGTGCAGAAGCCGGCGCAGCCGTTGTTGAGGTCGTAGGCGACGGCGGCCGGGATGCCGAGGCGGCCGGCGACCTGGGCGGCGATGCTGGGGCAGCGGTCGATGGCCGAGCAGGTGGCGACGGTGACCAGGCCGATCTCCTGCGGGGCGAGCCCGGAGGCGGCGAGTGCCTTGCCCGCCGCGGCGGCGGCCAGGTCGGCGACCGACTCCTTGTCCGCGATGCGGCGGGTGGCGATGCCGGTGCGCTGCCGGATCCATGCGTCGTTTGTCTCCACCATGGTGGCGAGGTCGTCGTTGGTCAGCATGCGGTCCGGCTGGTGGTGGCCGAGCGCGGCGATGCGGGCTCCTGGCATGGCAGCTCCTGGCATGGCAGCTCCTTGGTGGGCATCAGGATGCCGCGAATATAGCGAACGACCGATCGGAAGTTAAAACGCGGCGTACGGCATGCCCCCGGATACCCTGGAACTCATGAGCCCGCGCAATTCCGCCGTCGAGGCCCGCAGGACGCGGGACCGGATCATCGAGCGCAGCGTCGCGGTCGCCTCGGTCGAGGGCCTGGAAGGGCTCACGATCGGGCGCCTCGCCGCCGACCTCGGGATGAGCAAGTCCGGCCTGCTCGGCCACTTCGGCACCAAAGAGGTGCTTCAACTCGCCGCCCTGGAAAGGGCGTCGGTGATCTTCCTGGCGTCGGTGTGGGAGCCGGTCGCCGACACCGGGCCGGGGCTGACCCGTCTGCGGGCGGTCTGCGAGCGGTGGATCGACTATCTGGAGCGCGAGCGGGAGGCTTTTCCCGGTGGCTGCCTGTTCACCACCGCGGTGGTCGAGTTCGACGGCCGGGCCGACGGGCCGGTCCGGGACGTGGTGGAGCGGCTGTTCCGCATCTGGCGGCGCCGCCTCGTGGTGGACCTGCGCCTGGCGGTACGGGCGGGCGAGCTGCCCGCGGACACCGACCCCCGCCAGATCGCCTTCGAGCTGATCGGGCTCTACATGGGCCTCAACCACGCGATCCAGCTGGAACGGGACCCGCAGGCCCCCGGACGCACCCGCCGCGCCCTCGACCGCCTGCTGACGCCGACGCCGACGCCGACGCCGACGCCGACGCTGACGCCTACGTCTGCGTCCTGAGCGGACGGCTCCGGGGCCGGGGCCGGGACCGGGCCGTGCGGGACCGCCCCGACCGCCGGTCCACGGCCGGGGCCCACCCGTCACCGAGGTGTCAGGAGCGGTCGTCAGTCCTGGACGCGAGGTCGCTCGGGTCGGTGTTCGCGCCGCACAGGACGACGGCGATCCTCTCGCCCTCGCTCGGGCGGTAGCCGTACGGGGCCGGGGCGGTGAGTGCGGCCAGGGCGGTGGAGGCGGCGTGTTCGACGGCGACGCGGTGCTGGTCCCACAGCGCCCGGCGGGCGCGGACGATCTCGCTGTCCGGTACGAGGACGGAGCGCACGTCCTCCTGGCGGGCGGCGTGCAGGGCGAGCGCGGTGGCGCGGCGGGCACCGAGGGAGTCGATGGCGACCGAGTCGACGGGCACGTCGACCGGGGCACCGGCCTCGACGGCGGCGTTCAGCGCCCGGCAGTTCTCCGGTTCGACGGCGACCGTACGGATTCCGTGGTGCCGGGCGGCGGTGGCGACACCGGCGAGCAGACCGCCGCCGCCGACCGAGACCACCACGGTGTCCAGGCCGGGGATTCGGGCGTGGATCTCCTCCATCAGGGTCCCGGCCCCGGCGGCGATCAGTGGGTGGTCGTACGCGTGCGAGGCGAGTGCCCCGGTCGAGGCGGCGAACTCCGCGCACGCCTCCAGCGCTTCGGCGTACTCCGCGCCCACGATCCGTACGTCCGCGCCGAGTTCGCGGAGCCTGGCGACCTTGACCGCCGGGGCGAGCGTCGGCAGGAACACCGTTGCCCGCACGCCCTGTTGCCGCGCGGCCCAGGCGCAGGCGAGCCCGGCGTTGCCGCCCGAGGCGATGGTCACTCCCGCGTCCGGCAGGGTGCCGGCCTCGCGGTGGGCCTGGATGAAGTTCTGCGCGCCGCGCGCCTTGAAGGAGCCGGTGTGCTGCAGGAACTCCAGCGCGAACCAGACGTCCCCCAGGGGAGCCTCGGACCGGCCGTCGGAGGCGCCGAGGTAAGCCGTACGGACCGTTCCCGGGTCGACGGGGGCGACGGCGACCGGGCGGACGTGTCCGGTGATCCGGTCGGTGGCGGCCTTGATGTCGTCGTACGTGAGCTGCTGCACTTCGTTGCTCCTGCCGGGAGGCGCCCACCGGCCGGGTGGACGAGCCGGCCGGCGGACTGGTTCAGAATTCGGAGACTCGGAAAGATCGGGAACGGTTCGGGCCGGACGCGAGGACGAGCCGCCTTCCGCGCACGGTCCGCCGTGCTGCGTCCGTGTCCCGTCCCGTCGTGCGCCGGAGAATTCGTCGGCTCAGTAAAACAGGCTGGCGGAGCACGCGCGTGCCGGGCCGCTGCTCGGCGTACGGCTCGGCTGCCGTCCGTTCACCGCTCCTTGTCACTGGCCGGGTTCGCGGCGTGCCACGCGCTGGAGGCGCCGTACGAAAGCGGCGAAGCCGCATACGAGGAGGACGTTCATGACCGCTCCCGTCGCGAACAGCGGCAGTGAGTCGAACAGGCCCGGAGCGGCGTCCGGGGCCGTGGTGTGTACCTGTGACCGAGCCCTTTAAGATCCGGCGCCGGCGCAGGGGTGTTGACGAGTGAGGGCCGTACGGAAGGCCGACCGGTCAAGGCTTCGTGACCACCGGGCGCGAAGTGCCGCCGGGCCGGGCACCGCCCGGCGGCAGGAGCCCGGGGTCAGCAGAAGTAGGTCTGCCGGACGCGGTCGAAACGGTGCGCCAGCAGGTCGTCCCGGGGAATGGACCAGCCCACCTCTCCGTCGCCATCGTAGAAGAGGTGAGATTCGCCGAACTCCAAAAGGTTCAGCCACGCTCCCTCGGGCCCCTCCTTGAGGGCCTTGTCATGCAGGTCGTCGAACCTTCCCGGCTCGGACCTGCATATGACCACGGCTTCCTCGCACCTCGCCTGGAACTCCTCGCTGTAGTAGTTGCTGTGGTAATCCGGGTTCAGCTTCACCCCTCGCAATCCGCAGCTCCGGTTCACGAGCGGGATGGTCCCGACCCGCTCGGCATACTCCGTGACCGCCTCCAGGAGCGGCCGAAGCCGTTCCCTGGCTTCCTCGTGCACGTCCTCGATGTCCGGCATCTCGGCTGCTGGATACGGATGACCGGTGTTGTCGATGTCCCACATCCAGTCGAGGACGTCCCACGCCGTACCAGGGCGGCAGACCAGCACCCGCCGTTCGAGGAAGTGCGGCCCCCACGCGTCGTCGAGGTACCCCTCTTCAGGTTCGGGGCGTTCGGCCGTCTCGGTCCCCGGCGGTATGTGGAGCACCATCGCATCGTCCGCATAGCCTGCGTATCGGAAGTCGGAAGCGGTGAAGAACAGCAGGTGCCCTTCGCGGGGGAGCCCGAGGTCCAGTGGTTGCTTCGGTATCGCGGCCAGGTCGAGATCGGCGACGAAGATCCCTTCGTCCCATGGGACCTCGGCGGGCATCTTCGGCAGCCCGCCGACGTGACCCACCACGTGATCTTCGGGGCCGACCTCGGACAGTTCGCGAATGGACAGATGGGCGGATGGCTGCAAGTTCCACATGATGCGGGTGATGGCGTCGTCGGAGACCCCGCACCGACGGGCGAAGGTACGGAACTCGTCTGTATATGACATGGCGTCAGTCTGCTGTGTGCCACTGACAATCCGCTCGTTCACGGGCGCGGTGGTCATGTTCGGCACAGGGCGTGCTGGATCGCCGCATCGGTGGCCTTCTCCACCGGTTCCCAGGCCGGCACCCGGGAGGACAGGGAGAGCACGACGGCCCGGCGGCCGTCGTCGGTGACGCCGGCGCGGGTGGCGTAGCCGGGGACGCTGCCCGGGTGGGTCCAGTACCAGCCGCCACAGGGCAAGGGGAGCCGGGCGATGCCCAGGCCGTACCGTCCGCCGAGACGCGTGTCCACGGTGGTCTTCATCTCTGCGAGTTGCGCGGGCCGCAGCCGAGTCCCGTCCATGGCCACCGCGAAAGCGCCCCTTCAGCGCCCGGCGAGACCCTGTCCACACGACCAGCACCGGAAAGGCCGGACGCGAGCATCCGATTCCTCGCGTCGACCGTGGCCATCGCAACCGCGACGTGGCGCCTCCGGTCGCTCTGCGAGAGCTTCATCGGCGCACTTCGTTCCTGCGGGACACGTGCGCTCGCGCGTACCCTCGGAACTCAGTTGCGACAGGTGTGGATGCGCACATTACATCCGCGTTGTCTGGCAATCCTCGCACCGCCGTACCGCCTGCCGCGCGGTGTTTCCCTCCGTCGCGGTCGCCGGGTGGCTACTGCTCAGCCGGTCCCAGAGCCCGGCCGGAGGTGTGGGGATCCAGCCCCAGCGAGGGGCGGTCACCAGTTTCTCGGTCAGATGGGTGCAGCCGGGAAGATGCGCGTACCGCGTCGGGGAGATCAGAATCGTGTCCGCGGGGAAGCGCCGCCATTCCTGTCGGAGCGCAACCGCCGGGCGTGCCTTTGGCACGGCTGGTACGGCTGGTACCGCTCCGTCCGGCGGGCACGCACAGCCCAGCCCGATGGTGAGCTCACATCGATCACAACGCTCCTCTTGCTTCACAGTCCCCGCCCCACCCTCACGTCGTACCAGTGTCCACACGGTAGACGATCTTCCCGTCGAACTCCTCGAACCCCAACGACTTGTAGAAGGCGCGCGCGCCGGGGTTGTCGCGGTCCGTCATCCACTCGACCCGGCTGCATCCAGGACGCGCTGCGGCCAGGGTACGGAGTTCGTTCATGAGGCGGGCGCCGACGCCCCGGCGGCGGAGTGTGCCGCGGACATAGAGCTCTTTCAGGAACAGGGAGTGGGAGGAACCGGCCGCGGGCCAGAGAAACGAATAGGCTGCGAGCCCGACGAGTTCACCAGCCTCGTCCTCGACCAGGAGCGCGGACGCCAAGGGCGGGGAGCCGAAGAGTGCCTCCTCCACCTGAGAGCGGCGCTCCTCGAACGGCTGGATTTCCTTCGATCCGTAGAACCTTTCGATTTCCTCGATCAGTTCGGCCAGAGCCACGACATCGCTGTTGCGGGCGGGCCGGATCGTCACGGTCATCGGGATCTCCTGTCGCTCTTTCATGGTCTCACTCGCTCGTTCCAACGCGTGGTCCTGGCGCGACGGCACGGCCTCGGCTACGGGTGTCGCCGCGTCCGAGTCCCAGCCGTGCCGGCGCAGGGAGCCTTGAACATGCCGGATGAGGTGGTCCAGATCCGCGCAGTAGACGGAGGGATTCCGGTAGCCGCGGTCGGCGCTGAAGCGGTGCGGGAGGTAGCCCCCGCCACACACCTCCACCAGTGGACAGCCCTGGCACTGTTCGGCGAGCGCGGCCATCCCGTGCCGCCGGTGCAGGAGCTTCGGATGGTGAAGAACCTTGTCGAAGGGCTGTCCGAAGACGTCGAGTCCCAGCCAGGAGGCACCTTCTTCGACGGACCGCAGGGTGTCCACGTCCTCGATGGTGCCGTCGGACTCGATCACGAGGCTCGTCGGCGGGGCCAGGCCGAGGGACTCCACCGAGCCGCGTACACCGCAGCTCAGCGCCACGATGTCCTCCAGCATGCGCACACTGTGCCGATGCGTCGGCCGGGCGAGCCAGGCGTCATGGACGCGGCTCATCCACAACCCGTACTCGGGCACGCTCGGGTCATTGCGGTGCGGCGGCTCGTCGTGAGTCCCGTGCGGCAGGCCGAAGTCGATCACCGGGGGTTCGAACGACGCCAGGTAGTCGTGGACTTCGACCGGGTCGTTGGCCAGGTCGACGACGGCGAGCAACCCTGCGAACAGGTGTGGTCTGGACCGGAGCAGCTCGATTCCGCGTACGGCGGAGGCGGCGCTCGACCGCGAGGCGTGCGTCAGCCGATGCCGGTTGTTCGCGGTCGGCGGGCCGTCGAGGCTGACTCCCACGACGACGTCGTATCGCTCGAAGAGGTCGAGCCACGGCTCCGTGAGGAGCGTCCCGTTGGTCTGAAGTTCGAAATGGGCGGCCACATTGGTCGGCACACCGTCCCGTACGGCGTCGAGCAGGTCCGCCATGTGGCGGGGGCCGGTGAGCAACGGCTCACCGCCGTGCAGTACGACGTGTACGTCCCGCAGACCGTGTGCCGCCGCGTGCTCGCCGATCCGCCGACCCGCGGTCCGGGCCACGTCCACGCTCATCCGGGCGGGCAGACGCCGCCAGGCCTGGTCCGTGGAGTTGAAGACGTAGCAGTAGTCGCAGTCGATGTTGCAACGGTTCGCGACCTTGAGAATGAACGATCGGAAGGGCGCGATGTCCTTGCGCGGTGTCATCGAGCGGCAGGGCTCACAAGGGCCGGAACCGGCTGAGCGAAGCCTGGTGGCCACCCTCGCCGATTCGGTTCGGCGTGGTCTGCTCGGCCGCCAGCCGTTGTCGTACGCGGGCGGCGACACGGTCCAGCACGGTCGAGCCATGCGTGGGCTCTGCCGTGACGGGCTCTGCGGTGACGGGCTCCGTGGCGTGCGGCGCGGGAACGGGCGTGCGTGACGGCATTCGACGCTCCTCGATGCAGCGCGGTGGTCGTTGAGGCGGCGGACCGGCCCGCAACGTAGCAGCGTCGCCACCCGTGGCGGCATATCGGATCCGGCCACGTACCCGGCTCACCGCGCCCGTGACGCAAGCAGGCGTTCGATGCCGTCCGCCGCCCCGCGCACGCCCAACCGCCGGTACACAGCGAGCGCTTCACGCAGCGCACGCTCAGCCCGCGCCCGCTCGCCGGCCGTCCAGTCGCAACGACCGATCCCCTCCAGGGCCCGCGCCTCCTCCAGCGGGCAGCGGATGTCCCGGGCCGGCCCCAGGGCCTGCTCGAAGAGTTCGCGTGCGACGGTCCAGTCGCCCAAGGACCGCAGAAGCGTCCCCCAGTGGTTCAGGACCTCCGCCTCACCGCACCGGTCGCCGAGCTCCCGCAGGATCTCCAGGCTCCGCCGGAACGAATCGACGGCACCGTCCCGCTCGCCGGCGACTCCGCGTGCCACTCCCAGCTCGCCCAGCGAGACTGCCTCGCCACCACGGCTGCCGAGATCGCGGTACGAGCCCAGGGCGTCATTCAGCGACTGGATCGCCTCGGTGACGTTCCCTTCCACGCGGTCCAGTACCCCGAGGTGGCGGACGCTGTTCGCGCGGCCGAAACGTTCGCCGAGCTCGGTGAAGTACTCCAGGGCCCGGTTGTGCGCCTCCCGCGCTCCGGTGAGGTCGGAGGTCAGGCGTCGCACGACACCGATCTCGTTGAGGGCGTACGCCTGGTGGGCCCGGTCGTCGAGCGCCTGGTAGATCTCGAACGCCTCGTGGTGGTGCTGCGCGGCCGACCGGTACTCGCCCAGAAGACAGTGCACGATGCCGAGGTCCCGCAGGGAGTTCGCCTCTCCGTACCGGTCACCCAGCTCCCGGTAGATCGACAGGGCTTCGGTCTGCGCCTCCACGGCGGCGCCGAACCGGCTGGTCTGACGGCGCACCATGCCCAGGTCCGCGAGCGCGTTCGCCTGGCCGAGCCGGTCGCCGAGCTCGCGGTAGAGCGCGAGGGCATCGGTCTGGGCCCGCGCGGACGCTTCGTTGTCCGCGGTCATGTACCGGACGATGCCCAGCTGGTTCAGAGCATCCGCCTTGCCTCGCTTCTCGCCGACCGCGTCGTACTCCGCCACGGCCTCGCTCAGCGTTTCGACGGCTTCGGGGTAGGCCGCCATGAAGCGCCGTACGACTCCGAGTTCGGCCAGAGCATCCGCCAGTGCCCGCCGGTCGCCGGTGCGCCGGGCGGCTTCGGCGGCCGTCCGATGGAGGCCGACGGCCTGGTCCCAGGGGCCGGCCTGGCGCAGGAAGGGCGCCATGCCCGCGACCATGCGGATCACCAGCTCGTACAGCGCGAGACTGTTCGCCCGCCGAATGCAGGCCAGTACGTTGGCCCGCTCGTCCTCCAGCCAGCCCAGGGCCGCGGTACGGGAATCGATGGGCGGTGTATCGTACGCGGCTGCGCCGTCCGGAGGATCCGGTTCGGCGGCACCACTTCGGCCGATGTGTCCGTTCGCGACGGCGAGGACGGCCAGGTAGTAGGCGCACATGCGCTGAACGGCCTGAACAGGTTCCATGCCGCCTCCCTCTTCGGCGAGACCGCGGGCATAGTCGCGTAGGAGATCATGAAGCCTGAAGCGGCTTCCCGGGTGCTCGTCGATGAGATGGGCGTCGTAGAGCGCGTCGAGTCGCTCGCGCGCCGCCGCCACTGAGAGCGAGCCGAGCGCGGCCCCGGAAAAGGCGTCGAGGTCGGTGCCGGGGTAGAGGCCGAGGCACCGGAAGAAGTGCCGCTGCTCGGAGGTGAGTTCCTGGTAGGACAGGTTGAACGTCGCCGCGACGGCGCGTTCCCCGGCCCGGAGCTCTCCCAGCCGGTCCCGGGCCGCTACCAGGCGCGCCCGCAGTTCCTCCGGTCCCCACGCCGGACGATGGCGCAGTCGAGCGGCGAGCAACGACACCCCGAGCGGCAGGTATCCGCACAGCTCCACCAACTGTTCGAGGACTGCCCGGTCCAGCGAGTCGTGCGGCCTCCCGCTGAGTCGCACGAACAGGTCGACCGCGTGCTCCCTCGGTAACGCCTCCACCGGTAGGACCACTTCCTCGTACGCGGCCAGTCGCTTCCGGCTGGTGACCAGCACGAGACAGTCGCTCCCGCCGGGGAGCAGAGGCTCCAACTGCCGGTAGCTGGCTGCGTTGTCGAGGATGAGCAACGCCTTTTTGCCCGCGAGCCGGCTCCGCCACATGGCCGCACGCGCCTCGGTCACCGCACCCACGTCGTCACCGGCGGGGATCCGCTGAGCCGGTACCCCGGTCGCCGCCAGCAACGAGGCGAGCGCCTCGGTGGCCTGCACGGGGGACCTGCCCGCCGTGTGCCCGTTGAGGTTCACGAAGAGCTGCCCGTCCGGGAACCGTTCCGACAGTACGTGCCCCGCGTGCACGGCGAACGTCGTCTTCCCGGCTCCCGGCATCCCGTCGATCACATGCACGGGCAGGGCCGAGCCGCTGTCCTGCGAGTCCCTCACGGACCGCACCAGCGCCTCCAGCTCGGCGTTCCGGTCGGTGAACGCGATGGTGTCGCGCGGCAGGGACCGCAGCACGAGGGCGGCACCCGGAGGCTCCGTCCCTCCCTCCGGCCGGGGAACCGGCTCGATGGGGCGCCCGGGTGTCCCCGACTCCGACAGTGCGGCGAGCAGCACGGTCAATCCGGTCATGGCCCCGCCCAGCACAGCGAACGAGAGCCAGGCATGCCGCTGCAACGACCCCAGCCACCCGGGCCATTCCGACTCGGACACCGCGTTGGTGACGAGCCCCACGAGCATCGTCGTCACGGCTCCACCGGCGGCCACGACAGCGATGGAAACGCCTCGTCGCAGCCTCATGCGTGGATTGTCCTGCCGAAGCCGGGATCGGCCCGGTCACGCCGGGCACTCGCGGCGCGGTACGCCTCTCCAGTTGCGGATCTCGTCACGAAGGCAGCCCCCGAATCCGACGCCCCATCGCGTACAAGGGGACCAGCTCCCACAGAGCCCGGTCAAGGTCGGCTCATCACCATGCGGCGGCTCGTGCCGCCGTAGCGGCGATAACAACTGTGGGGCGGTCAGGCTGCCTTGACGGAATCGATGAACGGGGTCCAGGCGGACGCGGGGAGGACGAGGACGGGACCCTCGGGGCGCTTGGAGTCGCGGACGGGGACGATGCCCGGGCGGCCGTCCGCGACTTCGAGGCAGTCGCCTCCGGAGGAGTTGCTGTGGCTGCTCTTGCGCCAGGTGGCGAACCCATCTGCGACTTCGAGGCAGTCGCCTCCTGAGGTGTTGCTGTGACTGCTCTTGCGCCAGTGCGCGAACTCCTGGGCGACTTCGAGGCAGTTGCCACCAGAGGAATTGCTGTAACTGCTCTTACGCCAGGTCGCGGCGCTCAAGTCGAATCGGCTGCACACCATTTCGGTAGTCCTCTGCCGCTTCCTCGATCATGGTGAGGGTCGCCTCCGGCGGCAAGGCGGCGGCCCTCAGCAGATCGTACGACCTCCGATACTGCTTCACGAGGCCCGGATCGTCGACGGTGTGACCGTGGTGCTGGCTCTCCGTGTAGAACAGCGGCGGCGCGTCCGCGAAGTCCAGGATCATGGCGTTGCCCAGCATGAGGGCGTGCGCTCCCGCGTTCCACGGAAGAATTTGGGCAAGGATCCGGCCGCGCTTGATGAGGGTGGCGATGTGGGTGAGCTGCTCGGCCATCAGCTCAGGAGACAGGATCGGCTGGCGCAACAGGGACTCGTTCAGGATGGTCCAGTACTGCGGCTTCCGATGGTTCCCCTCGAAGAGTTGGGCCCGTGCCAGTCGTGCGTTGACCTTTGCGTCGGTCTCCTCCGGAAGTTCTGGCAGACGCTCGGCGCAGATTACGGCCCGCGCGTACGGGCCCGTCTGGAGCAGGCCCGGGAAGACGGTCGGGGACCACTGCGCGATGACCTCGGCGCGCTTCTCCGCGTCCAGTACGCGTTCGAAGTACTCCGCGTGGCCCTTGCGCCGTGCCTTGCGTACGTCTTCGCAGTGCCGCGCGAAGAAGCCGTCCGTCGCCAGTACGTGGTCCACGTGTTGGGCGAGGTCGCTGGGCATGCGGCGGTAACCGCGTTCGATCTCGCTGAGGTACGTGATGCCGTAGTAGCTGCCGTCGAGCAGCTTTTCGAGGGTGAGGCCCGCCTGTTCCCGCTTGAAGCGGAGTTCGCTTCCGTAGAACTGCGGGACGCCTTCGGAGCCGTCGATCTCCTTGCGCGTAGCCACGGTTGACCACCTTTCGCGCTGTGCCGAGTGGAGCGGAAAACCCCTTCACGGTAGAGGCCGTCGCGGCAGTGGGTGAGGGGTTCGTCACAATGCGCTGCGAATGGTTGACGGTTCGCGGCTCGATCTTCTGGGCGACCGAACGTGTTGGGCGTGGTACGTTCTGTGACCCCGAAACTCAATAAAGTGACCCCGGCGGCGCGGCAACGCCCCGGGGCCTGGCACAAGGAGCTGAAACCCTCCTCATGCAGATTCATCGTAGCCGCCATACGTGCGGTTTCACGGTCCTGCCCAACGCGTTGTTGCAGGACCGGCGGTTGTCGTACACCGCCCGTGGCCTTCTTGCCGATCTTCTTTCCCGCCCTGATGGCTGGTCCGAGGACGGTCGGCGCATGGCCGACACGAGTCCGCAGGGTCGGCTGGCGGTGGCGAAGGCGCTGCGGGAGCTGGCGTCGTTCGGGTACTACCGAGTCCTCAAAGTGCGCCGCGAAGACGGGACTTTCGTCAGCGAGTCCCATGTCTACGACACCCCGCAGCAGCCCGTCCCGGGTTCCGGTTCGGGCCTTGCCTGCCAGGTCGTACCGGGTATCAACCGTCCGGGTTCCGGTGCGCCGACCTCTGGTGGGCCTGGCGCCAACCCCGTAAAGGACTGTGGGAAAGAACCCTCCCTCCCCGGTCGACGCCGGAGTCGGAGTCGCCGTCGGGGTCGGAGTCGGCGGCAGGGTTCGGGCGAGCTGCCGGAGACGCCCGCAGCGTCGACGCCTCCCACGGCGCCGGAGACCTTCGGGACCGGAGCCGGAGCCGGAGCCGGAGGTGGAGGTGGAGGTGGAGTCGGAGCCGACGCCCGGACCGGAGACGGCCAGGGGAGCGTTGATCCGTTTACCGCCGAGGCGCATGGTGTGGCTGCGGCCACGCTGTTCCGGGTGATCGGCCCGGAACCGCGCCTGCGGCTCGGCGCGGTCGAGGCGCTCGCGCTTGCCCCGCTGGTCTCCGCCTGGCTGGAACGCGGGTACGACCACCGCGACCTGGCCGGGGCCCTGTTGGGCGGGCTGCCCGCCCGTATCCACTCCGCCGCCGCGCTCCTGCGCGACCGCCTGACCCGCAAACTGCCCCCGCCGCCCGAGCCCTCGTTCCCCGCGTGCGCGATGCCCGAGCCGCCACCCGGCACCGGTCTGCCCCGCTGGGCCGAGTGCGACGAGTGCCGCCGCCCGGTCCCGGACAAGGGCCTCTGCCGCGACTGCACGACCCCGGCCGCCGGGCCCGACGGCACCCGCCCCGACGACGACACCGCCATCCGTGCCCGTACCGCCGCCAGAGGCCGCGCCCTGGTACGCGCCGCGCTGCGGACGCCGGAGCACGCGTAGCTGCCCGCCGTCGATGGAGCCTGACCGCGGAGGGCTGCGACAATGCCGCGAGGAACGCGAGAAAAGGAAAGGTGTCCGGTGGGCAGGAACCTGGCCGAGGTGGAGATCTCCCGCATCCAGTGGGAGACCTTCCGTACTTTCGGCAACCGGTCCGGCAATGTGCCGGACGCGCTGCGTCGCTTGTTGGCGGCCGCCGACGAGGACGAGGCCATGGCGGCCTACTGGGAACTTGAGAATGTCGTGGTCGTCCAGGGGCAGTTGCGCAGTGCCGCACTCCCTGTGATCTCGGTCCTCCTGGCGGGCCTGCTCGACGAACTGTCGGCCGATGCCCGGGACCTCGTTCTGGAGCTCCTTCAGCAGATCGTGATGGGCGAGTCGGACGAGGACGAGGTCGCCCTGGGCGATTCCGAGCTGGGCGACCGGTGCAGGGAAGTCGCACGCACCGGTCTGTGGCTCGTCTACCGCGAACTGGGCACCCGCCGCCGGGAAACGGCGGAGGCCGTCCTGGAACGCATCGAGAGCGACCAGCCGAGACTCGCTGCGTATCTGGCCGGAACGCGAGGCAAGTAGCGCCCGAACCATCAGCCTTCCGGCTCGGAGCCGGGCGGCTCTCCGAATGCGACAACGGATCGAGACGTGTCAGAGACCGAGGGCGCGGCATGGGACGTGTACTCCGCCACAAAGGGGCAGCGACGGCGGACGAACAACCGGGGCGAGACCACATGGTTCAACTGGACGCAGTATGCCGACCACGGCCCCGGAGCCGAAGTGCTCTCCCTGAAGCCGGGGCAGGCGGTGCTGGACCTCGGGTGCGGGTCCGGGGGGAACGCGGCTCATCTCGCCACCCTCGGTATGCGGGCGGTGGGGGTGGACCTCTCTTCCGGGCAACTCCGGAAGGCCCGCGACCGGTGGGCCGACGCCGGGGGCATGGAACTGCACCAGGATGACGCCCTTGAGTACCTGGCAGGAACGTACACGGTCTTCGACGCGGTCTACAGCGTGTTCGGCGCTGCCTGGTTCTGCGATCCGGGCCTGATGCTTCCGGCCGTCCACGCCGGTCTTCGTCCCGGCGGCGTCTTCGCCATGTCCCAGCGGCCACCTGTGGAAGGCTGCTACGGCTGCCAGGCGTCCTACATCTCACGTGGTCCCGACGAGGATCCCGCGATCGTCAAGCGTTGGGACTACGAACCCGACGTGTGGTCCGCCCTCCTCAAGGAACACGGGTTCCTCGATGTGACGGCGATGGTTCTTCCGGCCCCCGAGGACGACAAGCGCACGGTGGGCACACTCCTGATCCGAGCCGTCCGTGCCGGTGAGTGACCTCGAACCGTCCGGGCATCACGGGCAGTTGAAGTGACGGCAACCAGGCGGTTCGCCGTCGAGGACGGCAGGACCCCGCCCCGCGAACGGCGTCGTCTCGCGCCCGTGTTCGCGCCGTGGTGTGTGGATCGGGAAACCCTTTCACGGCGGGAGGTGATGCGGCAGTGTGTGAAGGGTTCGTCACAGTGAGCAATGAAAGGTGGACGACCCCCTCATGGACAGCCCGCACCACACGCCCCCGCACGAGGCGGTCGGTTACGACATCGACGCGGACGTCCGCGCCCTGCGCGGGGCCCTCGCGGCGCACGGCATCACCTTGCCGTCCCTCGGCGTCGATCCGTTGACCCTCGCCGGGGGTGCGGGACAGCCGCAGCTCGTCGCGCTCGGCAACTGCAACGCGGCGACCGCGCGTCGGCTGGCCGACGTCCTGCGTGCGGCGGCCGCAGCGTGACCGCCGGGCCGTTCGGGCCGTTCGAGCCGTTCGAGCCGTTCGCGCTGGAACTGATCGCCGTGCCGAAGGCCGTACCGCAGGTGCGGCAGATACTGCGCGACTGGTGCGGTCAGGTGGACGCGCTCCATCTGCTGCTCTGCGTCAGCGAGTTGCTGGCCAATGTGATCGTGCACCTCGGTGAGGGCACGCCGGTCGGTCTTCGCGTCACTGGTACGGACTGCGGTCATGTCCGTGTGGAGCTGAGCGATCCGGAGCCGGGGGTGTGGCCCACGCCCCGGGCCGCGGGCATCGAGGACGAGTCGGGGCGGGGGCTCGCGCTCGTCGGGGCGCTGGCGTCGCGGTGGGGCGTGGAGCAGGGCGTGCGCGGCAAGACGGTGTGGTGCGAGCTGCCCGCGCCCGACGGGTGGGGGCGGCCGGAGGGCGAACCGGCCGGCCCGGGCGGCAGAACCGAAGCGGGTGCCGTGCCCGGTGCCGGGTGACGGCGGGTACGGCACACCCGGGTCGGCGCTGCCGTGTGGTCGGCCGTTGCCGGGTTGTCGGCATCAGGACACCGCGTGACGGGTCGCTGTGACGGCACGTGAGGCAGACCACGGATACCGCTGCTCGCGTGCGGGGAGGCGAGGGGCGGCGTACGGGCGGGCTGTCGAACGATCGGCGCGGGGGCAGGGGGCGCCGAACGGTCAGCGAGGCGGCAGCGGCGGGCGCCGCCGGTCCGGGACCGAGTCGTACGTCGGCGGGGTCGCCGCCGGGTGTGCGGCCAGCAGGTCCAGGGCCACCCGTACCGCGTCGTCCAGCACCGCGTACCGGCCCTCGGCCCAGTCGAGCGGGGTGCGCAGGGCCTCCACGTCCGGTTCGACGCCGTAGTTCTCGACCGACCAGCCGTACGTGTCGAACCAGGCCGCGTTCATCGGCACCGTGATCACCGTGCCGTCGCCCAGCCGGTGGCGGCCGGTCATGCCGACCACGCCGCCCCACGTCCGCTGGCCCACCACCGGGCCCAGCTTCAGCAGCCGGAACGCGGCGGTGATCATGTCGCCGTCGGAGGCCGTCGCCTCGTCGGCCAGCGCCACCACCGGGCCGCGCGGGGCGTTGGAGGCGTACGAGACGGGCTGGGCGCCGCGGGTCAGGTCCCAGCCGAGGATCGTCCGGGTCAGCTTCTCGACCACCAACTCGCTGATGTTTCCGCCCGCGTTGCCCCGTACGTCCACGATCAGTGCCGGGCGGGACATCTCCATGCGCAGGTCCCGGTTGAACTGGGCCCAGCCGGAGCCGCCCATGTCCGGGATGTGCAGGTAGCCGCACTTGCCGCCGCTCAAGTCCCGTACGACCTCCCGGCGTTTGGCCACCCAGTCCTGGTAGCGCAGGGGGCGCTCGTCGACCAGCGGGACGACCGCGACGCGGCGGGGGCGGCCCCCTTCGCCCTCGGGCGGGCGGAAGGTGAGTTCGACGGTGGTGCCGCCCGCCGCCTCCAGCAGCGGGTACGGGCCCGCCACCGGGTCGACCGGGCGGCCGTCGACATGGGTGAGGACCGCGCCCGCCCGGATGCCCGTACCGGCCAGCGGGGAACGGGCCTTGGAGTCGGAGGATTCGCCGGGCAGGATGCGCCGGATCGTCCAGTCGCCGTCCCGGCGCACCAGGTTGGCGCCGAGCAGGCCGATGGCCCGCTGGTAGTGCGGCGGGCCCTCGTTGCGGCGGGACGGTGTCACATACGCGTGCGAGGTGCCGAGTTCGCCCAGGACCTCCCGCAGCAGGTCCGCGAACTCGTCGGGGGAGGCGACCCGTTCGACCAGCGGGCGGTACTGGTCGAGGACCCCGTCCCAGTCGATGCCGGACATCCCCGGGTCCCAGAAGTACGCGCGGATGATGCGCCCGGCCTCCGCGTACGCCTGCCGCCACTCCGCCGCCGGGTCGGCATCGTGCAGGATGCGGCGCAGGTCGAGGTAGACGGTGGTGTCGCTGTCGGCGATCTCGGTGGCGGGCACGGCGCGCAGCTCGCCCTCGTCCATGACGACCAGCCGGGTGGCGTCGCCGCTGACCGCGAACCAGTCGAGATGGCCGACGAGTTCGGTCTTGCGGGCCCGGGAGATGTTGAAGTGCTCCAGCGTGGGACGGCCGGACACGTCCGCCGGGTTGACGAAGGTCTCGCCGAGCGCGCCCGAGATCGGCCAGCGCAGCCAGACCAGCCCGCCGCCGCTCACCGGGCGCAGCCCCGAGTACTTCGACGCGGACACCGGGAACGGCGTCACCCGGTTCTCCAGCCCCTCGAACTCGACGCTGACCGTCGACGGTCCCGACGGCCCCTCGCCCGTGTCGGGGGCGGTCGCCTGGACGTCGTCGACCGGGTCGAGTCCGCCCGCCGCCGGGCGGCCCTCGGGGGAGAGGGCGAAGGGGGAGGGGGTGGCGGAGGAGAGCGGCACCAGGTACGGGCGGCAGCCCAGCGGGAACGACAGGTCGCCGGTGTGCACGTCGTACACCGGGTCGAAGCCGCGCCAGGAGAGGAACGCGAGATAGCGGCCGTCGCCCGTGAAGACCGGGTTCTCGTCCTCGAAGCGGCCGTTGGTGACGTCGACGATCACCGGGGCGCCGGTGCCGAGGATGCGGGCCAGTTTGATCTGCCGCAGCGACCGTCCGATGCCGGGGTGCGACCAGGTCAGCCAGGCACCGTCCGGGGAGAACGCCAGGTCGCGGACCGGGCCGTTGACGGAGCGGATCAGCTCGGCCGGTTCGCCGGTGGCCGTCTCCTCGTCGGTGTCCAGGAGCAGCAGGCGTCCGTCGTGCGTGGCGATCGCCAGGCGTTCGCCGTCCGGGTCGGCGATCAGTTCGTGGACCCGGCCGATCCGCCCGGACGCCAGCCGGCGCGGCGGACGGCCGCCGCTGGCGCGCGGCAGGTAGGCGATCTCGATCGCGTCCTCGCCGTCCGCGTCCGTGACATAGGCGACCTGGCCGCCGCTGCCGAGCATCTCGGGCAGCCGGACCCGGACGCCCGGGGTGTCGGCGATGGTGCGGGCCGGGCCGTCGCGGTGGGTGAGCCAGTACAGGCTGCCGCGTACGGCGACGGCGCTGGCCCGGCCCGTCTCGTCCACGGACAGCGAGGCGATGTTGCTGGCGGCCGAGACATGGTACGTCCGGCGTCCGGCGCGCGGCCCGCCGAGGCGCACCTGCAGCTTGCGGGGGACGGCGTCCGGCGACGCCAGGTCGTCGACCAGCCATACGTCGCCCGCGCACTGGTACACGACCCGTCGGCCGTCGCTGGAGGCGTGCCGGGCGTAGAAGGCGTCGTGGTCGGTGTGGCGGCGCAGGTCGCTGCCGTCGGGGCGGCAGGAGTACAGGTTGCCGACGCCCTCGTGGTCGGAGAGGAACGCGATCCGCCCGGCGACGAACATGGGCGAGTCGAGGTGGCCGCCGATGTCCGGGAGCAGCCGCTTGCCGTGCAGCCAGAGCCGTCCGGTGGCGCCGCCCCGGTACCGCTTCCAGGAGGCCGGTTCGTGCGGTGGTGTGCCGGTCAGGAGCAGGGTGCGGCGCTCGCCGTCGATGTCGGCCGCCGCGATGGCGGAGACCGGGCCCCAGGGCAGTTTGCCGCCGGGGCTGCCGTCGGTGGGGAGGGTGTAGGCCCAGGAGAGGTGCGAGAGGGGCTGGTTGTGCGAGGAGACGGCGAGGATCTGCGCGGTGTCGTCCGGATCGGGGGTCCAGCCGCAGACCTGGGCGTCCGTCGAGCCCCAGTAGGTGAGCCGGCGGGCCGGGCCGCCCTCGACCGGTACGAGATGGATCTCGGGGTCGAGGCTGCGCCAGGTGGTGTACGCGATGCGGGTCCCGCCGGGGGAGAACCGCGGGTGGCCGATCCGGGTGCGGTCGACGGTCAGCCGCCAGGCCCGTTCGGGGCGCTGTCCCTCCGGGGCGAGGGGGGCGACCCAGAGGTCGTCCTCGGCCGCGAAGCAGATCAGATCGTCGTGGAGGTGCGGGAAACGGAGATACGCGACGTCGTCACTCACCTCTCCATGCTTTCCGCGCGGAAGGGGCCCGGCAACTCGTGACCCCGGCCCGGCAACTCGTGACCCCGGCGTGTCCGGGGCGCGCGGAGCACGGGCGAGGGCCGTGGCGGGGCTGTGGCGCGGCTGTGGAGTGTGTACAGGCGCGTGTACAACAGGGGGCCGGGTGCGGCTTCCCGGTCGTGCCTTCTTCGGGTACGGCTTCTCAGGTGTGGGTGTGGGTGTGGGTGTGGGCGCCGACGCCCTCGTCGTCGACGTTCTCGTCCTCCGTGCGATGCAGGAAACGGATCAGCGGCGCGTTGTCGAACTGCACCACCTCCACGCCCTCCTCCGTGTGGCGTTCCACGACCAGCTGCGTCCGTCCGCACGGCCACACCCGGACGCCGCCACGCTCGGCGGGGCCGCTCAGACCGCGCTCCAGCAGCTCACGGTCGAACGACCAGTCGACGCCGCCCGGGAAGGCGAGGTGGACGTTACGGGGGTCGGTGTCGGCGTCGTACAGCAGGTCCACCGGCACCGCCGGCAGATCGGGGGTGTCGTTGACGAGCCAGGCTTCGGCCTCTTCATGGATCACGGGGGGCATGGCCAACTCCTCGTGTGCGTTCTTCCCCGCATCAAATGTCGCATATTTCATTCCATAAGCGCTTGGGACGGGTGCCCGGTACGGGTGTATCCACCGGTTCCCGGGCACGCCGGGGCCGGGGATGTCACTCGGGCTGTGACCCACTCGCTCTTGCGAAGGGTTTGCAACAAGGTCCTATCATTGAGCTGTTCACGACATCCGACCTCCGCGACCACGCGGGACCGCAGGAAGCGGAGGCCCCATGCACGTACCCGACGGATTCATCGACGCACCCGTCTCCGCCGTCACCGGAGTCGTGGCCGCAGGCGCGGTCGCCGTCAGCCTGCGGGGCGCGCGACGGGAACAGGATCAGCGCACCGCGCCGCTGGCCGGTCTCGTGGCCGCGTTCATCTTCGCGGTGCAGATGCTGAACTTCCCGGTCGCGGCGGGCACCAGCGGGCATCTGCTGGGCGGGGCGCTCGCCGCGATACTCGTCGGGCCGTACACCGGGGTGCTCTGCGTCTCCGTGGTCCTGCTCATGCAGGGCATCCTGTTCGCCGACGGCGGCCTCACCGCGCTCGGCGTCAACGTGCTCGACATGGGCATCGTGACCACCGTCGTCGCGTACGCCGTCTTCCGCGGGCTGACCGGTGTGCTGCCGCGGTCGCGTCGTTCCACGACCGTCGCGTCCTTCGTCGCCGCCCTGCTCTCCGTACCGGCCGCGGCCTGCGCCTTCACGCTGATCTACTGGATCGGCGGCACCACGGACATCCCGATCGGCAAGGCCTTCACCGCTATGGTCGGCGTCCACACGCTGATCGGCGTCGGCGAGGCCGTGATCACCGCGCTGACCGTCGGCGCCGTCCTCGCCGTGCGCCCCGACCTGGTGCACGGGGCCCGCGGACTCGCCGCCCCGCTCAAGCTCCGGGTCGACGGCGAACTCGTCGACGCCCCCGCCCGGCAGCCCGTCGCCCCGGTCGCCGCCCGCTCCAACCGGGGCCTCTGGGCCGTCGGCCTGGCCACCGCCCTCGTCCTGGCGGGCTTCGTCTCCTTCTACGCCTCCTCGTCCCCCGACGGCCTGGAGAAGGTCGCCGCCGACCAGGGCATCGACAAGAAGACCGAGGAACACGCCGCCAAGGACTCCCCGCTCGCCGACTACGGCGTCAAGGACGTCTCCGACGCCCGGCTCTCCGGCGGCCTCGCCGGAGTGATCGGTGTCGGTGTCACGGTCGCGGTGGGCAGCGGGGTCTTCTACATGATCCGCCGCCGTCGCACCCCGGACGCGACCATCGCCGCCGCGACCGCCGGCAGCGCGCGCGGCGGGGAAGACGCCTGACATGGGCGCCGGCCACGCGCACCGGCTCCACCGGCCCGGCCGATCGCCGGTCCACGAGCTGCCGCCGCACTGCAAGCTCGCCGCCGCCTTCTGCTTCGTCGTGGTCGTCGTCTCGACACCGCGCGAGGCGATATGGGCGTTCGCGCTGTACGCCGCACTGCTCGGCGCCGTCACCGCCCTGGCCCGGATCCCCGCCGGATTCCTGCTCAAGCGGCTGCTCATCGAGGTGCCGTTCGTCGCGTTCGCGCTGCTCATGCCGTTCGTGGTGCCCGGAGAACAGACCCAGGTGCTCGGCCTCACCGTCAGTGTCCCCGGCCTCTGGGGCGCCTGGAACGTCCTCGCCAAGGGCACCCTCGGCGTCGCCGCCTCCGTGCTCCTCGCCTCCACCACCGAACTGCGGTCGCTGCTGCTCGGCCTCCAGCGGCTCAGGCTGCCCCCGCTCCTCGTCCAGATCGCGTCCTTCATGATCCGCTACGGCGATGTGATCACCGACGAGATGCGCCGGATGTCGATCGCCCGCCGCTCGCGCGGCTTCGAGGCACGCGGGATACGCCAATGGGGTGTCCTGGCCAAGTCGGCCGGCGCGCTCTTCATCCGGTCGTACGAGCGCGGCGAACGCGTCCACCTCGCCATGGTCAGCCGCGGCTACGCCGGTTCCATGCCGGTCATCGACGAGGTGACGGCCTCCCGGACCCAGTGGGCGCACGCCGCCGCCCTCCCCGTCCTCGCCCTCGTCGTGTGTCTGCTGGGATGGACCGTATGAGCACGTCTGCCGGATGGACCGCATGAGCACACCCACGCCCACGTCCGCCGCCGCGCCCTCGCTGGAGGTCAGCGGTCTCGCGTACGCCTACCCCGACGGTCACCAGGCCCTCTTCGGGGTGAACCTCACCGTCGGCCGGGGCGAGCGCGTCGCGCTGCTCGGCCCGAACGGGGCAGGCAAGACCACCCTCGTCCTGCACCTCAACGGCATCCTCGACGCAGGTGCGGGCACCGTCCTCGTCGCCGGGCTCCCCGTGGAGAAACGCAACCTCGCGGAGATCCGCCGCCGCGTCGGCATCGTCTTCCAGGATCCCGACGACCAGCTCTTCATGCCCACCGTCCGCGAGGACGTGGCCTTCGGACCCGCCTCCTCCGGGCTGCGCGGCGCCGAACTGGAGGAACGCGTCACCGAGGCGCTGAAGCGGGTCGGCATGGAGGCGTACGCGGACCGCCCGCCGCACCACCTCTCCTTCGGGCAGCGCCGCCGCGTCGCCGTCGCCACCGTCCTCGCCATGCGGCCGGAGATCCTCGTCCTGGACGAGCCGTCGTCCAACCTGGACCCGGCCTCGCGGCGCGAACTGGCCGACATCCTGAGGGCCCTGGACGTCACCGTGCTCATGGTCACGCACGACCTGCCCTACGCCCTGGAACTCTGCCCGCGCTCGGTGATCCTGAGCGAGGGCGTCATCGCCGCCGACGACCGCACCCAGGACCTGCTCTGCGACGAGGAGCTGATGCGCGCCCACCGCCTGGAGCTGCCCTTCGGCTTCGACCCGCGTTCCGTCACCGTGGACGCCCCGGCGCGCTGAGCGCCGTCGCGGCGGACGTTCCCGGCCCGGTCGGACCCGGGTGCGTCCGCGCGCCCCGGGACCGTGAACATCCGGTGACCCGCCACCCTTTCACCCCACCGGGGGATGCACCATGGAGGGATGAGCGGGAACGCAGCAGCAGGCGTGGACGTACGCGGCACGGTGGCGGCCGGATTCGAACCGGTCCGGGACGCCTTCGTCCGCAACTTCGAGCAGCGCGGCGAACGCGGCGCGGCCGTCACGGTCTACCGGGACGGCCGCAAGGTCGTCGACCTGTGGGCCGGTACGAGAGACGTCGACGGCAGCGAACCGTGGGCCGTGGACACCGTCCAGATCGTCCGCTCCGCGGGCAAGGGCATCGCCTCCGCCGTACCGCTGCTGCTGCACCAGCGCGGCCAGCTCGACCTCGACGCGCCGGTCGGCACGTACTGGCCGGAGTTCAAGGCGGGCGGCAAGGAACGCGTCCCGGTCCGCCACCTCCTCGCGCACCGGGCCGGCATCCCCGCCCTCGACTGCCCGTTGACCCCCTCCGAGGCCACCGACGGGATCTCCGGGCCGCAGGCCGTCGCCGCCCAGTGTCCCCAGTGGGAGCCCGGCACCGGACACGGCTACCACGCCCAGACCTACAGCTTCCTCATCGGTGAACTGGTGCGCAGGGTCACCGGGCGCACGGTCGGCCGCTGGATCGCCGAGGAGATCGCCCGCCCGCTCGGCCTGGACTTCTGGTTCGGCCTCCCGGCCGACGAGGCGCACCGGGTGGGACGGATCGGTCCCGTCGGGACTCCGGACGGACCGGGCGGCGGCGCCCTGCGGCTGCGTCCCAAGCGGTCCGTCGCCGAGGCGTACCGCGACCCGATGTCCCTCACCCGCCGCGCCTTCGGGGCCATCGACCCGCTGCCCGACGAGAACGACCCCGGCTACCGGGCGGCCGAACTCCCCGCCTCCAACGGCATCGCCACCGCCCGTGCCCTGGCCCGCTGCTACGCCGCGATGATCGGCCCGGTCGACGGACACCGGCTGTTCGCCCCCGCCACGCTCACCCTTGCCCGCACCGAGGAGTCGGTCGGACCGGACCGGGTCCTGGTCGTCAACACCCGTTTCGGGCTGGGCTACATGCTGCACGGACCGGCCGCCCCGCTGCTGGCCCCCGGCTCCTTCGGGCACCCCGGCCGGGGCGGATCGCTGGGCTTCGCCGACCCCGAATCCGGCATAGCGCTCGGCTATGTGACGAATGGTCTGCAGAAGGGAGTCACCGCCGATCCCCGTGCCCAGGCGCTGATCAGGGCAGTACGTTCGGCGCTATGACTTCTGCTGCTTCCTCCGATTCCCCCGCCGCCCGCACCGACTCCCCTTCCCCTCGGGCCGGTTCACGGTTCGAGGGGTACGGCGCGCTCATCACCGGAGCGGGCCGGGGCATCGGCGCGGCCACGGCCCGCCGCCTGGCCTCCGAGGGCGCCCGGGTCCTGGTCACCGACCTGGACGGCGACCGCGCCGGGCACACCGCCGCCGCCATACGCGCCACGGGCGCGACGGCGGAGGCGCTGCCCTGCGACGTGGCCGACCGGGCGGCGGTCGAGGCCGCGGTCGCGCACGCGGTCGCCGCGTTCGGCTCCCTCGACGTGCTGGTGAACAACGCGTACGCGTGCACCGCCGACACTCCGCTCTTCGAGGACGAACCCGACGAGTCCTGGCAGCGCGACCTGGACATCACGCTCACCGGCCCGTACCGCTGCGCCCGCGCCGCCCTCCCGCACCTGGTGGCCTCCGGGCGCGGCGCGATCGTCAACATCGGCTCGGTCAACGGCGAACAGGACTTCGGCAACCACGGCTACAGCGCCGCCAAGGCGGGCCTGGCCAGCCTGACCCGTACCCTCGCGGGCCACGCGGGACCGCGCGGCGTACGCGTCAACCTGGTCGCCCCCGGCACGGTCCGTACCGACGCCTGGGCGGGCAAGGACGCCGAACTGGCCCGGGTCGGCGGCCTCTACCCGCTCGGCCGGGTCGGCGAGCCGGAGGACATCGCGTCCGCCGTCGCGTTCCTCGCCTCCCGCGACGCGGCCTGGATCACGGGGACGACGCTCCGGGTGGACGGCGGACTGACCGCCGTCAACTACGGGTTCCGGAAAGCGATTTCGGAGGAGTAGGGGGGAGGATCGGGGGACAACGGCACGATGCCCGCCCCGCCGTGGTGTACGGCGGAGCGGGCATCGACGATTCACACGGCGACGGGCTGTACGCCCGGCCGCCGGGTCAGCCGTTGGCCAGCGGGGTGTCGTCGGTGGCCCTGCGCCACAGCCGGTCGGAGCTGGGCTGGGCGATGTTCAGGTAGAGGCTGTCCCAGCTGCCGTCGTTGTACCGGTTCAGGCTGAGCGCGAGGTTCTTGTCCACCATCGGGCGGTACGTCCACCAGCCCGTGTGGCTGTCGCCGACCCGCTCCGCGTACAGGCTCCACTTCTGGAGCTGCGAGCCGTCGCAGGTCCGGACGACGACCGTGGTGCCCCGCTGCGGCGTCGCGGCGCTCGGCTGGAGGCACTTGTTCGCCGCCTCGTTCCGCAGAGTGGCGGTGTAGGTGTTGGGGGCGTCCGCCTGCCAGGCGGAGAGGTCGATCGTCCACCGCTCGGTGTTGTACTTCCACGCGGGGTCGCGCAGGGTGATGGCGGTGGCGCCGTCGGCGGTGCTGTCGTTGTGCAGGGCCAGGCGGCTGCCGTCCATCTTGTTGATCAGGTCGCTGCCGGAGAGGGGCGCCGCGGAGACCGGTGCCTGACCGGCCGCGGCGAGCCCGGCCAGGGCCAGGACGGCTGCGGCGAGGACCCTTGCAGGACGGGCGTGCTTGGGCATGGCGGTGTCCTCTTCCATGTCGGGGGAGTGCGCGAGGCGAGACACGGGAATCCAAGCAGCCCCACCCCCGCCGGGGCGGGCGCATCGGGGCGGTTGCGGCCCCGTTCACCCCATCGGAGTCCCGCCGGCCCTCGGCCGTCGGCCCTCGCTCTCGGCCTCCCCCGCCCTGGTCCGCCCCGCGACGTACGGTTGTGCGGCGTGGGCGAAGCCCCGCCATGCCTCCGATCCGGGGGCGTGGCGGGGCTTTCGTCGTGTTCGGTGCGGGCGCGCAGGACCTGCAGTCAGATGGCGCTGAAATCGTCGGACTTGATACCAGTCACGAACGACGTGAACGCGTCGGCGGAGGCGTTCAGCACCGGGCCGTTCGGGTTCTTGGAGTCGCGAACGGGGACGATGTCGTACATGGCGGCGAGGTTGGAGGCAACCTCGACACACTGGCCGCCGTTGCTGCTGTATGAGGACTTGAACCAGTGTGGGGAATCGGTGGTCACAGGATGCCTTTTCGCAACTCGTTGATCACGGTCATTGACGCTACCTGGGAGGCTGCCTCTACCTGTAGATGATGGTAGGCCGTCAACAGCGGCTGAACGAACCGCGTATCGCGCTCCAATCGCCCTTGCTGTGCGGACTCTGCGTAGGCGACAGCAGACCGGTCCGGGAGGGTCAGCAGCGTGACGGGAAGGTCGAACGCCCGACGCTCGCCGAGGCGTGCCTGCAAAGAACGGCCCTCCGAACGGGCAGGAGCCCCCACGGCCCCCGGCCCCCGGCACGCTCATGGTGGATGCCGCCCACGGCGACCGCGTGGGGGAGTTCCGAGGGGTCGCCGGCCCGTACTGGTCGTTGCGGCCGGTCGGTGGCGGGGCCGAGTGGGAGGCGGATCCCGCCCGTGTCCGGCCGGCCGATCCGATAGAGCGTCTGCGTGCCGAGCTGGGCCGCGCCAATGCGCGCAGCCGTGGTGAGCTGCTGTGACGGGGCTGATCCTCGTGGAGGCGTACGCGGGTGACGGCCGGACGGCTCTCTGCCTCGGCGGGGTGCCCGTCGCGTCTCCCCGGCTCGCGCTGCGGTGGCTGCGGGGTCAGGCCGAGCGGCTCGCGGACGGTCTGGACCTGAACCCGGGGACCCCGTGGACTCCCCCGTACGGATTACAGCGTGTGCCCCTGTCCATTCCCGACGCCCCGGCCGAGCTGCGCGCGTGGTCCGTCGACGACGCGCGTCAGGGCGAGGCGTTGCACCAGCTCGCGGCGGGGGCCGAGTTCGAGTTCATCACCCGGGACGAGGTGGGCTGGTACGGGCTCACCGCCCGCCCGTTGCCCGTAACGGAGTTCATGCGGACGCCGGGCGAATAACGGCCTGGGGAGCCCCGCCCGCTCGTCCGGTCACGCGCCGCCGGACGGGCGGTGAGGGAAAGCGGAGCCCCCGCCCGTGATGCCTCCCGGTGGCGCATGGGCGGGGCCGTGCTGCTCACTCGCCACCACGAAAGAGAACCGAAGTATCGACAGCGCCGTGCTCAGGGCCCCGCCCGCAGCACCGCCGCCACCACCGGGCCCGCCGCGTCGCCGCCGTGGCCGCCGGACTGGACGACCGCGGCGGCGGCGAGGTCGTTGCTGAAGCCGGTGAACCAACTGTTGGACGTGGCCTGGCCGTCCACCTCCGCCGAACCCGTCTTCGCCCCCTTGTCGCCGCCGACCGAGGCCATCGCTGCCTTGCCCGTGCCCCAACTCGCGGTCTGCCGCATCATGTTGGTGAGCTGCTGGGACACGGACGGGGACAGCGAACGGGCGGCCCTGGCGATGGGGCGGCCGTCGAGGTCCGGGTCGACGATGATCGGCTGGTGGAAGGTGCCGTTCTTCGCGGTGGCGGTGATGGACGCGACGTTCAGGGCGTTCATCTGGATCGTGCCCTGGCCGATGTACTGGGCGGCGGCCTCGCCCCCGGTGGCCTCCGGCACGCTGCCGTCGAAGGTGGCCACACCCGTCTGCCAGTCCAGGCCGATCCCGAAGACGTCACGGGCCTCCTTGGCGAGCGCCGCGTCGTCCTTGGTGTCGTCGATCAGCTTGATGAAGGCGGTGTTGCAGGACCGGGCGAAACTCGTCGTCAGGGTGCCGTCCGGGATGGAGAAGTCGTCCAGGTTCTTGAAGGTGCGGCCCATGTACATCGCGGTGGGCGGGCATTCGATCTTCTGGTTCGCCGAGGTGAGCCCCTTCTCGATCAGCGTCGCCGCGGTCACGATCTTCATCGTCGAGCCGGGCGCCTGCTTGCCGAGGAACGCCGCGTTGAATCCGTCGGCCGGGTTGTTGGCGACCGCCCGTATCGCACCCGTGGACGGCCTGATCGCGACCACCGACGCCTGGTTGTACTTCTTCACCGCGGTCTCGGCCGCCGCCTGGGCGTTCGCGTCCAGTGTGGTCCGCAGCCTGCCCGGCCTGCCCTCGCCGAGGGTGACCAGGGTCTTGTCCGGGCCGCCCGCTTCCGCGCTCTCGATCACGGTCTCGATGCCCGCGGTGCCGCCGGCCTTCTTCCCGTACTTCTCGCGCAACGTGTCCAGGATCGGACCCAGGGAGGGGTACTTCTCCCTGGTGAGCACCTTGCCGTTGTGGTCCACCGCCTCGATCGACGGCGACGACGCCTCCTTGGTCTTCAACGATGCACCGGCCGTCAGCTCCGGGTGGATCACGGCGGGTTTCCAGTCGACCAGCGGCCTGCCGGTGGTCTGACCGCGCACCACGGTCAGTTCGGACGCGTACGACCAGAGCTTCGACTTCCCGCCGAACGACACGGTCGCCTTCACCGTGTACGGCACCTTCGTGCCGACCGCCGCGCCCGGAGTGATCACCGCCCGGCTGACGTGGGCCTCGTCCCGGTAGCCGGCGAGGACCGGTTCGGCCTCGGTCGCGTTGTTGGTGAGCTGCGACGCGATGGCCGAGTCACCGCCCGCCCAGGCGTCGAGGAACCTCTTCGACACGTCGTCGATCTCCGCCTTGGTGACCGGTCCCGTCCGCACCTCGGCGGAAGTGGTCCCCGTCCCCGATCCGCCGTTGGCGTCGTTGAGCGTGTTCAGGACGTTGTACGCCCCGTAACCCACCCCGCCGGCCACGACCGCGAACACACCGCCGACGATCGCCACCTTCGCTCCACTGCGCATCCTTGCAGTCCCCTCCCCAGGAGTTCCCCCTCGAACGCGTTCAAGTGAACGTGTTCAAGCGGATGCCGCTGGGCACCCTACGGGACACCACCGACAACCGGGACCGCCGTTATCGGAACGGGATATGTGCAGCCTGAACGCATCGGGACGTGCCGGGACACGCCGGTCGGATCCAGTGCCGGGAGCGGTACTGGGGGTGCTCGTCAGATCCAGGTGTCCAGCCACATCCGTTCGCGCCAGGTGTCGTCGGGGATCGGGGGGCCGGTGTAGATCGGCCAGAGGTAGATGAAGCCTCGCGTACTGCGGCGCAAACGGCCCCGACCAGCGGTTTTCCTGCCCGGCGGGGCCGCGTGGGGCCTACTGGGCCGCCTCTGGGCCGTGATCATGGTCCCGGGAGCCCTGTAGGCGGCTTCGACGGCCTTCCGGGCGCGCCCCTCGCTGCTGGGCATCAGATGGGTGTACGTGCGCAGCGTGAAGCCGGGATCGGCGTGACCGAGGTACTGGCTCAGGGCCCGGGTGTTCTCCCCCGCGTCAGGAACACTTCCGCGGCCACGATGTCAGGCCCCGCTGGAGCCACGGCGCCCTCGGCCTTCGAGAGCGCCGACATGAGTCGGCGCGCCTCGGCGGCCCGCTCCGACCAGCGCGTCTGCTCAGGCGCTGCTCGCAGAGTGACCTCTGACATCCACGGCTGACATCAACGAGGCCAGACGGTTGCATGCACCCGCATCCCTGCCCGGCAGTCGCACTGAGGGCGGGAGCCAGCGGCACGGGCACGGATCGAACTCCTGAAGGGGGTGTCGTAGATCATCTACGAGGCCCCGCATGAGCGCAGGGCGCTCGACGGACAATGGCGGCATGACGTTGACGATTTGGGTCGATGACTGGCAGATCCAGTGCTGCGGAGAGAGCTTCGCGCCGGGGGATGTTGTCTCGTGGGTATTGCTGGAGGTCGATCCGGAGGACTATGCCGACGTCGTCGGTAGCGAGCGCGCGGCTGGGATCGATTTCCGCGAGGAGCATCACGGCCAGGAGCAGGATCCTGTACCGACCAGGTTGGAGGTGCTGTCGATCGACGAGGTGCACTGCCGCTACGGGGTACCCCCGGGCGCCACGACCAAGGTGAATTACCCCGTTCCGGGCACGACCGTGCTGGTTCCGGTCAAAGAGGCGGACGGGTGGGCGAAGGGCAGGCCGGACGTTCGCTTCTCGGGCTACCTGGTGACCGCCCGGCGTGCCACAGACATGGCGGAAGGCGCGGCTGTCCGTGGCCAATGAGGGAGCTGGCGGGACAGGCTTCCGGTTTGTTCGCTGTACAGCAGCTCCGTACCGCAACCACAGCAACCGACCCCGTCCGTAGCGTCCCTCCGGGGCCTCAGAGCGGCCGGTATGGCCGTCGCCAGCCGATCCGGTCAGAGCTACGGATCAGAAGGTCGCTGACATAAACGGCGCCGGACGGGGACGTACATCAGCGTCTCTGTCCGGCTGTCGCACCAGCCGATGACCACAGTCGGAGCGGACTCGGATCGAACTCCTAAAGCGGTGCTCTGAAGGGGCTCAGGAGCGCCCAACTCAGCTGCGGTAGCTGTCATCATCATGTGATGGCAGGCGGGCAGCTACCGGCAGGGTGGACTTTGGAGGAGATCCGCGACGTCTCCGGAGATCGGGACTCCATGGCTCTCGACACCGATCGCGTCGTGACGTGGGTGGGCCGGCCGGGAGAAGACCAACGGCTCCACCCTGAGATCATCCTTGGATTCCACGGACTGTGTCTGGTGAAGTCGGTCAACGATGAGGACTGGTACATGGGCAGTCTGAACGACGATGGCAGTGTCGACTGCTGGAGCGCCTACGGCGACCTCTACGAGGCGCTTCGCGGGCTGTAGCCCCGATGGCCTCGCTCAGATCAGCACAGCGAGGCCCGTCTCAGTTTCCGTCTCACTCAGCCGCGTTCATGGCCGTTCAGAAAAGACCAGGACCCGGGTGCGCCCCACCGGCCATCTGCCCATGAACGCAGGTGAACGGCCCCAGACACAGCACACCACCCCACCAAAGCAGTTGGAAAGCGTGCACTTCGAAGAGCGCGCCCGACGTACTGACCCGCGTGCGCCCGGATCGCCTGTTGCCGCCGGCCATGCGCCCTGCCCTGCGTAGACAAGGTGCCCCAGGCTAGGTGCCCGGGCCCAAGACGGACCAGTGGAAGGGGGGAAGGACCGTGTGAGTGGAAGCAGGGGAAGTGCGGTTGGCCGACGGACCGAGGCAGTTGCCGCAACAAGACGATGAAAGGCACGTCGCGTTGCTACCGCCACCAAGGTGACTGGACGAAGCGCGGCCAGGCCGAACTGAAGAAGAGGGCGAGCAAGCGCCGCAAGAAGTAGGCCGGACTCGCGGGGCCCCGTCCAAGTTGCTTCGGGACGAAGAGGCAGCTGGTGTGCTGTGAGGGCCAGTCTGCGGTTGGCAGAGAAGGTGCAGTGCGGGACCGAAACTCACGGCGCCGAGTGAGGCTGTGGATCCTCGAACGGTCGAGTCAGGTGTCTGGAGCGAGACGGCGCAGCGGGCGTGGGGCTCCTCCGTTCCGGAAGGAGTGGCGGCGGCGTTGGGCCGTCTCTGGGCCGTCCAGGGGTAGCCACCGAGCACCGAGGATGACCGACAACCACCGAGGGGCCGCGGTCGACGACTGCGGCCCCTCGCTGGTTCTGACCAAGCCCCGCTAGATCCAGGTGTCCAGCCACATCCGTTCGCGCCAGGCGTCGTCCGGGATCGGGGTGCCCGTGTAGATCGGCCAGAAGTAGATGAAGTTCCAGATGATCAGCAGCACCAGCACGCCCGCCGCGACCGCCCCCGCCATCCGGCGCCGATCGCTCGACACATCACCGCCCGGCGGGCCGGTCTCCCACGTCGGTCCGGGGCCCGCATCCGCACCGGTTTCCCGGCCCGCACCAGTTCTCTGGCCCTTACCCGTGCCCGTCCCCGTAGTGCCCGTCCCCGTAGCAACCGCACTCGTCCCCGGGCCCAGCATCGCGCCGATCATCATCGCCACCGCCAGACACAGGAACGGCACGAACACGACCGCGTAGAAGAGGAAGATCGTCCGCTCCTGGTACAGGAACCAGGGCAGCCAGCCCGCCGCCACTCCGCAGGCGATCGCGCCCGCCCGCCAGTCGCGCCGGAAGATCCACCGCCACAGCACGTACACCAGGGCGAAGCACGCCGCCCACCACAGCAGCGGCGTCCCGATGGCGAGCACCTCGCGGGAGCACTTGCCGGTCGCCGATTCCGCGCAGCCCGGCTGCTCCGCCCAGAAGTACGACACGGGCCGGCCCAGCACGATCCAGCTCCACGGGTTGGACTCGTATGTGTGGCCGGAGGTCAGGTTCACATGGAACTCATAGACCTGGTACTCGTAGTGCCACAGGCTGCGCAGCCAGTCCGGCAGCCAGGTCCAGGCGCCGCCCTTCCCGTCGGTCTGCGCCCAGTCGCGGTAGTAGCCCTTGTCGGTGACGATCCACCCCGTCCAGGAGACGACATACGTGAGGACCGCGACCGGGACCGTCGAGACGAACGCGGGCAGCAGGTCCCGCTTCAGCACCGCCGTGTACGGGCGGATCGCGCCCGCCGTCCGCCGCGCGCCGACGTCCCACAGCACCGTCATCAGACCGAACGCGGCCAGGATGTAGAGGCCGTTCCACTTGGTGGCGAAGGCCAGCCCCAGCAGCACACCGGCGGCGATCCGCCAGGGGCGCCACCCGAGCCGCAGATGCTCCGCCACGTCCACGTCGGGTCGCAGCACCCCCTCCTCGTCAACCGGCAGCGCGTCGGCGAGCCTGCGCCGCGACCGGTCCCGGTCGATCAGCAACGCCCCGAACGCGGCCACCACGAAGAACATCAGCACCAGGTCGAGCAGTGCGGTGCGGCTCATCACGAAGTGCAGACCGTCGAACGCGAGCAGCGTCCCCGCCAGGCATCCCAGGAACGTCGAACGGAACAGCCGCCGCCCGATCCGGCACAGCATCAGCACCGACAGCGTGCCGAGCACCGCCACCATGAACCGCCAGCCGAACGGCGTGAAGCCGAAGAGCTGCTCGCCCAACCCGATGATCCACTTGCCGACCGGCGGATGCACCACATAGCCCGGGTCCACCGGGACGGTCACCCCGGACGGGTCTTCCAGGATCAGCTTGTCGATGTCCTTGGGCCAGTCGCCCTCGTACCCCTGGTTGATCAGCGCCCAGGCGTCCTTGGCGTAGTACGTCTCGTCGAATATCAGCGCGTGCGGGCTGCCGAGCCTCCAGAACCGCAGCACGCCGGCGACCAGCGCGACCAGCAGCGGACCGCCCCACGCGGACCACCGCACCAGGCGCTCGGCCATGGCCGGGGAGATCCCGAGCACCGCCCACAGTCGGGCACCGGGCCGCGTGTACGGGGGGACCAGCCGCTCACGCAGCCCGATCCCGGGCCGGGGCACATGGCCGAAGCGGCGCAGCCGTCGCTGCCAGGACGGCGGTTCCTCGCCGTGCGGATGTCCGGCGTCTTTGCCCGGCCGGGCGTCGGGCGCAGTACTCGTCACCGCGCCATCGTAGGGAACTGCCGCGCGACGCAGGGGACGCGTCCGTCCGGGCGTCGTCATCCGCCCCGCGTCATCCGCCCCGGGAGTCCCCGGGAGTCCCCGGGAGTTCTCGGGGCTACGGGGCCAGGGCCCTGTAGCCACCGGAGTCCTGATGGTCCCTGCGGTCCCGGTGGTCCCTGTGGTCCTGGGAGGATGGCCCATGTGACTGGAACGACCGGAACGAATGGAGCGACTGCCATGGCGGGCACGACCGGAACGCTGGTGCTCGCGGGAACCCCCATCGGCGACGTGGCGGACGCCCCGCCGCGCCTCGCCGCGGAACTGGAGTCGGCCGACGTCGTCGCCGCCGAGGACACCCGCCGACTGCGCCGTCTCACCCAGGCGCTCGGCATCCACACCACGGGCCGGGTCGTCTCCTACTTCGAGGGCAACGAGTCGGCCCGTACCCCGGAGCTCGTCGAAGCCCTGACCGGCGGCGCCCGCGTCCTGCTGGTCACGGACGCCGGGATGCCGTCCGTCTCCGACCCCGGCTACCGGCTCGTGGCCGCCGCCGTGGAGCACGGCATCAGGGTCACCGCCGTACCCGGCCCGTCCGCGGTGCTCACCGCGCTCGCCCTGTCCGCCCTGCCCGTCGACCGCTTCTGCTTCGAGGGCTTCCTGCCGCGCAAGGCGGGCGAACGGCTCGGCAGGCTCCGCGAGGTCGCCGCCGAGCGCCGCACCATGGTCTTCTTCGAGGCCCCGCACCGGCTCGACGACACCCTCGCGGCGATGGCCGAGGTCTTCGGCGCCGACCGCCGGGCCGCCGTGTGCCGGGAACTGACCAAGACCTACGAGGAAGTGAAGCGCGGCCCGCTGGGCGATCTGGCGGCCTGGGCGGCCGAGGGGGTGCGCGGCGAGATCACCGTCGTCGTCGAGGGCGCGGCCGACACCGGACCCGAGGAACTGGACGCCGAGGAGCTGGTACGCAGGGTGCGGGTGCGCGAGGAGGCGGGGGAGCGGCGCAAGGAAGCCATCGCCGCCGTCGCAGCGGAGGCGGGACTGCCCAAACGCGAGGTCTTCGACGCCGTCGTAGCGGCAAAGAACGCGGCGCGAACCGGCCCTTCGGAAGGCAAAGGACTATCGTAAAAAGCAAAGCGCGAGCCGCGCACCGGGCTTTTCTGCCATGAGAAGGCCAAAACCGCTCCAACACTCGACAGGGCCTGATGCGCTCCCGCCAGTACGGGCGTCCACTGGACCGGGGACCCACTCCCCGGAGTGCCGGTCCGGAGGACAAAGGAGCAGGCATGAGCGAGATCGCGGCAACCACCGTGCACGAGGCGTACGCCTTCGCTTGCATGAGGTGCGGGTGCGGCTGGGAACAGTCCTATGAGATAGAGCATCACGTCGACGGTTCCGGTAAGCCCTTCATCATCTACAAGGCGGACGGAGAGCGAGTGCCCTCGCCGCTCTCCAGGCCCACCTGCCTGAACTGCGGCGGTCACGTCGTCCGGATAATGCGGGCCGGACGGGTGTCGACCGTCCAGCAACTGCTGCACCACTCACGGCCGGGCCAGGCCGAGGCGGAGGGCCCCGGCGGTCCGGAGATCCTCGTCGCCCCGGCGGGCCCCATCGGCGCCGGGGGTGCCATAGATGTGCCCACGGGTGAGCAGCACCATTGGCAGCTGTCCAACCTGCTGCGTCCGTTCCACCGGAAGTGACCGGCATCCCACCGGGCGTGACCGGCGTCCCACCGGGCGTGACCGGACACGGCCGGGCATGCGGCATCGGGTGCCGGGTGCGGATCGCCCGGGCAGGGGGAGCTGGTACGGGGAGCCGTCGTAGGACCCTCGTACGATCGACGGCATGAGCCGCTCCGAAGCCCCGCCGTTGCCCGAGCCTCTCCGGGTGCCGGTCGCCGATTCTCACACCCACCTGGACATGCAGGACGCGACCGTGGAGGAGGGCCTGGCCAGGGCCGCCGCGGTCAACGTGACCACCGTGGTCCAGGTGGGCTGCGACGTCGCCGGCTCGCGGTGGGCCGCCGAGACCGCCGCCGCGCACCCGAACGTGCACGCGGCGGTCGCCCTGCACCCCAACGAGGCACCGCGCATCGTGCACGGTGATCGAGGGGGCACCTCCCAGCCCTCAAGGTCTGGGGGAGGACGGTCGCGCCAGGGGGCGCGTGAGGCGGGCGGGACGGCAGCGCTGCACGAGGCGCTGGCCGAGATCGACGCACTGGCCGCGCTCGACCACGTACGCGGTGTCGGCGAGACCGGCCTCGACCACTTCCGTACCGGCCCCGAGGGCATGGCCGCGCAGGAGGAGTCGTTCCGGGCCCACATCGAGATCGCCAAGCGGCACGGCAAGGCGCTCGTCATCCACGACCGCGAGGCGCACGCGGACGTGCTGCGCGTCCTGGCCGACGCGGGAGCGCCCGAGCGGACCGTGTTCCACTGCTACTCCGGCGACGCCGACATGGCCCGGATCTGCGCGGACGCCGGGTATTTCATGTCCTTCGCCGGGAACGTCACCTTCAAGAACGCCCAGCCGCTGCGCGACGCGCTCGCGGTCGCCCCGACGGAGCTGGTCCTGGTCGAGACGGACGCGCCGTTCCTGACGCCCGCGCCCTACCGGGGGCGGCCCAACGCCCCGTACCTCATCCCGGTCACGCTGCGGGCCATGGCGGAGGTGAAGGGCCTGGACGAGGACACCCTGGCCGAGGCCGTCGCCGACAACACCGCCCGCGCCTTCGACTACTAACGACCTGGGGAGCGGTAGGGAGCGCGCTCCCTACCGCTCCCCAGGTCGTTAGGGCCGTCGGCCGCCACCGGTGGTGCCGCCCCGCGCGGGCGTCGGGCACGCGCGGGGACGAGTCCTCTCCCGCACGGCCGTACGCTTACCGGGTGAGCACCACAGAGCCCGATGCCCTCCTGGGCCCCGCAGACATCCGCGAGCTGGCCGCCGCGCTGGGCGTGCGCCCGACGAAGCAGCGCGGCCAGAACTTCGTCATCGACGCCAACACGGTCCGCCGGATCGTGCGCACGGCGGAGGTCCGCCCGGACGACATCGTCGTCGAGGTCGGCCCGGGGCTCGGTTCGTTGACCCTGGCGCTGCTGGAGGCGGCGGACCGGGTGGTCGCCGTCGAGATCGACGACGTGCTGGCGGCGGCCCTGCCGACCACGGTCGCGGCCCGGATGCCGGAACGCGCCGACCGCTTCGCCCTGGTGCACTCCGACGCGATGCTGGTCCGGGAGCTGCCGGGCCCGGCTCCGACCGCGCTGGTCGCGAACCTTCCGTACAACGTCGCCGTGCCGGTGCTGCTGACCATGCTGGAACGGTTCCCGTCCATCGAGCGGACCCTCGTCATGGTCCAGGCCGAGGTCGCCGACCGGCTGGCCGCCCGGCCGGGCAACAAGGTCTACGGCGTGCCGTCGGTCAAGGCCAACTGGTACGCGGACGTCAAGCGGGCCGGGGCCATCGGCCGCAACGTCTTCTGGCCCGCCCCGAACGTGGACTCCGGCCTGGTGTCGCTGGTCCGCCGCACCGACCCCGTCACGACGCGGGCGAGCCGGACCGAGGTCTTCGCGGTCGTCGACGCTGCCTTCGCCCAGCGCCGCAAGACGCTGCGGGCGGCCCTGGCCGGCTGGGCGGGCTCCGCGTCCGCCGCCGAGGCCGCCCTGGTCGCGGCCGGGATCTCGCCGCAGGCCCGGGGCGAGGCGCTGACGGTCGAGGAATTCGCCGCCATCGCCGAGAACAAGCCGGGCGGGACCGGTCCGGGAGGGAACAAGCCCCGCGAGGACTCGGGTCCGGGTGCGGACACGGACACCGACCCGCACGACAACAACACGAACACGGCTTCAGGGAGTGGCGAGTGAGCGTCACCGTCCGCGTACCCGCCAAGGTCAACGTCCAGCTCGCGGTCGGCGCCGCGCGCCCCGACGGCTTCCACGACCTGGCCAACGTCTTCCTCGCCGTCGGCCTGTACGACGAGGTCACCGTCACCCCCGCCGACGAGCTGCGGATCACCTGCTCGGGCCCGGACGCCGCGAAGGTCCCGCTGGACGCGACGAACCTCGCCGCCCGCGCCGCGATCGCCCTGGCCGAACGGCACGGCATCGAGCCCGACGTGCACATCCACATCGCCAAGGACATCCCCGTCGCGGGCGGCATGGCGGGCGGCAGCGCCGACGGTGCCGCCGCGCTGCTCGCCTGCGACACCCTCTGGAACACCGGCGCCGACCGGGACGAACTCCTCGCCATCTGCGCGGAACTGGGCAGCGATGTCCCGTTCAGCCTGGTCGGCGGCGCCGCTCTCGGCGTAGGACGCGGTGAGCGGCTGACCCCGATCGAGGTCGGCGGCACGTTCCACTGGGTGTTCGCGGTCGCCGACGGCGGGCTCTCCACCCCGGCCGTCTACGGCGAGTTCGACCGCCTCACCGCCGGTACGGACATCCCGGTCCCCGTCGCGTCCCCGGCGCTCCTGGACGCGCTCCGGACCGGGGACACCACCGCCCTCGCGGGCGCCCTGGGCAACGACCTCCAGCCCGCCGCGCTCTCGCTGCGTCCGGCCCTGGCCGACACCCTCGCCGCGGGCAGCGCGGCCGGCGCCCTGGCCGCCCTGGTCTCGGGCTCCGGGCCGACCACCGCGTTCCTGGTGGCGGACGAGGAGGCGGCACGCAAGGTGGCCGAGGCGCTGATCGCCTCGGGGACCTGCCGCAACGCCCGGACCGCGGTGTCCCCGGCGCCGGGAGCCGCTGTCGTCCGACAGGTGTGACGGTCCGACGGCCCCGTGCGCCCGGGCCTACCGGCCGTAGTGGTAGCGACAGGCGGCGATGCGGACCTCTTCGTCGACCACCTTGTAGACGAGCCGGTGCTCAACGGTGATCCGGCGGGACCAGTAGCCCTGGAAGCCATGCTTCAGGGGCTCTGGTTTACCCGATCCCTCGTTCCCGTTCCGGGCGACGTCTCGCAGCAGTGCGTTGATCCGCTTGAGAACCTTTCTGTCCTGCACCTGCCACCAGGTGTAGTCCTCCCAGGCGGACTCGTCCCAGACGAACTTCATTCGGCGAGCTCCCGCACCGTGCCCCCGCTGGTCTCCAGACGGTCGATGGCCGCCAGCAGACGACGGGCGTTCTCGGGGCTCCGGAGCAGATGAGCGGTCTCCTTGAGCGACTCGTACTCGTCGAGCGCGACGATCACCACCGGCTCATGTCCGGCGCGTGTCACTATGACCTCCTCGCGGTCGTCCACGACCGCGTCAAGGGTCTCGGCGTACTTCGCCCGCGATTCGGTGTAGGTCATCGTCCGCACGGCTGCCTCCCAGTTGATTCGCATGTACGGAATCCTGTACGTACAGGAAAATGTACGTCGCTCGGAGAGGGAAGAGCAAGGCCCCAGGGCGGGACCCTGCCGTGCCGCCGTTCTGCTCAGCCGATCCGCAGGCTCTTCTTCGCCGGCTCGTGCGCCGGGAGCGTCGCGCCTCCCGGATCCGGGGCCGCTCGTGACCGCCCCCGCGGCCGTACCGCCCCCCGTGGCCGGTCGCCGAGCGTTGCCCCGGCCGCGGGCCGACTACCCTGGGACGTCGATCGAACCCCGGGGCAGGAGTGAAATGGCCGTCAATCTGATCAACGTCGAGCAGGTCGGCAAGGTGTACGGCACCCGTGCCCTGCTCGACAACGTGTCCCTCGGCGTGTCCGAGGGGGACCGGATCGGTGTCGTGGGCCGCAACGGCGACGGCAAGACGACCCTCATCCGCATGCTCGCCAAGCTGGAGGAGGCGGACAGCGGACGCGTCACCCACAGCGGCGGCCTGCGCATGGGCGTGCTCACCCAGCACGACTCGCTCGACCCGCAGGCGACCATCCGCCACGAAGTGATCGGCGACCTCGCCGACCACGAGTGGGCGGGCAGCGCCAAGATCCGCGACGTGCTCACCGGCCTCTTCGGCGGACTCGCCCTGCCGGGCTTCGAACACGGCCTGGACACCGTCATCGCCCCGCTCTCCGGCGGCGAGCGGCGCCGCATCGCGCTGGCCAAGCTGCTCATCGCCGAACAGGACCTGATCGTCCTCGACGAGCCGACCAACCACCTCGACGTCGAGGGCATCTCCTGGCTGGCCGGTCATCTCCAGGCACGCCGCTCGGCGCTCGTCTGCGTCACCCACGACCGCTGGTTCCTCGACCAGGTCTGCACCCGCATGTGGGACGTCCAGCGCGGCACCGTCCACGAGTACGAGGGCGGCTACAGCGACTACGTCTTCGCACGCGCCGAACGGGAACGGATCGCCGCGACCGAGGAGACCAAGCGCCAGAACCTCATGCGCAAGGAGCTGGCCTGGCTGCGCCGCGGCGCCCCCGCCCGCACCTCCAAGCCGCGCTACCGCATCGAGGCGGCCAACGAGCTCATCGCCGACGTCCCGCCGCCGCGCGACACCAGCGAACTGATGAGGTTCGCCGGTGCCCGGCTCGGCAAGACCGTCTTCGACCTGGAGGACGTGACCGTACGCGCGGGCACCAAGACCCTGCTCGAACACCTCACCTGGCAGCTCGGCCCCGGCGACCGGATCGGCCTGGTCGGCGTCAACGGCGCGGGCAAGACCTCGCTGCTGCGGGCGCTCGCCGAGGCGGCCCGCACCGAGGGCGAGACCCAGCCCGCCGCCGGGCGGGTCGCCGTCGGCAAGACCGTCCGGCTGGCCTACCTCTCCCAGGAGGTCCACGAACTCGACCCGAACCTGCGGGTGCTGGAAGCCGTTCAGCAGGTACGCGACCGGGTCGACCTGGGCAAGGGCCGGGAGATGACGGCCGGCCAGCTCTGCGAGAAGTTCGGCTTCTCGAAGGAGAAGCAGTGGACCCCGGTCGGCGACCTCTCGGGCGGTGAGCGGCGACGGCTCCAGATCCTGCGCCTGCTGATGGACGAGCCGAACGTCCTCTTCCTCGACGAGCCCACCAACGACCTCGACATCGAGACCCTGACTCAGCTGGAGGACCTCCTCGACGGCTGGCCCGGATCGATGATCGTCATCTCGCACGACCGGTTCTTCGTCGAGCGGACCACGGACCGGGTGATGGCCCTGCTCGGCGACCGCACGATGCGGATGCTGCCGCGCGGGATCGACGAATACCTGGAACGCCGACGGCGGATGGAGGAGGCCGCGACCCCCTCCGCCGCGCCCGCCGCGCCCGCCTCTGCCGGGCAGCAGGCCGCGCCGACCACGACGCTCTCCGCGCAGGCCGCCCGTGCGGCCAAGAAGGAGCTGCAGAAGGTGGAGCGGCAGCTCGACAAGGTGGCGACGCGTGAGACCGCCCTGCACGCGCAGATCGCGGAGCACGCCACGGACTTCGAGAAGGTGGCGAAGCTGGACGCGGAGCTGCGTGAACTGGTCGCGGAGCGCGACGAGTTGGAAATGCGCTGGCTGGAACTGGCCGAGAACGCCTGACCTTTCGGGCCCGGCCGCAGCGCGCGTGACGACGTACGGCATCATGGTGGGTTTCGGGAATTGACGGGCACACACCCACTAGTGCCGTGACCGGCAAGGTTTGCCCCGTAAGGAGCGTCGTCCGGTGCGTGCGATCGCAAGGCGGCCGGAAGCCCTCGTAGCGGGGCTACGTGGGCTTTTGGCCAACGCCGCGAGCGTGCGTGCTGGGCGGCGCGACGGGGCAAACGTTGCCGGGAGCGGCACTAGGTGCGGGGGCGGGGAACCGCCCGGTCCGCGGCCGGGGGCGTAACGAGGGCATCACGGGGCGGTTCTCCCTTGGGAACGGGGGGTGGACCGACCCGGTGGGCCGGGTGTTGCGGGTGGTACAAAGAAGCCCCGCTCGACTGTCGTAACACCGCGGGAACCATGCCCGATTCGCTCCTTTTCGTGGAGTTCAGGGAGTCTTGTCGGACTCTTTGTGCTCCTCGGAATCGCGGGGGAGACCGGAACGGGCACCGGACCGCACGAAGGGGGACGTGCTGATGAGCCAGCCGCCCGACCAGCAACCGCCGCAGGGAGGCTTCGGCGCACCGCAGGAGCCGCCACCGGGGAGCCCTCTGCCGCCGCAGGGGCCGCCGCGGACTCCACCGTCCCCGCAGACCTCGCCGGCTCCGCAGACCCCGCCGCCCGCGCAGCCCGGATACGGCTACCCGCAGGCCCCCGGTCAGGCGCCCGGCACCCCCGGTCACGGCTACCCCCAGCAGCCGGGCCCGTACAACCAGCCGACGCAGCCCGGCCCGTACAACCAGCAGCCGGGGCCCTACGGTCAGCAGCCCGGCCCGTACGGTCAGCAGCCGGGCCCGTACAACCAGCCGACGCAGCCCGGCCCGTACAACCAGCCGACGCAGCCGGGCCCGTACGGCCGGCCCGCGCAGCCCGGCCCCGGCTACCCGCAGCAGCAGTTCCCCGGCGCGCCGCTCCCCGGCGGCCAGGGCGGGGGCGGCGCGTCCAAGCGGAAGCCCGCGCTGATCGCCGGCGCCGCGGCCGCCGCGCTCCTGCTGATCGGCGGTGGCGTCTACGTCGCCACGAGCGGGGACGGCGACGACAAGAAGCCCGTCGCGGAGAAGAGCGACGACGGCGGCCCGAGCGCGTCGCCGTCCGTCGACCAGGGTGACGGCAGCGGTGACGGACGCGTCGTCGACGAGGACCTCAACGTCGGGCGCAAGCCGGGCGAGGCGAAGGTCCTCTGGCTGCTGAAGAACGACATCGACCTGCCGCGCAACGGCTCGGACGTCCACGGCCCCTGGGTCGTCGGCGACACCGTCGTCAAGGGCATGTACCGCGGCATATCCGGCTACTCCGTGACCGACGGCAAGCCGAAGTGGAAGGTGGACCTGCCCGCCGACCTGTGTGCGGCGCCCGCGCAGACCACCACCGACGGCAAGATTGTCATCGGGGTCAAGAACGGGACCACCAGCAGGGCGGACTGCTCGGACCTCCAGATGATCGACCTGAAGACCGGCAAGGCCGGCTGGAAGAAGTCGATCAAGAAGAACGGCATCTGGGACCTGATGTCGGACATCTCGCTCGCCATCAGCGGGGACACGGTCACCGTCGGTCGTACCGGCAACTCCAACGCCTACCGGGTCAGCGACGGTACGGAACTGTTCGGCAAGCAGCCGGGCAACTGCCAGCCGTTCGCCTTCGCCGGAGGCCCGAAGCTGATCGCCGCCTCCAACTGCCGCACCGGCGACGTCGACAACCCGCAGCACCAGATCCAGGAGATCGACCCGGTCAGCGGGAAGCCCAGGTGGACGTACCAGCCCAAGCGCGGGTGGGAGGTCGACCGGGTCTTCTCGGTGAGCCCGCTGGTCGTCTCCCTGAAGAAGGACAAGGAGTGGAGCATCCTCGCCCTCAGGGAGGACGGGACGCTCCGCACCGGCCTCACCAGTGACAAGGGCGACAAGTTCGCGCCGGGCTGCGGCAGCGCGTTCGGCATCTTCGGCAAGTCCCTGGACGGCTGCACCGGTGTCGCCGCCGACGCCAACACCTTCTACATGGCGACCGCGCCGGACTCCGGCCTCGGCCGTACGAACAAGGTCGTGGCGTTCGACCTGAACACCGGCAGGACCAAGTGGAAGGCCGCGGCCCCGGCCGAGCGCATGATCAAGCCGCTGCGCATGGAGGGCGGTGACGTGCTGCTCTACGTGGAGGCCGGTTACAGCAAGGGCGGCGGCATCGCCACCCTCGCCCCGACCGGCGGCACGCCGAAGATGCTGCTGAGCCACCCCGCGTCGACGTCCAGGATCGAGAGCAGCTTCTTCGACTCGAAGGTCGTCTACGCGGACGGCCGGTGCTTCATCGCGAGCGGCCGGGTCAGCGCGAGCAACGACAAGGAAGAGCTGGAGACGAAGACCATGATGGCCTTCGGCAACTGACGGTCCGCGAGGGCTTTCGGGGCGGACCTCCGACGCTCCGGAAGCCCTCGCCGATCACGACCGGCCGACGCGGCGACCGGAGCGTCCGTCCCCGTCGGCCCTGACCCCAACGACTCCCTTCCCCCCCGAGGTACGTACGCCATGACGCAGCCGCCCCAGCCGCCCAACGAACCGCCCCAGGGCGCAGCCGGCGCCCCGCAGGATCCGCCGCAGGGTGGTTTCGGCGCCCCGCAGGATCCGCCGCAGGGTGGTTTCGGTGCCCCCCAGGATCTGCCGCAGGGTGGTTTCGGCGCCCCGACGCCGCCGCCTGCCGACGCCGTTCCGCCCGCGGGCGGGCCGCAGGGCGGTGGGTTCGGCGCGCCGCAGGATCCCCCGCAGGGCGGTTTCGGTGCCCCGCAGAGCCCGCAGCAGCAGCCGGGTCCCGGTTACGGCTACCCGGCCGGCCTGCCGACCCAGCCGGGATACGGCTACCCGCAGGGCGGCGCGCCGCAGCCCGGTTACGGCTACCCGCAGGGGCTGCCGCCCGGCCAGCCTCCGCAGCAGGGCTACGGTTTCCCGCCCGGCCGGCCCCCGCAGCAGGGCTACGGCTACCCGGCCACTCCCATGCAGCACCCGCCGCAGCAGAACGGCGACGGGGGCGGGCGCAAGAAGTTCAGCACCCAGATGCAGATCATCGTCGCCGCGTCGGTCGCCGTCGTGCTGATCGTCGTCGCCGGTATCTGGTACGGCTCCAGCGGTGGTGACGACGACAAGAAGGGCCAGGCGTCCCGGTCCAGCGGCGGCACCGGCGGCAAGGAGGACGGCACGGGCGGCACCCTCGGAGGCGGCGGCAAGGAGAAGGCGCCGGCGGATCCCAAGGCCGAGGTCGCCTTCCAGGCGCCGATGCCCAAGGTCACCGACGTCACCAAGCTCGACGGCTCCTGGCTGACCGACAAGGCGTACGTGAAGACCGGTCTGAACGAGATCGTCGGCTACGACCGGGTCAAGGGCACCAAGCTGTGGTCCATCCCGCTGGCGGGCCAGCTCTGCGCCGCCTCCCGGCACATGTCCGCGGACTACAAGACGGCCGTCGTCTTCGAGGAGGGCAGACCGACCAAGGCCAAGAAGTACCCGCCGTGCAACCAGATAGGCGGGCTCGACCTGAAGACCGGCAAGCTCATGTGGAGCAAGTCGGTGACCGCCGAGACCAGCGGTGACGCTGCGGTCAGGTTCGAGGAGGTCACGGTCAGCGGCACCACGGCCGCCGCGGGCGGCCTGGAGGGCGGCGCCGCCTTCGACCTGAACACCGGCGCCGAGCGCTGGAAGCCGAAGGCGAGCGCCGACGGCTGCTTCGACCGCGGGTACGGCGGCGGCGAGGCGCTCGCGGTGGTCCGCAGCTGCGGCAAGTACGACGACCCGCAGCTCGTCGTCCAGGCGCTGAACCCGACCACCGGCGCCCCGATCTCCTCGTTCAAGATGCCGCCCGGCGTCGACTACGCGAGCATCGTCTCCACCAAGCCGCTGGTCGTCGCGGCCGATGTCGGCGACACCGCCGGGGACGGCAGCGGCATCTCGGACTTCTTCTCGATCGACGCCTCCACCGGCAAGCTGCTCACCAGGATCGCGGCCGACGGCGACAAGTACGCCGCGCGCTGCGGCTCCACCGAGGTCGAGTCCTGCGGCAGGGTGGCCGTCGGCAACAACCGCATCTATCTGCCGACCGAGGACCACGAGGGCACCGGCGAGTACGGCGACACCAACGAGATCGTCTCGTTCGACCTCACCACCGGCAAGCCGACCGGCGACCGGGCCGACGCGGGCGACCGGTACACGATGTTCCCGCTCCGCATGGACGGCGGCAACATCATCGCGTACAAGCTGCCCCCGTACGACAAGGGCGGCCAGATCGTCTCCATCGACGGCGGAACGTTCAAGCAGACGCTGCTGATGGAGAACCCGAGCGACAAGGCCATCCGTGACGTGGAGAGCAGCTTCACGCCGGACTACTCCGAGATGCTCTACGAGGACGGGCACCTGTACCTGTCCGGCACTCTCGTGAGCAAGCCGCACGGCTCCCTGGACACGGACCGGCGCCTGTTCGTCGGTTTCAGCCGGAAGTAGCCGCCGGGCGCGGGTCGCGGGGGTGGTGTCCGTCCGTCGGACACCACCCCCGTACGCGTTCCGGGGCCCGCGCCACCGAATGTCATCGCCACTGCCGCCGCCCGGCCTCGGCGGTGGGCGATTGTAGCAGCGCCCATTGTGCATGACGAGGCGTCAACTTGCCTTTGGGTGAACGGGATCGGTCATCCGCGTCCTTTGGCCGATAAGGCGTCCGCGGTGCCGGACGAGCGTGTACCTTGCCGGGTCATGGTGGGCCGGGGGGTCTGGCGCCAGTGCTACGGGGGTGTGCTCGATGGGCGTGCGGCTCATGGTGATCGACGATCAAAGACTGCTCGCCGAGGCGCTCGCCTCGGCGTTGAAACTGAGGGGCCACCGGGTGCTCGCGGCGGTCGCGCCGGCCGCGGGGGCGGCGGAACTGGTGATCGGCCGGGTGCCCGAGGTCTGCCTGTTCGGCACCGTGGCACCCGCCGAACCCGGGGTCTTCGACCCGGTCGTACGCATCCGGCGGGAACGCCCGCAGGTGGCCGTGGTGGTGCTCGGCCCGGTGCCCAGCCCGCGCGGGATCGCGGCGGCGTTCGCGGCGGGCGCCGCGGGATACGTCCGTCACGACGAGCGCATGGAGGGCGTCGAGCGCGCGATGACCAAAGCGCGCGCCGGGGAGGCCGCGGTGGCGCCGCAATTGCTGCAGAGCGCCTTCGCCGAGCTGCTCGACCCGGCCGTCGCGACGGACGACGAGGGGCAGCGGCTGCTGCGGATGCTCACCCCGCGAGAGGTCGAGGTGCTGGTACGGGTCGCCGAGGGCGAGGACACCCGGCTGATCGCGGAGGGGATGCGCATCGCGTCCAGCACCGCGCGCACGCATGTGCAGCGGGTGCTGATGAAGCTGGGCGTCGGCTCCCGGCTGGAGGCCGCGGCGCTCGCGGCCCGCACGGGGCTGCTGGACCGGGCCGCTACGGTCCCGAGGCAGGGACGGCCGGAAACCGACTGACGCTCCCGGGCCCGCTCCCGGGCCCGCTCCCGGGCCCGCTCCCGGGCCCGCACCCGGGCTCGTGCCAGGTCCAGCCCCCGCGGTCGTTCCCGGTCCGGGCCCGCGGCCGTTCCTGGGCTCGGCCCACAGCCGTTCCCGGACTCGGGCCCGCTGTCGGCCTCTTCCCGTCCTCGGGACCGTCCCCGGCCCCGAACCCCGCCTCGAACCCGGGCCTGATCCCGGGCCTGATCCCGGGCCTGATCCCGGGCCTCGTCCCCGGCCCCGCTGCCGGTCCTCTCCTCCCCGTTCTCGTTCCCGTCCCGAGGGCCGAGCCCCGCGCCGCGCCTCCGATGCCGCCGTTGACGCCGATGTTGACTTGTGATTCATTATGTTTGATTGTGTTTGGAGGAGTCTGGTGAAGAAGACGGTTACGACGCTCGCCGACGGCCGGGAGCTGCTCTACTACGACAGCCGCGACGACGTCGTGCGCGACGCCGTCGATCAGCGGCCCCTCGGCGCCGTGTCGACCTCGTCCGAGATCCGCCGGGACCCGCTCCTCGGCGACGGCGTCGCCATCGCCTCGCACCGGCAGGGCCGCATCTACCACCCGCCGGCCGACGAGTGCCCGCTCTGCCCCTCGCGGGACGGCCGACGCAGCGAGATCCCCGAGGCGGACTACGAGGTCGCCGTCTTCGAGAACCGCTTCCCCTCGCTCGCCGGTGACTCCGGCCGCTGCGAGGTCGTCTGCTTCACCTCCGACCACGACGCGTCGTTCGCCGACCTCACCGAGGAGCAGGCCGCCCTGGTCCTGGCGGCCTGGACCGATCGCACCGCCGAGCTCGCCCGGCTTCCCCAGGTCCGGCAGGTGTTCTGCTTCGAGAACCGGGGCGCCGAGATCGGTGTCACGCTCGGCCATCCGCACGGGCAGATCTACGGGTATCCGTTCGTCACCCCCCGCACCGAGCTGATGCTCCGCTCGGCGGCCACCCACCGCGCCGCGACCGGCCGCAACCTCTTCGACGACGTGGTGGACCGCGAGGAGGCCGACGGCTCGCGGGTCGTCATCCCCGGCGAGCACTGGATCGCCTTCGTGCCGTACGCGGCCCACTGGCCGTACGAGGTGCACCTCTACCCCCGTCGCCGTGTCCCCGACCTGCGGGAGCTGGACGACGCCGCGCGTGCCGAGTTCCCGCGGATCTATCTGGAACTCCTGCGACGGTTCGACCGGATCTTCGGCCCCGGCGAGCCGCCGACCCCGTACATCTCGGCCTGGCACCAGGCCCCGTTCGAGGCACCCGGCAGGGAGGACTTCGGGCTGCATCTGGAGCTTTTCACCATCCGACGTACCTCCGGCAAGCTGAAGTTCCTCGCGGGTTCCGAATCCGGCATGAACGTGTTCATCAACGATGTGCCGCCGGAGGCCGCGGCCCAGCGACTGCGAGAGGTAGCGAGCGAGTGAGCAAGCCCCAGAAGAAGTACCTGGTCACGGGCGGTGCGGGATATGTCGGCAGCGTGGTCGCCCAGCATCTGCTGGAGGCCGGTCACGCGGTCACCGTTCTCGACGACCTGTCCACCGGGTTCCGGGAGGGCGTCCCGGAGGGGGCCGAGTTCATCGAGGGCCGGATCCAGGACGCCGCGAAGTGGCTGGATCCCTCCTACGACGGGGTGTTGCACTTCGCCGCCTTCTCGCAGGTCGGCGAGTCCGTCACCAACCCGGAGAAGTACTGGGTGAACAACGTCGGCGGTTCCGTCGCGCTGCTTGCCGCGATGCGGGACGCCGGGGTGCGGGCCCTGGTCTTCTCCTCCACGGCCGCGACCTACGGCGAACCGGCCACCACCCCCGTCACCGAGTCCGACGCCACCGCCCCCGCCAACCCCTACGGCGCCACCAAGCTCGCCGTCGACCACATGATCAGCGGCGAGGCGGCCGCGCACGGACTGGCGGCGGTCTCCCTGCGCTACTTCAACGTGGCGGGGGCGTACGGCGGTTGCGGCGAGCGGCACAGCCCCGAGACGCACCTCATCCCGCTCGTCCTCCAAGTCGCCCTCGGGCAGCGGGAGTCCATCGCCGTGTACGGCGACGACTATCCGACCCCCGACGGCACCTGCGTCCGCGACTACATCCACGTCGCCGACCTCGCCGAGGCCCACCTGCTGGCCCTGGACGCGGCCACCCCGGGCGAGCACCTGATCTGCAACCTCGGCAACGGCAACGGCTTCTCCGTGCGCGAGGTCATCGAGACCGTCCGCGAGGTCACCGGCCACCCCGTGCCCGAGACCGCGGGTCCGCGCCGGGCCGGCGACCCCGCCGTGCTGGTCGCCTCCGCCACCACTGCCAGGGAACGGCTCGGCTGGACGCCGTCGCGTGCCGACCTGGCCGGGATCGTCGCCGACGCCTGGACGTTCGCCCGCCGAGAGGAACCCACCGCACCATGACCGCGCAGTACCCCCTGACCGCGCCCGACGAGCCGGCCGCCACCACAGGCACCGCCCCCGCGCCCGCGCCCGCGGAGAACGCCGACCCGGCCGCGGCCTTCACCGAGCTGTACGGGCGCGCCCCCGAGGGGATCTGGGCGGCGCCCGGCCGGGTCAACCTGATCGGCGAGTACACCGACTTCAACGACGGCTTCGTCATGCCGCTCGCCCTGCCGCACACCGCGCGCGCCGCGGTCGCCCGCCGCACCGACGGCGAACTGCGGCTCCATTCGGCCGACGTGCCGGACGGGGTCGTGAGCCTCCGGGTCGACGAACTGGCCCCGCACCAGGGGCACGGCTGGGCCGCGTACCCGGCCGGAGTCGTCTGGGCACTGCGCGAGGCCGGCCACCCGGTCACCGGGGCGGACATCCACCTCACCTCCACCGTGCCCACCGGCGCCGGTCTCTCCTCCTCCGCCGCCCTGGAGGTCGTCACCGCGTTCGCCCTGAACGACCTCTTCGGGCTCGGGCTCTCCGCACCCGAGCTGGCGGTCCTCGGGCAGCGTGCCGAGAACGACTTCGTCGGCGTGCCGTGCGGGATCATGGACCAGATGGCCTCCGCCTGCTGCACCGACGGTCACGCCCTGTACCTCGACACCCGCGACCTCACCCAGCGCCAGGTCCCCTTCGACCTGGCCGCGTACGGGCTGCGGCTGCTGGTCGTGGACACCCGGGTCAAGCACGCGCTGGGCGACGGCGCGTACGCCGAGCGGCGGGCCGCCTGCGAGGCGGGGGCCGCCGCGCTCGGCCTGCGCACCCTGCGCGAGCTGCCGTACGAGGAGCTCGGGGCGGCCCTGGAGACCCTGGCCGGGGCGGGCATGGACGAGTCGGTGGTGCGCTGCGTACGCCATGTGGTGAGCGACAACCACCGTGTGGAGCAGGTCATCGCGCTGCTCGACGCGGGCGACGTGCGCGCGACGGGCCCGGTCCTCGACGCGGGGCATGCCTCGCTCCGCGACGATCTGCGGGTCTCCTGCCCGGAGCTGGACCTGGTGGTGTCGGCGGCGGGCGCGGCCGGGGCCCATGGCGCGCGGATGACCGGCGGCGGCTTCGGCGGCTCGGCGATCGTCCTGGTGGACGAGGCGTCGGCGGACACGGTCGCCGAGTCCGTGACGGCGGCGTTCGCCGCGGCGGGACACACGGAGCCGGGAATCTTCCCGGCGGTGCCCTCCGCGGGCGCCCGCCGCCTTGCCTGAGAGCCTGTCGGGTGGCCGCCCGGTCCGGAGGCCACCCGACAGGCTCTGAGCCCACCCCCCCGTCCGCGTACGGGCCACGAACCGCCCACGGAGGAACCGGCACCGCCCACGGACCGACCGGCATCGGCCACCGACCGACCGGTGCCGGTCAGTTCTGGGAATCGCCCTCGGTGCCGGCCGCCCCGCCGTACTCTGATGCACAGCACCGGTGGGGGCCGGTGCCGATTCAGGGGTACGAGACAGTCGGGTACGGCGCCCGGGGCGGGTGGCAGTCGACAACACGGCGGCGGCCGTGGGACTGCGGTCCAACTCCCCGGTCCGGGCAGCCGTACCCGCGTCGTTGCGTTCCTTCGGCGGGCCGGGGGTGGCCCGGCAACAGCGGCAGCATGGGGGTGCCTGTGGCCCGTATCCGGGTTCTCGTGGTGGACGACCACCGTATTTTCGCCGAATCGCTGGCGGCCGCGCTGGCGGCCGAGCCCGACGTGGAGGTGTCGGCGGCGGGCAGCGGCCCGGCGGCACTGCGCTGCCTGGAACGGGCGGCCGCCGAGGGGCGCGGCTACGACGTGATGCTGATCGACGCCGAACTGGGCGCCCTGGCAGCGGTGGGCGGGCGCCGCGCACCCGCGCCCGTACCGGCGCCGCGCGGCGGGGAGACCGCGCCGGTGGACGGGATCTCGCTGGTCGCGGGCGTCCACTCCGCCCGGCCGTCGGTGCGCACGGTGGTGCTCGCCGAGAAGGACGACCCGCACCGGGCCGCCCTGGCGCTCCAGGCCGGGGCCTCCGGCTGGGTCGCCAAGGACTGCTCGCTGCAGCGGCTGCTCACGGTCTTACGAGGGGTGCTGCGCGACGAGACGCACCTGCCCCCGGCCCTGCTCACCGGCGTCCTGCGGGAACTGACCGCGGCCCGCAGACACCGCACCGAGAGCGAGCGGCTCGTCGAGTCGCTCACCCCCCGCGAGCGCGAGGTGCTGCGCTGCATGGTGGCGGGACTGGGCCGCAAGGCGGTCGCGGAGCGACTCTTCCTCTCGCCGCACACGGTGCGCACCCACATGCAGAACGTCCTGGGGAAGCTGGGCGTGCACTCCACCCTCGCCGCGGTCGCGCTGGCCCGACGGGCGGGCATCGGCCCGGTCGACCTGGAACCGGCCGACCCCGCCCGCACCGGGAACGCCCTGTCCGGGAACGTCCTATCCGGGAACGTTGTCGAACGGGGCGGTCAACTGGCGTAGCAGCCCAGCCAGTTCGGCGCGCTCGCGAGTGGAGAGCCTGGCGAGGATGGCGCGTTCCTGGGCGAGCAGCCCGGCCAGCGACTGATCCGCCTTGTCGCGCCCGTCGGCGGTGAGCCGGACCAGCACGCCCCGGCGGTCGTTCGGGTCCGGCAGCCGTTCCACGAGGTTCTTCTTGGCCAGCCGGTCGATGCGGTTGGTCATCGTGCCCGAGGTGACCAGGGTCTGCGTCAGCAACTGGCCGGGGGAGAGCTGATAGGGGGCGCCCGCGCGGCGCAGCGACGTCAGCACGTCGAACTCCCACGGCTCCAGACCGTGCTCGGAGAAAGCGATGCGGCGGGCCCGGTCGAGATGGCGGGCCAGTCGGGAGACGCGGCTCAGTACCTCAAGCGGTTCCACGTCGAGGTCGGGGCGCTCGCGGCGCCATGCAGCGACCAGTCGGTCGACCTCGTCCTCCATGCCGATCAGTGTAGAGGATCTGTCGACATGAAGTCTCTTGAACTCAAGTGTCTTGGGATCAAGTATCTTGACATCGAGTTAAATCTCGCGTGATGCTGGCCCCATGACCGCACCCGTCTGGGATCCGCAGCAGTACCTGCGCCACGCCGATCACCGCACCCGCCCCTTCCACGACCTCCTGGCCCGCGTTCCCGACCCGCCGGCCGCCCCCGCACCCCGCGTCGCCGACCTCGGCTGCGGCGCCGGGAACGTCACCGTCCTCCTTGCCGACCGCTGGCCCCGGGCCCGCATCACCGGCTACGACAACTCCCCGCAGATGCTGGAACGGGCCCGGACCCACGCCGGACCCCTCCTGGACTTCACCGAGGCCGACGCCGCGACCTGGACCCCCGCCGAGCCGTACGACCTGATCGTCTCCAACGCACTGCTCCAGTGGGTCCCCGGCCACGCCGCCCGCTTCCCCGTCTGGCTGGACGCCCTCACCCCCGGCGGCACGCTCGCCCTCCAGGTCCCCGGCAACTTCGACCAGCCCACCCACGTCCTGATGCGGGAACTCGCCGGCTCCCCGCGCTGGCGCGACCGCCTCGGCGGCGTACTGCGCCACACCGACGCGGTGCTCACCCCCGCCGCCTACCTCGACGCCCTGACCGTCCCCGGCGTCACGGCCGACGTCTGGGAGACCACCTACCTGCACCTGCTGCCCGGCGAGGACCCGGTGCTCGACTGGGTGAAAGGCACCGGCCTGCGCCCCGTCCTCACCGCCCTCGCCGACGACCCCGAGGCCCGCGAGGAGTTCCTCACCGCCTACCGCGACCTGCTGCGCACCGCCTATCCGGCGGGCCCGCACGGCACGGTCCTCCGGTTCCGCCGCGTCTTCGCCGTGGCCCACAAAGAGCCCCGGGACAGGACCCGGACCGACCGCCGCCCCGCAACCCCCGAGGAGAAGAGATGATCGCCGCCCTCGACCATGTCCAGCTGGCCGCCCCCGCAGGATCCGAGGACACACTGCGCGCGTACTACGCGGACGCCCTCGGCATGACCGAGATCCCCAAGCCCCCGGCCCTCGCCGCCCGCGGCGGCTGCTGGTTCCAGGCGGGCCCGGTCCAGCTCCACATCGGCGTCGAAGGCGAACAGGACTTCCGCCCGGCGAGGAAGGCCCACCCCGGCCTCCGCGTCACGGACATCGAGGCGTACGCGGCCCGGCTGAAGGCGTCCGGCGCGGAGGTGAGCTGGGACGACGAGCTGCCCGGCCACCGGCGCTTCTTCAGCCACGACCCGGTGGGCAACCGGCTGGAGTTCCTGGAGCCGACGGCACCCGCCGGGCGATGAACGGGAGGCGGCGGGAGCGTCACAGCTCCCGCAACGCCTCCAGCGTGATGTCGATGTCGATGGGGAACGGCACACCCGTCTTCAGCCGGTCGTGGTGGATCCCCGTCAGCGCGTACGCCTTGGACACCGGATCCAGCTCGTAGACCCGCACCACCGGGTGGTGGTCGGTGCCCGCCATGTCGACCAGCCAGAAGTTCGGAATACCGGCCGCCGCGTACTTCTGCGGCTTGGCGTCACGGTCGCGCGCCTCGGAGTCGGGCGAGACCACCTCGACGGCGAGCAGGACGTCGGCGGCCTGGAAACGGGTCTGCTCAAGGCCCGTGAGAGCGTCCTTGCGGACGACGGAGACATCCGGCTCGGGGGCGTTACGGGCGTCGAGGACCACCGTCATCTCGCGACGGACCTTCATCGTGGGCGGTGCGTCGGTCCGCAGTCCGTGCATCAGCAGGTCGATCATCGTGCTGTGGAAATCCCGCTGCGGACTCACGAAAACCAGGCTCCCGTCGACCAACTCGGTGTGCGGCGGGAGATCGGGCAAGGTGAACAGGTCGTCCACCGTGTATCCGTCCTGGGGCGGCACCGGCCAGCGGCTGCTGTGCCCGGTGAACGACTCGGCGGTCATGGTTCCTCCCATGGACGGGATTCTTGGCCCTGCGAACCACGGTACGGGCCGGTTCGCCGTTGCGTCAGCACAACGGGTGAGACCGGTGCGCCGCGGCTGACGGACGGGCGCCTCGCGCCGGGCGACCACACCCGATGACCACGCCCGGCAACCGGACTCGGCGGCCACGCCCTGCGGCAGGCCCCGGCGGCCGTGCCCGGGGTCAGCTCTTGCGGTGCCCTACCAGCCGAGGCTTCGACTCCAGGTTCTCCAGCCCGTGCCAGGCCAGGTTCACCAGATGGGCCGCGACCTCCGCCTTCTTCGGCCTGCGGGCGTTGACCCACCACTGTCCGGTCAGCGCCACCATGCCGACCAGCGCCTGCGCGTACAGCGGGGCCAGCTTCGGATCGAAGCCGCGGGCCTTGAACTCCAGGCCCAGGATGTCCTCCACCTGAGTGGCGATGTCACTGATCAGGGACGCGAACGTGCCCGTCGACTGGGCGACGGGGGAGTCACGGACCAGGATGCGGAAACCGTCCGTGTACGTCTCGATGTAGTCGAGCAGCGCGAACGCCGCCTGCTCCAGCAGCTCACGCGGGTGCCCCGCCGTCAGCGCGCCCGTCACCATGTCGAGGAGGCGGCGCATCTCGCGGTCGACCACCACCGCGTACAGCCCCTCCTTGCCGCCGAAGTGCTCGTACACCACCGGCTTCGAGACACCCGCACGAGCCGCGATCTCCTCCACGGAAGTGCCCTCGAAACCCTTGTCGGCGAACAGGGTGCGACCGATGTCCAACAGTTGCTCGCGGCGTTCCTTGCCGGTCATCCTGACCCGGCGGGCCCGCCGGGTCGAGGCAGGACGGATGTTCTCGCTGCTGGTGCTGGAGTCGGTCGCCACACCGTCAATCATGCCGCGTCGCCGCACGCGGGGGCGCGGCGGGACTCGATACGCCGGGACGCGATCCGGGACGCGTCCGGCCAGCGCACGTCCGACGCCCACCCCAGCTTCTCGAACCAGCGGATCAGCCGGGCACTCGAATCGATCTGCCCCCGCTCCACACCGTGCCGCGCGCACGTCGGATCCGCGTGGTGCAGGTTGTGCCACGACTCGCCGCACGACAGCACCGCCAGCCACCACACGTTCCCCGACCGGTCACGGGACCTGAACGGGCGCTTGCCGACCGCGTGACAGATGGAGTTGATCGACCACGTGACATGGTGCAGCAGGGCCACCCGCACGAGCGACCCCCAGAAGAAGGCGGTCGCCGCGCCCCACCACGACATCGTCACCAGGCCCCCCACCAGCGGCGGAACCGCCAGCGAAACGCCCGTGAGCGTCACGAAGTGGCGGGAGATCCCGCGGAGCGCCGGATCCTTGAGCAGATCGGGGGCGTACCGCTGCTGCGGTGTCTGCTCCTCGTCGAACATCCAGCCGATGTGCGCCCACCACAGCCCCTTCAGCAGGGCCGGCAGCGTCTCGCCGTACCGCCACGGCGAATGCGGATCGCCCTCCGCGTCCGAGAAACGGTGATGCCTGCGGTGATCCGCCACCCACCTCACCAGCGGCCCCTCCACCGCCAGCGAACCCGCCACCGCCAGCGCGATGCGCAACGGACGCCTCGCCTTGAACGAACCATGCGTGAAATAACGGTGGAAACCGATCGTGATGCCGTGGCAGCCGATGAAATACATCACCACCAGCAGACCCAGATCCAGCCAGCTCACCCCCCGGCCCCAGGCCAGTGGCACCGCCGCCACCAGCGCCAGGAACGGCACCACGATGAACAGCAGAAGCGTGATCTGCTCGATCGACCGTTTGCTGTCCCCGCCCAGCGTGGCGGACGGAAGGGCTTGATCATCGGCCGACGACGGCTCGGCGTCGTCGATCACAGCGGGGCTGGTGTTCATGGGGAGTCCCCCGGGGATGAGGAGTGCGACGGACAGTCCTGGCTACGGTTCCGTAACCTACGGTTACGTAAGTATGGCAGCGCGGAGACCCGCCGTACGAGAGCGCGACGACCGTCCGGGTGAGGAAAACCCGAACGGGCCGCCAGCCATGCCGACGACATGGACACCTATCCTGGTGGAGTCGGACAGCGCGGTCCGCACTCTGCTTTCCGGGGTGGCCTCAGCACCGCTGCCGGCCGCGGCCCCGGAGACCCCGTGCCCGCGCGACTCCCGCCACCACCCTCGTGCGGGAGTCGCAACGCGACGCACCTCCTCATTCACTGCAAGGAGCCGCACACTGTGAGCAGTGCCGACCAGACCCACGCCGCCAGCCCCGAGCTGCGCGCCGACATCCGCCGCCTCGGCGACCTGCTGGGCGAGACCCTCGTACGCCAGGAGGGCCAGGAACTCCTCGACCTCGTCGAGCGAGTACGCGCCCTGACCCGCACCGACGGAGAGGCCGCCGCCGAACTCCTCGGCGACACCGACCTGGAGACCGCCGCGCGCCTCGTCCGCGCCTTCTCCACCTATTTCCACCTCGCCAACGTCACCGAACAGGTCCACCGCGCCCGCGAGATGCGCGACCGGCGCGCCGCCGAGGGCGGAGTCCTCGCCCGCACCGCCGACCGCCTCAAGGACGCCGACCCGCAGCACCTGCGCGAGACCGTCAAGAACCTCAACGTGCGGCCCGTCTTCACCGCCCACCCCACCGAGGCCGCCCGACGCTCCGTCCTCAACAAGCTCCGCCGCATCGCCGAACTCCTCGAAACCCCCGTCATCGACGCCGACCGGCGCCGCCAGGACCTCCGCCTCGCCGAGAACATCGACCTCATCTGGCAGACCGACGAACTCCGCGTCGTCCGCCCCGAGCCCGCCGACGAGGCCCGCAACGCCATCTACTACCTCGACGAACTGCACATGGGCGCCGTCGGCGACGTACTGGAGGACCTCGCCGCCGAACTCGGACGCGTCGGCGTCGAACTCCCCGCCGGCACCCGCCCCCTCACCTTCGGTACCTGGATCGGCGGCGACCGCGACGGCAACCCCAACGTCACCCCCGACGTCACCCGTGAAGTCCTGATCCTCCAGCACGAGCACGGCATCACCGACGCCCTCGAACTCGTCGACCACCTGCGCGCCCAGCTCTCCAACTCCATCCGCTACACCGGCGCCACCGACGAACTCCTCACCTCCCTCCAGGCCGACCTCGAACGCCTCCCCGAGATCAGCCCCCGCTACAAGCGACTCAACGCCGAGGAGCCCTACCGGCTCAAGGCCACCTGCATCCGCCAGAAGCTCGTCAACACCCGCGAACGCCTCGCCGGCGGCACACCCCACCGCCCCGGCTGCGACTACCTCGGCACCGCCGACCTCCTCGCCGACCTCGAACTCATCCAGACCTCCCTGCGCGAACACCGCGGCGGCCTCTTCGCCGACGGCCGCATGGACCGCACCATCCGCACCCTCGCCGCCTTCGGCCTCCAGCTCGCCACCATGGACGTCCGCGAACACGCCGACGCCCACCACCACGCCCTCGGTCAGCTCTTCGACCGGCTCGGCGAGGAATCCTGGCGCTACGCCGACATGCCCCGCGACTACCGGCAGAAGCTCCTCGCCAAGGAACTCCGCTCCCGTCGCCCCCTCGCCCCCACCCCCGCACCGCTCGACGCGGCCGGACAGAAGACCCTCGGCGTCTTCCACACCATCAAGGAAGCCTTCGAACGCTTCGGCCCCGAAGTCATCGAGTCCTACATCATCTCGATGTGCCAGGGCGCCGACGACGTCTTCGCCGCCGCCGTCCTCGCCCGCGAGGCCGGCCTCGTCGACCTCCACGCCGGCTGGGCCAGGATCGGCATCGTCCCCCTCCTGGAGACCACCGACGAACTCCGCGCCGCCGACGTCATCCTCGACGACATGCTCGCCGACCCCTCCTACCGGCGCCTCGTCTCCCTCCGCGGCGACGTCCAGGAGGTCATGCTCGGCTACTCCGACTCCTCCAAGTTCGGCGGCATCACCACCTCCCAGTGGGAGATCCACCGCGCCCAGCGCCGGCTGCGCGACGTCGCCCACCGCTACGGCGTACGCCTGCGCCTCTTCCACGGCCGCGGCGGCACCGTCGGCCGCGGCGGCGGCCCCTCCCACGACGCGATCCTCGCCCAGCCCTGGGGCACCCTCGAAGGCGAGATCAAGGTCACCGAACAGGGCGAGGTCATCTCCGACAAGTACCTCATCCCGGCCCTCGCCCGCGAGAACCTCGAACTGACGGTCGCCGCCACCCTGCAGGCATCCGCCCTGCACACCGCGCCCCGCCAGTCCGACGAAGCCCTCGCCCGCTGGGACGCGGCCATGGACACCGTCTCCGACGCCGCCCACGACGCCTACCGCAGGCTCGTCGAGGACTCCGACCTCCCCGCCTACTTCTTCGCCTCCACCCCCGTCGACCAGCTCGCCGAACTCCACCTCGGCTCACGCCCCTCCCGACGCCCCGACTCGGGCGCCGGACTCGACGGACTCCGCGCCATCCCCTGGGTCTTCGGCTGGACCCAGTCCCGCCAGATCGTCCCCGGCTGGTACGGCGTCGGCTCCGGCCTCAAGGCCCTGCGCGAAGCCGGACTCGACACCGTCCTCGACGAGATGCACGAGAACTGGCACTTCTTCCGCAACTTCATCTCCAACGTCGAGATGACCCTCGCCAAGACCGACCTGCGCATCGCCCGCCACTACGTCGACACCCTCGTCCCCGACGAGCTCAAGCACGTCTTCACCGCCATCGAGGCCGAACACGCCCTCACCGTCCAGGAGGTCCTCAAGGTCACCGGCGCCACCGAACTCCTCGGCACCAGCCCGGTCCTCCAGCAGACCTTCGCCATCCGCGACGCCTACCTCGACCCCATCTCCTACCTCCAGGTCTCCCTCCTGGCCCGCCAGCGCGAAGCGGCCGCACGCGGCGAGAACCCCGACCCGCTGCTCGCCCGCGCCCTGCTCCTCACCGTCAACGGAGTCGCCGCCGGCCTGCGCAACACCGGCTGACCCACACCCCGCACCCCGGCCCACGGGGGCGGTTCCGCCACGGCAACGTGACCGCGCGCCACGCCTTCGACATCGCGGCATGGAACTACAACGCGAAGAACACCGCCACCAGCAGAACCGCCCCCGCGACCCCCGTACCCCACGCGATCCGGGACAGCCGCATACCGCCCCCGATCACCAACGCGGCCAGCACCAGCGCACCCCCCAACGGCACCCACGCGTGCAGAAAACCCGCCATCCCCGCACGCACCACATCATCCGTACCCGGCCGCACCACCACCGGGAAACGATCACCACGCCGCGCCCCGACCGACTTCTCGACCGTCACCCGGGACCGCGCGACCGCCTGCCCCGACGGCGTGAACGGCCCCGTGCACACATCCGCACCACAGCCCGTCACCGTCATCGCCCCGTGCTCACGGCCCTTGCCCAGAACGATGTGGTGCGCCGAATCCCACGAGGACCGCACCCCCGCGACGAGCAGCAACAGAACGACACAGCCCATGGCGGCGGTACGGGCATGGACCAAGGCGCGGTGGGAGGAGCTCCGCTTCATGGGCAGCGATCCTTGGTCAGAGCGGCACGCCCGGTCAACTCGCGCCCGAAAAACACGGCTTACCTTCAGGAATGTCAGCAGTTGTGCACTGCCGCGGCCGGGACCGTCAGGAGTTGTACGCGCTCTGCGCCCGTTCCAGCCCCTCCTCCAGCAGGCACTCCACCGCGTCCGCCGCCCGGTCCACGAAATACGCCAGCTCCTTGCGCTCCGCCGACGAGAAGTCCTTCAGCACGAAGTCCGCGACCTGCATCCGCCCCGGCGGCCGTCCGATCCCGAACCGCACCCGGTGATAACCCGCGCCCATCGACTTCGTCATCGACTTCAGCCCGTTGTGCCCGTTGTCACCGCCCCCCAGCTTCAGCCGCAGCGTCCCGTAGTCGATGTCCAGCTCGTCGTGAACCGCCACGACACGGTCCACCGGCACCTTGTAGAAGTCGCACAGCGCCGAGACCGGGCCACCGGACAGATTCATGTACGACATCGGCTTCGCCAGCACCACCCGCCGGCTCGACGGCCCCGGCGGACCCATGCGACCCTCGACCACCTGCGCCTGCGCCTTCTGCGCCCGCTTGAACTTCCCGCCGATCCGCTCGGCGAGCAGGTCGACGACCATGAAACCCACGTTGTGCCGGTTCGCCGCGTATTCGGGACCGGGATTGCCCAGGCCCACGATGAGCCAGGGGGCGGTGGCGTCGGACATCTGCGCTCGGTCTCCTCGCATGGGACGGCCCCGGGCCCCGGAAGCCCCGGACGGCCCGATCGACAGGATCTCAACAGGGAAACGGGGCGGCGGGTCCCGGACACGGGAACCGCCGCCCCGTCAGTGAAGGTCGGCGAAGCTCGCGGACGAGGCTCAGGCCTGTCAGGCCTCGGCGCCCTCTTCCTCGGCGGCCGGCTCCGCGGCCTTCGCGGCGACGACCTGGAGCACGATGGCCTCCGGGTCGTCCACCAGCGCGGAGCCCTCGGGCAGCGCGATGTCCTTGGCGAACACCGACGCACCGGCGTCCAGACCCTGGACCGAGACCGTGACGGACTCGGGGATGTGGGTGGCCTCGGCCTGGATGCGCAGGGTGTTCATCACGTACTCCAGCAGGTTGCTGCCCGGAGCCAGGTCGCCCTCGACGTGCACCGCGACCTCGACGTCGACCTTCTCGCCGCGCTTGACCGTCAGCAGGTCGACGTGCTCCAGGAAGCCCTTCAGCGGGTCGCGCTGCACGGCCTTCGGGATGACCAGGGTGCTCTTGCCCTCGATGTCCAGACCGATCAGGACGTTGGCCGTCTTGAGCGCCATCATCAGGGCGTGGCCCGGCAGCGCGACGTGGACCGGCTCGGCACCGTGGCCGTAGACGACACCGGGAACCAGGCCCTCGCGGCGGGCGCGACGGGCGGCACCCTTGCCGAACTCGGAACGAACCTGGGCGGCGAGCTTGACCTCAGCCATGACTGCACTCCTCGTGAGGTGACGGAAAACGTACGGTCACCCGGCCCACGACAGGCCTGCTACGAAGAGCGCGTCGATAACGGACCGCCGTACACATGAGTACGGCCTCCCTCGCCGAGCAACTCGCTGAGTCTACCCGGCGCGGAGGCCGCACCCCAAAATGGATCTTCCGGACCGTATGCCGACCGGTGGTTACCGTATGCCGGACGGTGGTTACTGCTCCTCGAAGAGGCTGGTGACCGAACCGTCCTCGAACACCTCGCGCACCGCGCGCGCGATCGTCGGCGCGATCGACAGCACCGTGATCTTGTCCATCTCCAGCTCGCCCGGCGTCGGCAGCGTGTCCGTGAAGACGAACTCGCTGACCTTCGAGTTCTTCAGCCGGTCCGCGGCCGGACCCGACAGCACCCCGTGCGTCGCGGTCACTATCACGTCCTCGGCACCGTGCGCGAAGAGCGCGTCGGCGGCGGCGCAGATCGTGCCACCGGTGTCGATCATGTCGTCCACCAGGACACAGACCCGGCCCTTGACATTGCCGACCACCTCGTGGACCGTCACCTGGTTGGCGACGTCCTTGTCACGGCGCTTGTGCACGATGGCGAGCGGTGCGTCCAGCCGGTCGCACCAGCGGTCCGCGACCCGCACCCGGCCCGCGTCCGGCGAGACCACCGTCAGCTTCGTACGGTCCACCTTCGCCCCGACGTAGTCCGCCAGGATCGGCAGCGCGAACAGGTGGTCCACCGGACCGTCGAAGAAGCCCTGGATCTGGTCCGTGTGCAGATCCACCGTGAGGATCCGGTCCGCACCCGCCGTCTTCATCAGATCGGCCACCAGGCGCGCCGAGATCGGCTCACGACCGCGGTGCTTCTTGTCCTGCCGGGCGTAACCGTAGAACGGCACGATCACCGTGATGGACCGGGCCGACGCGCGCTTCAGCGCGTCCAGCATGATCAGCTGCTCCATGATCCACTTGTTGATCGGAGCGGTGTGGCTCTGGATCAGGAAGCAGTCGGCGCCGCGTGCGGACTCCTGGAAGCGGACGTAGATCTCGCCGTTGGCGAAATCGAATGCCTTCGTCGGCACGAGACCGACACCCAGTTGGTGCGCGACCTCCTCGGCCAGCTCGGGGTGGGCGCGGCCGGAGAAGAGCATCAGTTTCTTCTCGCCGGTCGTCTTGATCCCGGTCACAGCACAGTCTCCTCAGACATGTTCCTGGCGCCGCGCACGCGTCCCAATGTGCGACGAGCCAGCCGAAATGGGGTGAGCACCTATCACGGTACGCCGTGCACGGCGTACCTGTTTCCGGTCAGCTTTCGCTGTCGTGCTCCGAGGCGGCAGCCTGAGCCGCCTGCGCGGCGGCGCTCCCCGGACGCTTGCGGGCCACCCAACCCTCGATATTCCTTTGCTGGCCACGGGCGACGGCCAGCGAACCGGGCGGTACGTCCTTGGTGATGACCGAGCCGGCTGCGGTGTAGACGCCGTCCCCCACCGTGACGGGAGCCACAAACATATTGTCCGAACCGGTACGGCAGTGGGAGCCGATCGTGGTGTGGTGCTTGGCCACCCCGTCGTAGTTCACGAAGACGCTGGCGGCACCGATGTTGGTGTGGTCGCCGATCGTCGCGTCACCGACATAGCTCAGGTGCGGGACCTTGGTGCCCTCGCCGATCGTCGCGTTCTTCATCTCCACGTACGTGCCGGCCTTGGACCGCGTCCCGAGCCGGGTGCCCGGCCGCAGGTAGGCGTACGGGCCCACGGTCGCGCTCTCGCCGACCTCGGCGCCGTCACAGACCGTGTTGTCCACGCGCGCGCCCGTGCCCACGCGGGTGTCCTTGAGCCGGGAGTTCGGCCCGACCTCGGCGTCCTCGGCGAGGTGCGTGGTGCCGAGCAGCTGGGTGCCCGGGTGCACGATCACGTCCCGCTCGTACGTGACGGTGACGTCGATCAGCGTGGACGCGGGGTCGACGACGGTCACACCGGCCGTCATCGCCCGCTCCAGCAGCCGCTGGTTCAGCAGCCGCCGGGCCTCGGCCAGCTGCCCCCGGTTGTTGATGCCGAGGATCTCGCGGTGGTCGCCGGCGACGCAGGCGCCGACCCGGTGACCGGCCTCGCGCAGGATGGACAGCACGTCGGTGAGGTACTCCTCGCCCTGGCTGTTGTCCGTGCGGACCTTGCCGAGCGCGTCCGCGAGCAGCCGGCCGTCGAACGCGAAGACTCCGGAGTTGATTTCCCGGATCGCCCGCTGGGCCTCGCTCGCGTCCTTGTGCTCGACGATCTCGGTGACCGCGCCGGTGGCCGGGTCGCGGACGATGCGCCCGTAACCGGTGGAGTCGGGGACCTCGGCGGTCAGCACGGTGACGGCGTTGGCGTCGGCCGTGTGCGTGGCCGAGAGCGCGGCGAGCGTCTCGCCGGACAGCAGCGGCGTGTCGCCGCAGACGACGATCACGGTGCCCTCGACGGTCCCGCCGAGCTCGTCGAGCCCGACGCGCACGGCGTTGCCGGTGCCCCGCTGCTCGGCCTGGTGGGCGGTGCGCAGTCGGTCGTCGACGGCGGTGAGGTGTGCGGTGACCCGCTCGCTCTCGTGGCCGACGACCACGATGAGGTGGGCCGGGTCCAGTTCGCGGGCGGCGGCGACGACGTGTCCGACGAGCGAACGCCCGGCGATCTCGTGCAGGACCTTGGGTGTCTTCGACTTCATGCGGGTGCCCTCACCCGCTGCGAGGACGACGACGGCTGCCGGGCGTTCGGAGCTCACGGAAATGCCCTTCGGCTTCGGGTGGTGGACATCCGAAGGATACCGGGGGGCCTGTGGGGGGTCGGTGGGTGGACGGGTGGGGGGTCTGTGCGCGGACATGTGTGTGGGCCCCGACCTGATGGTCGGGGCCCACACCGTGGCTCCCGGGGAAGGAATCGAACCCTCATTCAATGGACCAAAACCATTTGTCCTGCCATTAGACGACCCGGGATAGTTCGTCAACTATGTCCGAATTTCATGATCGGACATCGAGGCAGCTCCTACTATGCCGTACCACCAACCCTCAATGCGACGGTACAGGTCGGCGCTTTTCAGAACTCGCACGACCAGGCAGCCCCGGTAGGCCGGACCCGTGTTCTTCCGGTTGGTCCTGGGGGAGTGCTTCTTGACGGATGTTTTACCGAACGCCGAGGCATCGGCGGCCGTCGGGGCCCGCCAGTACTGCTCCGCCGCCAGGGCATCGGCCGTCTCGTGGATGTGCACGTGGAACCGGAGGTCGGCCGGCCGCACGCCCAGCAGGCGAAGCCAGGCGAGGAACACTTCGATCATGTGGGGGTCACTGTTGACGAAGGTGACCCGCTCCTCCGGACGGTGTGGCTTGGACTTGGAACCCTCTGCCCAGTAGAGCCCCACGCCGAGCAGGAAGAGTTCGCGTGGGCTCAGTGCCCCGACCTCCGCCGCCGCTGCCTGTTTGGTTCGTTGCCGTTCCGCCTCGCGCCGCTTGAGGGTCGCTTCCCAACCGTGCCTGGCGATGGCCGACGCCTCTTCCCGCGTCCGCTTCCGCTCCGGCTTCGGCAGGTCCCGTACCCACAGTGAGATCGAGCTCTTCGAGCAGCCCAGCTCCACCTGGATCTGGTCGTATGTCATGCCCCGCAGCCGCAGCTCGCGGGCCTTTTCGCGCAGGTCGTCCTTGGCGTTCGGGCGCTTGGTCCACTCCGGGGCGGGCTCGCCCTCCAGGAGGCGGTTCAGGATGTCGTTGTTGTCCACGCAGAGCTGGTCGCGGATCTGGCGGCGGCTCAGACCCTGGCGGCGGAGGGCGACGGCCTGGGCGCGCAGACCTTCGAAGTCGGCGTACTTGCTCGTGTTTGCCCTCGTGATTTCCGTCATGCGCCGAGCGTCGTCCGGAATGCGGACGTCCGGCACGAAAGCCTGCTCGATTCGCTATTTCAGGCGATAAGTGACTGTTCCGTCTTCGTTCGAGGGACGCGCGGGCTGTCCAGGTCGCCCGTAAATGAGATGCGTGCGCCCGTAGTCTGGACGGCATGACCGCAACGGGGGAACACCGGGAAGCCGTGGGTGCGACTGCCCGCGGCTATGCGTGGTGGGGACGGCGGCGGAGTGTCGCACTGGACGTGGGGCTCGCGCTCCTGTCGGCGCTGGAGTGCGGGTGGGAAGGGGTGGACTTCGCCCGTGACGCCGCCCTGCCGGTGCCGGTCGGCGTGGGGTTCGGGCTGGTCGCGGGGGCCGTGCTGGTGGTGCGGCGGCGTTGGCCGATCGCCGTGGTGCTGGTGGCGATCGCGGCGACCCCCGCCGACATGGGCTTCCTGATGGGGCTGGTCGGCCTCTACACGCTGGCCGCCTCCGAGGTGCCGCGCAGGATCACGGTCGTGCTCGCGGGGATGTCCTTCGCGGGATCGTTCATCGTCACGTACGTACGGATGCGGCAGAGCGTCGCCGATCAGGCCGACTTCGGGCCGGCCGACGGATACATCCCGCTGATCTCCCTCTTCATGTCGTTGGGGCTCACCGCGCCGCCCGTGCTGTTCGGCCTGTACATAGGGGCCCGGCGGCGGCTGATGGAGAGCCTGCGGGAGCGGGCGGACTCGCTGGAGCAGGAGCTCTCGCTGCTCGCCGACCGGGCCGAGGAGCGGGCCGAGTGGGCGCGGACGGAGGAGCGTCACCGGATCGCCCGTGAGATGCACGACGTGGTGGCCCACCGGGTGAGCCTGATGGTGGTGCATGCCGCCGCGCTCCAGGCCGTGGCGCTGAAGGACCCGGCGAAGGCGGTACGGAACGCGGCGCTGGTCGGTGACATGGGGCGGCAGGCGCTCACGGAGCTGCGGGAGATGCTCGGGGTGCTGCGGGCGGGGGAGTCGGTGGTGCCCGGGTCCGCGCGGGCGCAGGTGCCGCTGGCCTCGGTCGGCCGGGCGGCGGCCGCGGCGGCCGAGGCGGCGGCGGTGGAGGACGGTCCCCGGCTGGCCGAGGTGGAGAAGCTGGTCGGGGAGTCCCGGGCGGCCGGTATGACGGTGGAGCTTTCGGTGGACGGCGAGGTCCGCCCGTACGCGCCGGAGGTCGAGCAGACCGCGTACCGGGTGGTGCAGGAGGCGCTGACGAACGTGCACAAGCACGCGGCGGGCGCGAGGACGTGGGTAAGGCTGGCGCACCGCGGCTCGGAGGTCGCGATGCAGGTGGAGAACGGTCCGTCGGACGCCGCGACGGCGGATGCCGGGCTGCCGAGCGGGGGCAACGGGCTCGTCGGCATGCGGGAGCGCGTGCTGGGGCTCGGGGGTGTGTTCGTCTCGGGCCCGACGGACGCGGGGGGTTTCCGGGTGTCGGCGGTGCTGCCGGACCAGGGGGCCGCGTCGGCCTGATCGAGCCGTTGCCGGGGCCGACGGCCCGATCGGAGCGTTTTCGGGTGCTCTGCCGCCGCGTCCGGGGAATGGGCTCGGCCGATGCGAGGTCGCCGGGCTGCGGGCGCCGGACGGCGGACCGCTGCCGCCGGAGCCGGGGTCGGGGTCAGCCCGCGGTGAGGCGTTCCGGCTGGATGCCCGTGACGAGGCTGGTCAGGGCCTGGTCGATGTCCGGGCCGAGGTACCAGTCGCCGGTGTGGTCGATGCTGTAGACGCGGCCCTCGGCGTCGATCGCGAGGATCGCCTGTCCTTCGCCCTCCTCGCCCAGGGGGCTGATCTCGGTCTCCAGGGCCCGGCCGAGGTCGCCGAGGGTGCGGGCGAGGTGCAGGCCGCTCATCGGGTCGATGCGTACCGGCGCGGGTGCGATCTGGCGGCCGGGTGCGGTGGCCTTGATGCGGAGTCCGCCGAACTCCGCCCATGCCTCCACGGCCGCCGGGAAGACGGCGTGCTGGTGGCCGGCGGGTGAGCGGTGGGCGCGCAGGGCGTCGGCCCATTCCTCGGCCCGGCGGATGTCCCAGCGGCCGGGCTGCCAGCCCGCGGAGCGCAGGGCGGTGTCGACGGGGGCGGGGAAGCGGGCCGGGGCGTGGCGGTCGGGGTGCGCGGGGGCCGTCTGGCCGGGCAGGTCGGTTCGGTCGTGCATCGGCGCGTGGTCAGCCCTTCTCGGCGGTGGTCGCCGCCCCGTCCGTCGCGAGGTCGACGGGACGTACTCCGAAGTGGGCGAGCATCGCCGTGCAGGAGCGGCACGGCGGGGCGTAGCTGCCGTGCAGGGGGTCGCCGTCCTCGCGGATGTGCCGTGCGGTGAGGCGGGAGTGCTTGAGGGCGCGGCGGGCCTCGCCGTTGGTCAGGGGCTTGCGCCGGGCGCGCTTGGAGCGGGCGGTTTCGGCCGCGGCGAGGTGCCGGGACAGCAGCATGGCCTCGGGGCAGCGGCCGGTGAACCGTTCGCGCTGGCCGCTGGTGAGGGTGTCGAGGAAGTCCTGCACGAGAGGGTGGAGCACGGGGGGCTGGTCGCCCTTGCCCGCGGTGCAGGTGAGTGTCTCGCCGCGTACGGACAGGGCCGCGGCCACTGCGGGGAGTATGCCGTCGCGGCGCTGGTGCAGCCGGGGTGCGTGAGCGGTGCGGGTACTGCTCCAGCTGAGACGTGGATCCCCGGGTGTGCCGGTGGGTGTGACTGTTCGTGCGGTGTGCATGGTGCTTTTCCCTCCCGTGCCCGCGGCGGTGGCCGCGTGATGTGCACGCCCCCGAGTTGCGGTGACAGCCTGCCAAATGTCCGGGCTGGTGGGGAAGCTGGGGCGGGGTTACGGCGGTTTGTGTCGCCCTGGGGGGTGGTGCGGCGGCTCCCGGAGGGCGGGGCGTCGTCGCTCGTCCCTCGTGCGGTCGTGACGGTTCGTGACGGTGCGGAGGGCGGTCGGGAGGGCGAGCTCGGAACAGGCCCCAGTGGCGGTTCCGGGGCTTGCGGCACCGCATAGGCTGTGCGCGGACCGTCCCCCTCGGGCAGGCCGGTCCTCACCAGCCAGACGCAGCAGGGGGCAACGCCATGACGACAGGTCGGCCCGGGCAGCAGGTCGCGCCGCCGAACGCGGCCTATGCCGGGCAGCTCGTGCACTTCCCGGATCCGGTCCGTGCGGCGCGGCATCCCGCAGGTGTGCGGATAGGCACGGACGGGAGTCCGGACTTCTCGCCGTACGCGCGTGCCGCCGCGGAGGTCGCCGAGCCCCCGCAGGGGTTCGGTGTGGACGAGCTGCGGTTGACGGACTATGTCTCGGCCAACGCGGCGCTGGCGGCGAGCGGCCACGAGCTGTGGGACACGATTCCGGCGGTCGCGACGCCGCACGGCTGGACGTGGCACCACGTTCCCGGCGGTCGGCGCATGGAGCTGATCCCGGTCGAGGTCAAGGCGCTGCTGAGGCATCACGCGGGGCTCGCGGCGACGGAGGTCGACCAGGACAAGCGGGGCACCCGGCCGTTGCAGGAGACCCGGCCCGCGCACTTCGGTCTGCCGAAGGGCGCCGTGGCGGTGACCGAGCAGCAGGTGCAGGGGGTCGAGGAGGACCTGGGCTACCGGCTGCCGGGTGCGTACCGTTCGTTCCTCAAGGCGGCGGGTGGTTCGGCGCCGGCCGGCGCGGCGCTCGACGCGCAGCTGGGGCTCCTGGTCGATCAGCCGTTCTTCACGGTGCGCGAGGAGGCCGCCGTGAACGATCTGGTGTACGTGAACAAGTGTCTGCGCGACCATCTGACCAAGGATTTCCTGGGGGTCGCCTTCGTCCAGGGCGGTCTGCTCGCGGTGAAGGTGAAAGGTTCCGGTATCGGTTCGGTGTGGTTCTGCGCGTACGACGACGCGCGGGACCGGGACGGCTGGACCGTGCAGGAGCGGGTGGACCGGCTGCTGCTGCCGTGCGGTGACGACTTCGATGCGTTCCTGGAGCGTCTGGCGGGCAATCCGCCGGAGCTGGAGACCGTGGCGAACCTGATGGTGGACGGTGGCTTCGCGCGGGCCGTCCCGGTGGAGGGATGAGCGCGATGGTGACGTTCGCGCAGGCGCAGGAGCGCGCCGACGAGTGGATCAATGGCGATGTGCCCGCGTATCAGCACCGTGAGGTGCGGGTGCGGGAGTTCGAGCTGGGTTTCGTCGTGTGGGGCGAGGACCGTGCCGAGGGTCCGGTCTCGGACGGCGGCAGACAGCGGCTGGTGATCGCCAGGGACAGCGGTGAGGCCACGTTGTGGCCGGGGCTGCCGGTGGGCGAGATCATCCGGCGGTACGAGGAGGAGTACGGGGTGGTCGCCGCCGCGCCGGCCGCTCCGGAGCCGCCGCAGCGGGTCGACCTGAATCAGACGTCCTTCCTGTTGAGCCCGCCGGAGTGGCTCCAGGAGGCGGCGGACAAGCTGGGCATTCCCGATCGCCGGAACGAGCGCGCGGACGCGGGCGGCCGGGACGGGGGCCGGGAGGTCCCGGGCGCGCCTTCGTCGACCGGAGGTACGGGCGGGGGTGCGCCCGGAGCTGCGGCCGGTGGCATGTCCGGAGCTGCGGCCGGTGGCGTGTCCGGAGCTGTGGCCGGGGGTACGGGCGGGGGCCGGGTCGCGTACGAGCCCACCGCGAACGACGGCGTTCCGGCGTCGCCGCCGAACGTGCCCGCCGGTTCCACGCCGTGGGACGGAACCGATACCAACGCGGGTTCGGACGACGGCTCGGTCCCGCTTCCCGCCACGGTGTTCGCGCCGCCGCTCTCGGGCGCCGACGACGAGGGCACCCCGACGCCGGTCGTGCCCGCCGACGCGCCGACCGCGCTGATGTCGGGTGGCAGTCAGCTGCCGCCGACGGCGATCGCCTCGGGGCTGGACTCGCCGCGCGCCGCCGGTTCCGCTCCGGGGGCGCAGGCGCCGGACGCGCCGGGGGCGCCCGTTCTCGGTACGCCCGCGCCCGGCACTCCTGTGCCGGGAACGCCCGCGCCGGGAACCCCTGTGCCCGGTACGCCCGGGGGCGGCACTCCCGTGCCCGGCGCGCCCGGGGCCGGTGACATCGCCGACGCGACCACCAGCAAGGCCGTCGTGCCGCCGCACGGTACGCGTGGGGGCGGCCCCTCGACCCCGCCGCCGCCCGGTGTGCCGGGTGTGCCGGGTGCGCCGGTGCCGCCGCCCTCGGGGCCGGGTGCGCCAGGCTCCCCGGCCGGTGGGTACCTGCCGACGCAGCTCGTCCCCGAGCAGGGACCGGCCGGTCCGCCGAGTCCTCCCGGTCCGCCCGGTCCTCCGGGTGCGCCTGGGGTTCCGGGGGTGCCTGGTGGTTCGGTGCCGCCCGTGCCTCCTGGTTCGACGCCTCCGCCGGGTGGTGGGGTGCATCACGCGGCGACGATGCTCGCCGACCCGAGCCTGGGCGGCCCCGGTCTGCCGCAGCCTTCCGGTCCTCCTGGTCCGCCCGGTCCGCCTGGTCCGCCCGGGGTTCCCGGTGGTACCGGTGCTTCCGGTGCGTCGCAGCCGCCGAGCCCGCCCGGTCCGCCGAGTCCTCCTGGTCCGCCCGGTCCTCCGGGTGCGCCTGGGGTTCCGGGGGTGTCTGGTGGTTCGACGCCTCCGCCGGGTGGTGGGGTGCATCACGCGGCGACGATGCTCGCCGACCCGAGCCTGGGCGGCCCCGGTCTGCCGCAGCCTTCCGGCCCTCCTGGTCCGCCCAGCCCTCCCGGTCCGCCCGGTCCTCCCGGTGCGCCGCAGGGACCCGGTCCCGTACCGCCGCCCGGGCACACCCCGCCGCCCGCCGCGTACGGCTATCCGCAGCGGCCCGGGCAGCCGACCGTCGGTCCCGGCTACCAGGCCGTGCTGCGCTACCGCGCGCCCGACGGCAGCGAGCAGCAGCTGATCCGCCGCTCGGCGCCCGGCACTCCGCACCCGGAGTGGCAGATGCTGCACGAGCTGCGGGCGATGAACGTGCCGCCGCAGCAGGTCATCGAGCTGCACACGGAGCTGGAGTCGTGCGAGCTGCCCGGTGGCTACTGCGCGCGGATGATCCGTGAGACCTGGCCGCAGGTGCGGATCACCAGCGTCGCCCCGTACGGCACCGACCACGCGAGCCGGCAGCAGGGCATGCGGCATCTGCTGACGCATCAGGGCGAGCTGCACCAGGTGGCGGACGGTCCCGCGCGTCCGGCGCCGGTGCGGGCGCCGCTGCCGCAGATGCCGCCCGCGCCGCCGGTTCCGCCGGAGGCCGTCGCGCAGGAGATGGTGCAGTCCTTCGGCCCGCAGGGCATCCTGCGCTTCGACCAGCGCGCGGTGTCCCGGCAGGGCGTGCCCGAGACCGTGGCGCGGACGCTGGTGTGGGCGGGGCTGCCCGCCGACTTCGGGCCGTTCTTCTGGGCGCAGCCCGGGCAGCCGGTGGTGCCGACGCTGGCCGAACTGGCCGCGCAGCGGCAGGTCCAGGCGGCGCCGGACGCGGGGGCGTACCTCGTGATGGGGACCGACTTCGGCCGGGCGATCTGTGTCCAGTACGGCACCGCGAACATCGTGGCCGTTCCGGTTGAGGCGGGTCCGGGCGGGCAGTCGGTGGCGCCGCAGTTCGTGAACACCGGGCTGCCGGAGTTCCAGCGTTCGATGGCGTTGCTCGGCCGGATGTGGCGGCTGCGCTTCGGGCTCAATCCGGAGCAGGCGGGCCGTTGGACGGTCGACTTCCAGGCGCAGTTGGCGGCGCTGGACGCGGCGGCGCTGGCGTCGCCGGAGAGCTGGTGGTCCGTCCTGCTCGAACAGATGTGGGACGGGCTGCTCTGACGGACGCGGAAGGGGCGGCGGGTTCGGCGCTCGGTTCCCGGGAGGGGGCCGGGCGCCGCGTCGTGTCGTGCTGTGAAACCTGTCGCTTCCCGCCGAAAAGCCGTTGATCGATTCCGACTTCTACGTCGAATTGCCGCATCCTTGACCTGTTGCTGCTGTTCGGCGAGTCGGAAAGAGGCTGAGGGATGAGTTCTGCACCGGGGTCCGGACTTGGCTTCGTCGGCGTGCGGGGGCGCGGCTACCGTCCGGAGCAGGTGGACCGGGCTCTGGCCGGGCTGGCGGGCGAGCGGGACGAGGCGCGCGAGCGGGTGGCCCGGCTGACGGCGCGGGTGGAGGACCTGTCGGCCGAGGCGGTCCGGCTGCGCGAGGCGGTCGCCGGGCTCGCCCCGCAGGACTACGCCTCGCTCGGCGAGCGCGCCCAGCGGATCCTGGCACTCGCGGAGGGCGAGGCCGGTTCCATGCGGAGCGCCGCGCAGGAGGAGGCGCAGGCGCTGCGGGACGCGGCGGACGAGGCGGGCCGGGCAGTGCGCGGGTCGGCGCGCGTGGATGCCGAGGCGATGCGGGCGGCGGCCGGTGAGTACGCCGAGGAGACGCTGACCACGGCCCGTACGGAGGCCGGGCGGATCGCCGCCGAGGCCCGTACGGACGCCGAGGAGACGCGGGAACAGGCGCGGTTCATGATGGAGGAGACGCGCCGTCGCACCGAGAGCGTCCTCGTGCACCAGGAGCAGGAGCATGCCGATCGGTGGAAGACGGCCGAGGGAGAAGTGGCCGAGGCCGAGGCGGCGCAGGTGGCACGCCACGACGAGCTGACCGAACGGGCGGAGGCCGGGCTGGCCGAGGCGCGGCGCGAACTGGCCCGTGCGGAGGAGGACGCGCGGCACACCGACGGGGCCGCCGAGGCGCGGGCGGCCGAGCTGGTCGCGGAGGGCCGGGTCCGCGAGGAGCGGGTGATCCGGGAGACGGAACGGATTCTGCGGGAGCACGAGGAGGCCCGCGAGGAGCTGCACGCGCACATGACGTACGTGCGCAACACGCTGGCGGCGCTCACCGGTCGGGTGGTCCCGGATCCGGCGGAGGACCGTCCGGCCCCGGCGGAGGAGTGATCTGCGCACTGTCGTGGGTGTTCGGGCAGGTGTGGAACGGGGGCTCACATACTCGGCGTCGCGGGAGCCGGGCCGCCACGGATTACGGGACGGCCCTGAGTCAACCAGTGTTGGATAACGGATAGTTGCCGGTAACCAGGGTTATCGGCTGATCCATGGCTCAAGGCTGGGCCATGTCCCTACTGTTCTGTTTTGCCGCACTGGCCAATGGAACAACGGAGTTGATCACGAACGATCATTACCCGACCAGCCGGGCGCCCCTACCGAGGCCTCTGCCCCTCGGAGCAGCCCACGGAAGGGGAGCCGTCGCTCGCCGGAATCCTGGACGACCGTCTGGCGGCGTCCAGCCTCGCTGAGGGCGCCAACCGCAGGCCATCAAGGCGGACCTCGGCGATCATGCGCCGTGTGACCCGGTGTTTCCGCCGAAGGCAATCGCACACATCACCGCGGACAGGAATGCCACCACGGCAGCCCCACAGGATCTCGCGCCGTTCGCCCGCCTCCAAAACTTCTTCATTCACGGCGGAAAAGGCCTGGTGCCGCATATCCTGCTGGGGTCCCTTCACCGGCGCGTTCGCCCAGTTCTGCCCGGCCACCTCCCGCAGCAAAGCGCTCGAAGATGTGCCCGGTGGTACGCGCACCAACCGTGCCGGAGAATTCGTTCTCCAGAACGCGAGCTGGGACAGGCCGCGCGTCCCCGCCTGACGACAGTCTCCAAGGCCCCGTGGCACACTCGGTGTGTTGATCCGTTTGCGGGACAGGCCCAGTCGGCGCACGCTGGAATTGGAGCGTAACAGCATCGCGGAGAAGGGAAATCTCGCGCGGAGTCCCCGTGCGTGGGCTCTGTGCGAAGCCTGACCAGGGCTGTGCGAAGCATGACCGGGACCGGCCTCCAAGTCGAGGAGGAGCACGGTGGTCTCACTTTCGAACGTGCGGTTCGGCAAGACCAACAACGACGTGGAGGTCTTGCAGAGCGCACTGATCGAAGCCGGTTTCAGAATCCCTTCAGGAGTCACAGGTTTGTTCGGCCCGCAAACGAAATCCGCCTACGCTGCATGGCAGCGGTCGATCGGCCTCAAGGGCTTGGATGCGGACGGATTCCCCGGCTGCTCCTCCCTGAGGAGACTCGGTGCCACAGCTGGGTTCAGTGTGGATTGCCGACATGCTGGGTCTATCGCCAAGGGTTCTGTGCTGTGCACAAAGAATTCCGGGATCAGTAAGGACAGGAGTGTCGCCCGCACGTTTGCGTTGGAGGCGTGCGAGCGAACAGACGCTCCGACGGAATGGGTCACCGGGGTCGGTAATGACGCGAATCTGCTCACTCTCATACAACGGGAGTCGGGTTTCGATGCCAACGCGGTGAATCAGGGAGACGTGAACGCCACGGGGCCGCGGCAGGTGGACGGAGCAAGGCTCAACTGCTCTCGCGGGTATGCGCAGGTGATTCCTGGCACCTTCGCCCAAAATCACCAGGCAGGTACGACGAACCGGATCTATGACCCGGTTGCGAACGTCGCAGCTGCCATCAACTACATCTGGCGGAGATACGGAGACATCTCGCGGGTCCAGCAAGCAAATCCGAACCTCCCGCCCCATCCCTATTGAACCCTATTGATATTGAACCCTATTGATGAGGAGGAGAGAGTCATGCCTGCGCAAGAGCCTTTCCCCGGAGCTGCGTTCTTCCATATAGGCCGACGCAGTCCGATCATCACTGCCATGGGGAAACGCCTCGTCGCGGAAGGGTGCGGGAAGTACACAACGGGTCCAGGCCCCGAGTGGACCGACACCGACCGCCAGTCCTACGCCGCCTGGCAGCGCAAGATCCACGTCTCGGGGAGTGACGCCGACGGCATACCCGGCCAGGAGTCCTGGGACCGGCTCCGCGTCCCGGCGACGAGTGGTGCGGATGGGCACGTCTCCTCTCCCGTGCCAGGACACACAGTGACAACCGCCTACCACAAGCGGGGACCCCACTGGAGTCTGGGCTACCACACGGGTGCGGACTACGCCGCCCCGGAGGGGACGTCCTGTGTCGCTGTCCTCGGCGGTTCCGTTCGCGTCGGGCAGGACGGCAGCTTCGGTAACTACCTGGTGCTGAGGTCAGGCGGATTCGACTACTGGTACTGCCACCTCTCCCATCGGGACGTCACCCGTGGTTCCGTTCGGGCCGGGCAACGGGTCGCTGAAGTGGGCTCGACCGGGAACGCCACCGGACCCCACCTGCACTTCGAAAAGCGCCCGGCCGGTGGTCGTTTCGGGTCCGACGTGACTCCCCGTTGGTGACGTCCGGCGTTGTCACCCGTCCTGCTGCTGGGCGGCCTTGGTCCAATCCGGGTCGACCCAGCGGTGCGGCTCGGCCGGATCGGGCAGGTCCGTACGGTACTTGCGGTACCGGGGGTCTCGCTCCAGGCGGAGCCGGACGCTTGTGTGCAGCATGGCGTGCTCGGGTACGCGGCGCGAGCGTCGGCCGGCCAGGATCCAGAACGGGCCATTGCGGTGGATGGCCGCGTCGGCGAACTCCTCGGTCACCGCACACGCCTCGGCGTATGCGCCGGGGCGGAAGACCAGATCCTGGCAGACTTCATCGGTGATCCACTTGAGGGTGATCGTCGAGAGCAGGGCATCGCCCTTCTCATGGGCGAAGGTGCCGCCGACATCGGAGTGAACACCGGCGAACCAGACCTCCTGCGCCGTGTCGTGCAGCGGCTCCGGCCGGCTTTTGACCAGGAACTCGCGGAAGGGGCGCCGCTTCTCGTCGAGGGAAACGGCGTGGCGGATGCGGGCGGCATTGGGGAGTTGGTGGGTGTAGGGCCACTCCAGATTGCCCAGGCGGAAGATGCCCGCCGCCTTCACCGTGTCCCAGACACCGAGATAGGCGACCGGCAGCGCGTAGTGGGAGACCTGCCGTGGATTGTTGCGTTTGACCGCCGCCCACAGCGGCTCGCGGTCGGTGCGCCGGCAGAAGGCGTGCGAGAACCGGGCCACCTCCCGCTCGCTCTTGTCGATGTCCTGGTTGAAGGCGTACTTGGCCACCGCGTAGGGGACGAGATTCTCCGAGCCGGCCCGCATGAGTCCGGGCTTGTTGAGCATTCCGACCAGCGCGCGGGCGGTGTAGGCGCCGCGGCTGAAGCCGAAGACATACACGAGATCGCCGGGCCCCCAGTTCCGCATCAAGCACGTGTACGCCTCTGCCAGGTTGGTCCTCAGCCCGGTGCCGAAGGCGAGACCGCACACACGGGACAGCCAGCGGTCGACCGGACCGCGGGCGGCGGCCGACGACATGGTGCCGACGCCGGGGTCGTAATACAGGAGCTGGCGCGAGGGGTCGTCGGCCTCCAGCATTTCGAACAGCCGCACCACGTTGGTGGGGTGGCAGGCGCCGACCTGATTGCTCGTCCCGTCGAGGCAGATGACGATCCTGCGTGGCATATCGGCTCCTCGTCCGGCGGGACAGCCCTTAGCGGGAGCCTCGGCCGTTCCCGCGCGCCCGGCCCGGAGCCAGGTGGCCGGCCGCGGTGCGTCGTCCGGGGTCGATCTGCCCGGCGAACGCCTGGAGCGCGGCGGAACTGTTCGGCGGCAGGACCGCCATCAGCCCCTGCTCCTGCGCCTCGGCCACTGCCTCCGCCGCCCTGCTGCCCTCAGGGACGTGCACCAGGCGGACGTGTCCGTCTCCGGAACCCCGCCGGTCCACCGGAGCGACCGCGCCATGGGTACCGTCGGGCAGGGTCACCCACAGCTGGAAGTCGTCGTACCGGACGAAGTCCGCCCCCTTGACGGGCCAGGGATAGTGGTGCTCACCGGGCACCTTGGGCAGAATCCCTTGGTGGTTGCCGTGGCTCATGGGCACGCACGCGTTGAACAACGAGTCGGTCCACGCCTCCACGCCGTCCGCGTCCTTGATCGGGGTGCGCAGCAGTGCGTCGGCCTCCTCGTATCCCAGCTCGGCGAGGGCGGGCAGAGTCAGCGGGAAGGCATCGATGAGTTCGGCCGCCTCCTGCCTGAGCCGGTCGACCTTCACCGGCTCAGCGCAGAACTGCATGCTCCACTCGATGCCCACCCGGGCCCGGTACATCCGCCAGCCGCTCGCTCCCTTGACCCAGAGGCTGCCTCCGTGGTGCATCTCCCAGTGCTCGGAGCCGGAGGGCCGGGGCCCGTACGGCAGATCCGTGTCACTCATCTCGTCGAGAATCTTGTGCGCCGTCTTCTTCGCGGCGCGGAAGAACGACGACTCGAAGCGCTCGGGGTGCTCGACCAGCCGTATCTTCCAGGGGTGGTTCTCCGACTCGATCCCGCCGGGCTTGAGCGAGTCGGGAATCGGGGACGGTGCAAGGGAACCGGATCGGGCCATGTCCGACCTCCACGTGCCGACCGCGGTCCGTGTCCGGCCCACGGTGCCGAGTGCCCCTGTCTTCATCGTCCGCCAGGGCTCGGAGGTACGCCAACCCGAGCAGCCGATGAACTGGCGGAGGGCTGTCGGTCCAAGCAGGGCAGATCGAGAGGTCTGCCGCTGCCGACCGTGTCGATCAGTTCCTGGAGTGCTGCGCGCGGAGGCATCGTCGGCCATACTCGCCAGTGGCGTTGCACGTGACCCAAGAGCGCCAGCTGGGCCACGGACGGCGCGAAGGGCCGTGCCTGGCGGGCTGGTTGAGCGTGTCGGCCCCGCTTCTCCCTGTCTCCCAACCGACCTGACGAGGCATCGGCAAGGCGGGATGCCTTCGAGCCGGACGCAACCACCCGCGCAGCACCGTCCGGACGGCATGGTGCGGGTGTCAACCCGGCCCGGACCAGCCGATCACGTCCGGAAGGCGGATGGCGTCCGAGGGCAAGCCAGGGCGTGCACGAAGCCACCACGGGCAGTGCCCGAGCTCGGTGCCACTGGCGACCTTCGATTACGGCTGATCGTGGTCTTCTTGACGTGAACACAGGCCAAAAGAGGGCCACTACGAATTCTCGTCACTTTCGAAACCCCGTTCCGGGCCGCGCATTTTTCCCAAGACCTTGTTTCCTTGAGCGTCAATCATTCGCGTGACAGATTCCTGCGCGATTCCAAAAATTACCGCCCAGGCGGCAATCTGGGCGGTGGAATCCAAATTCGAGAGGCCGGGAACGACTCGACCATTGATGAGTACTATCCCGAACAGGGCCGACAGAGCCCCGATGGGGAGCCTCAGGAGGATGAGCATGGCGGGTATCGAATACGGAGTGTTCGTGCCTTGAATTTTTCTGATTGCGAGTGAGCTCGCCAGGGCTGCCGCACCGGCACCGAAACCCTCCACAAGCAAGGCGTCGATTCTGCTTGTGTTATTACCCGTTGGGCAGACCTGCCCGGTCGGGGGGCTGAAGCAAAGGAAAGCGGATATCGTCGAGTTGCCGTTGAAATTCCAGATGATGAACAGCGTGGCTACGATGCTGGTGGCTATGACAGCAGCCAGCAGGACATTACGGAAGCTCCGGGCTTGGGCTCTCTCCACTTCTTCCGCTTCGTGTGCGGCAAGCAGGGTGACGATGGCCAGTTCTTTCAGATCCGGCCCCATTTCCTGACCGTTGTTCTTCAAGCGGTCTTCCAGCGCCACCAGCCTGGGATCGTTTGGCCCGAGGTGCTGCCTGGCCTGAGCGAGGACAACGGTCCCAGCCCATTTCAGCTCGCCTTCATCTTCAGGTACCAGCTTGAGAAGCTTCGCTTCAGCCTTGTGCACATTGGAGTATGCTCGGTCGATGTGAGAACCGGTCACCACTGAAATGGGATTGTTCCGGCCTTCGGCCGCATTTCGCGCCACCGTCAGATGGGTTTTTATCTTCTCTGCGATCTTCTGGTCGCCGGACGAGAGATCAGATACCTCCTCCCTCCTGTTAAGAAGTGCCTGGAGATGGGCTACGTGGGCGGTGATACGCTGCGCCCAGGATGACTTTCCTTCTCCAGCCACGTCATTATCGGAGTCACGTTCTCCCTTTGCCATAGCACCATTGGAGGCTTTGAGACGGATTGAGGCCACTGGAATGGGACCGTCAGAGTGGCACAACGCTGGATCCCCGGCAACGAGCGCCCGGCTGCGCCCCCCCCGAGCCAATCTGGCGGTTCAAGACGGGCGGGCAGCGGCGTCCGTCCGGGCCAGGAGTCACGTCGCGTCCGACGCCGTCATCCGCCGCGCGACACCGGTGCCGCGCCCGCCAGGATGCGTGGTTCCTCGCCCTGGTACAGGCGGCGTGCCGCGGGTGCCGTGCCGCGGGGGAGGACCGTGCCGAGCCAGCCGGCCAGGAAACCGGCCGGGACGGAGACGAGCCCGGTCGTGGTGTACGGGTACCAGTTGAAGTCGAGGTCGGGGAAGACCGACGAGGGCGAGCCCGAGACCAGGTTGGTGCCGGTGATCAGCACCAGGACGCTGACGGTCCCGACGATCAGGGTGCTGAGCAGCCCGGTGCGGGTGAAGCGCCGCCAGAACATGCTGTAGATGAGGGCCGGAGCCAGGGCGGACGCCCCGACGCAGAACGAGAGCATGGCCAGGGCCTGCACGTTCCAGTGCCGGGCCACGACGGCGAGGGTGGTGGCGAGGATCCCGACGACGGTCGCGGAGACCTGCGCCGTACGCATCTCGGAGAGGCCCGGCAGCGGCTTCCTGGCAGGGTCGCGCACCCCATGCAGTCCGTGGGCGAAGAGATCGTGCGCGAGTGAGTTGGCGCAGGCCAGGATCATTCCGGCGACGGAGGCGAGCAGGGTCAGGAAGATCGCCGTCGTCATCGTCGTGACGACCAGGGCGCCGAGCCGGCCGCCGCTCGCGACCGCGCCGGTGACCTGGAGGATCGCGCTGTTCCCGGAGGCCCCGGCGGCGGTGATGCGTTCGTGGCCGACGAACGCGGCGGTGCCGAAGCCGATCACGACGAGCAGCAGACAGATCCCGGCCACCACGGCGATGGCCCAGGACATGGTGCGGCGTACGGCCTGCGCGGACGGGGAGCTCGTCAGGCGCATGGTGACGTGGGGCAGGCAGGCGGCGCCGAGTACGACGGTCAGTTCGGAGCTGACCATGTCGAGTCCGCTCCCGCCGAACTGGAGCCCGGAGCCGAGGAACGCGGCTCCCGCGCCGCTGCCCTGCCGGGCTGCCGAGAGCAGGGCGCCGGTGTCCCAGCCGAACCGGCTCATGATCATTACGGCAATGGTGAACGAGGCGACGAGCAGCACCACGGTCTTCACGATCTGGATCAGGGCGGTGCCCTTCATGCCGCCGATCGCCGCGTAGCCGATCATCAGGGCGCCGAGGCCGATGATGGCGCCGGAGCGGAACAGGGAGCTGTCGAATCCCAGGATGAAGGCGAGCAGGTCGCCGCTGCTGGCGAGCTGGACGACCATCATCGGGATGAGCGCGGCGATGGTGGTGGCACAGGCGGTGATGCGGACCGCGCGGCCGGGCGAGCGGCGTACGAACAGGTCGCCCATGGTGAACCCGCCGACGTTGCGCAGCGGTTCGGCCAGCAGGAACATCAGCAGGACGAGCGAGAGGGTGATGCTCAGGGCGAGGATCATCCCGTCGTAACCGGTGAGGGCGATGATGCCGGTGGTGCCGAGGACGGTGGCGGCGGACAGGTAGTCGCCCGCGAGGGCGAAGCCGGCGCGGCGCGGGGAGAGGCCGCGGGAGCCGGCGTAGAACTCTTCGAGGTCGTCGCGGTCGGGGCCGGACATCACGCAGAGCAGCAGGGCGATGGTGCCGACGGCCATGAAGGCCACCAGCGACATCGACCGGGCGGCGTCGTCGAATCCGTTCACCGGCCCGCTCCTCCTCTGCGGAGCCGGGCGGCGAGCGGGTCGACCGTGCGCCGGGCGGTCCGTTCGTACCGGGCTACGGCGAGCAGCGCGACGGGCAGCTGGCAGAGCGCGAGCGCCAGGCCGAGGTTGAGGCCGCCGAACAGGGGCTGTTGCATCCGGTCCTTGGCGAAGCCGGAGAGCAGCAGGAAGACGATGAAGTAGCCGAGCGCGGTCAGCGCCGCGACGCGTCTGAGCGTCCGGTACGAGGTGCGCAGTCGGCGCAGCTCGCCGTGACGGGTGGGCGGGTGGCCGGGCGTGTGGTCGGGCGTCCGGGTGGAGGGGGACTCGGACGGGGTGGTTCCGGGCGTCGGCGCCAGGGGTGGCAAGGGGTGCGAGCGCTGCCAGGGCAGCAGGTAGTCGGCCTGCTGCGGGGGCGGGGTCTGGTTCCGGGTCGGGGGCTGGTGCTCCCGGGGCGGCTGCTGCGACCGTCCGGGCCAGGAGGAGTAGGGGGACGGGGGCGGGGGGTTTCCGTGCGGCATGGGGGTGCTGCTCCTTGCGTGGCTCGGTTCCTGGCTGGACGGCAAAGCAGGAGTGCGGGGTGGGGGAGTGCTGTCGGAAGCGTGAACATTACTCGCCGGTATGCGGACTTGGGGAGACCTTGGCTCGAACTGCCGGAGCGATTGGCGTAGTTGTGTTCGGTCGTTGGGGGGCGTGACCCGTGGAGGTTTTCTCCGGGTGCCGTCCGCGTGCCGCCCGTGTGTTGCCGGGGTGTCTCCCCGTGTGTTGCCGGGGGTGTCTGCCTGGTGATTGCGGGAGGGGGGTCCGGGATCTTTCGCCCGGGTCCTCCGTATGGGGCGCTCCGGTCTCGGACGGTCCGCAGCCGGTCGTGTACCCCTGGCCGCCTCCTCGCGCGGCCAAGGCGGCGCATTTGTCCAAAAAATACAACTAGTGCGGAATGGCTGATTGAGTGCTTTACTCCTTTCTTAGGTTTAGATGCCGATACCGTCACATGTGCGGTTGTTGCAGGGATCTGACGGCATGAATGGCTGGATGTCTCATACAGAGGGGTAGCCAGGAATGGATGGACTGACGCGGCTCCGTGCCGTGACGAGGGGACCCGGGGGAGGCCGGCCCCGGTGGCCGTCGTCCCGCCCCGGGGCGCACGGGGATGCGAGGCCCGGTACGGCGGCGGGTGCGCACGGGGACGGACGTCCCGGACCGAGACGGAAGCCGGGAGGATTCTGAATGGCCATCAAGCCCGCACGACCTGCCAGGCCCGCACGGCGGGGGCGGCACAGAAAGCGCCGCTCGCTCACCGGACTCGTGGTCATGGCGGTGCTGACAGGGTTCAGCGCCGCCGCGGCCCCGCTGCTCACCGCCCCCGCCTCGTACGCGGCGGCCGGTGACCCCTTCGACCCGGCCGATCCGACGGTCTTCGTCGGGCAGGAGGTGCCCACCCGCCTCTACAAGGCGATCACCGGGGCCTCCGGGAGCGTGACCTTCCAGCCCGAGGGGACGGCCAGAGCCGGACTCAACTACAACGCCATCAGCTACAACACAGCGGACAACTATCTGTACGGGGTGGTCTCGGGCGGGTCGACCGCCATGCCGGCCGGCTCGATCATCCGGATCGGGCAGGGGGGCGCCGTCACCCGCGTGGGCAACGAGGCCGTGGTGGGCTCGGCGAACTGGGGGTCGTTCGCCCCTGACGGCGGTTTCTACGTGGGCTCCACCGCCACCGACGTGGCTTACCGGGTGGACGTCGCCACCGGCAAGGTGACCTCGAAGATACAGCTGCCCGCGGTGCCTACTGGCTCCGACCTCACGTACGCGGACGGCTACTTCTGGGGCGTGGACCCGAGCGGACGGATGGTCCGTGTCGATCTCCTGGGCGCGACCAAGAGGGTCACATTGCTGGGCGCGGCGGTTCCGGCGACCTCCAGCGGATATGGCGCGGCCTGGACGTTCGGCAACGGCAACATCGGCGTCTCCGACAACGTGAGCGGCACCGTCTACCAGATCCGGATCACCAACCCGGGTGCGGCCAGCCCGACGTTCACCCGCGTCTCGTCCTCGCCCGGCCCGAAGAGCGGCAACAACGACGGCGCGGCCTCTCCCGGGCTGCCCACCGACCTCGCGGTCGTGAAGAAGGGCCCCGAGACCCTCAAGCCGGGGACCCCCGTCACCTACACCCTGACGGTGAAGAACAACGGGCCCGGCAACTCCAGTGGCTACACCGTCACCGACGCCGTTCCGGCACCGCTCACCAACGTCAAGACCTCGACGCCGGGCTGCACGGTGGCCGGCAACACGGTGACCTGCGTCGGCGGCCGCACCCTCGCGGGGGCGGAGAACACCATCACCATCACCGCGGACAGTCCGGCCGGGATGACCGAACCGGTGACCAACACCGCCACGGTCGTCGCCAACGAGAAGGACCCGACCCCGGAGAACAACGAATCCTCGACCGAGGGATCCCCCTTGGCCCCGGGACTGTCCGTGCGCAAGACGGCCGACCCCGACACCGTGAAGGCCGCGGGCGAGAAGATCACGTACTCGTTCGTGCTGACCAACACCGGGAACGTGGAACTGAAGGACCTGGCCGTCAAGGAGACCAAGTTCTCCGGCACCGGCACCGCGCCGGTGGCGCAGTGCCCGGACGGCCCGCTGGCCCCGGGCAAGAGTGCGACCTGCACCGCCACCTACACGGTCACGCAGGAGGACATCGACGCGGGTTCGCTGGAGAACACGGCCACCGGCACCGGCACCCCGCCGGACGGGGGGGACCCCGTGGAGTCGCCACCGTCCGAGGCGAAGGTCTCGGCGCCGCCCGAGCCCGCTCTGACGGTCGTCAAGTCGGGGAAGTCCGAGAAGCCGGGCGATCTGGTGGCCGGTGAGAAGGTCTCCTACGAGTTCGCGGTGACGAACACGGGCAATGTGACGCTGAAGGACGTCAAGGTGAACGAGGGTGAGTTCACCGGGACCGGCAAGCTGTCCGATGTTGTCTGTCCGGCCGACGCTGGTTCGCTGGCGCCTGGTGCGAGTGTGACGTGTACGGCGTCGTACGAGGTGACGCAGGCGGATGTGGACGCGGGGTCGATCAAGAACTCGGCCACGGCCACGGGGACCCCGCCCGGTGGGACCGAGCCTCCGGTGTCGCCTCCGTCGGAGGTCGAGGTTCCGGCGCCTTCGAAGCCTGACCTGAAGGTCGTCAAGACGGCCACGACGGAGAAGCCCGGCGAGTTGGTGGTGGGTGAGAAGGTCGGCTACGAGTTCGCGGTGACGAACACGGGCAATGTGACGCTGAAGGACGTCAAGGTGAACGAGGGTGAGTTCACCGGGACCGGCAAGCTGTCCGATGTTGTCTGTCCGGCCGACGCTGGTTCGCTGGCGCCTGGTGCGAGTGTGACGTGTACGGCGTCGTACGAGGTGACGCAGGCGGATGTCGATGCGGGTTCGATCAAGAACTCCGCGACGGCCACGGGCACCCCGCCCGGCGGTACCGAACCCCCGGTGTCGCCTCCGTCGGAGGTCGAGGTTCCGACGCCTTCGAAGCCCGCACTGACCGTCGTCAAGACGGCCACGACGGACAAGCCCGGCGAATTGGCCGTCGGTGAGAAGGTCGAGTACGCGTTCCTCGTGAAGAACACCGGCAACGTCACGCTGAAGGACGTGAAGGTGAACGAGGGTGACTTCACCGGTAGCGGGAAGCTGTCGGATGTGGTCTGTCCTGCCGGGGCGGGTTCGTTGGCTCCGGGTGGGAGTGTGACGTGTACGGCGTCGTACGAGGTGACGCAGGCGGACGTGGACGCGGGTTCGATCAAGAACTCCGCGACGGCCACGGGCACCCCGCCCGGCGGTACCGAACCCCCGGTGTCGCCCCCGTCGGAGGTGACGGTTCCGGCGCCCCAGGAGCCCGCATTGACCGTCGTCAAGTCGGCTTCGACCGAGAAGCCCGGCGAGCTGGTGGCCGGCGAGAAGGTCGACTACGCCTTCGTGGTGACGAACACCGGCAATGTGACGCTCAAGGACGTCACCGTGAAGGAGGGTGACTTCACCGGTACGGGCAAGTTGTCCGAGGTGGACTGCCCCGATGGGGCGGCGTCCCTGGCGCCCGGTGTGAACGTGACGTGCACGGCGACCTACGAGGTGACGCAGGCGGACGTGGACGCGGGTTCGATCAAGAACTCGGCCACAGCGACGGGTACGCCGCCCGGTGGGACCGAGCCTCCGGTGTCGCCCCCGTCGGAGGTGACGGTTCCGGCGCCTCCGAAGCCCGACCTGACGGTCGTCAAGACGGGGAAGGCCGAGAAGCCCGGCGAGCTGGTGGCCGGTGAGAAGGTCGAGTACGCGTTCCTCGTGAAGAACACCGGCAACGTCACGCTGAAGGACGTGAAGGTGAACGAGGGCGAGTTCACCGGGACGGGGAAGCTGTCCGATGTCGACTGCCCCGACGAGGCTGCGAACCTCGCGCCCGGCGCGAGTGTGACCTGTAAGGCGACCTACGAGGTGACGCAGGCGGACGTCGACGCGGGTTCGATCGAGAACACGGCGACGGCCACGGGTACCCCGCCCGGTGGCACCGAGCCTCCGGTGTCGCCCCCGTCGAAGGTGAAGGTCCCGGCCACCGGTGAGGGACGGCTCGACCTGGTCAAGACCGCCAAGCCGGTCGACGTCAACAAGAACGGCAGGACCGATGCCGGTGACCGCATCGAGTGGACGCTGAAGGTGTCCAACAAGGGCACCCGTACCGTCACCGACATCAAGGTGTCGGACCCCACCGCGGGCCAGGTGACCTGCCCGGCGACGAGCCTGGCACCGGGAGCGTCGATGGACTGCACCGCCCCGGCGCACACCGTCACCGCCAAGGACGTGACGAACGGAAAGGTCGTCAACAAGGCAACCGCCTCCGGGAAGTCGGGCGACAAGGAGGTCTTCTCCCCCGAGGCCAGCTCCACGGTGAAGATCACGTCGGGCGGCAAGCCCGCCGGACCGGGTGTCCCGAACGGACCGGGTGCCCCGAACGGGCCCGGCACCCCGTACGTCCCGGGAACCGGACCGGTCCCGCCGGCCCACAAGCCCTCCGGGTGGCTGGCATCCACGGGTGCGCAGGCACTCACCCTCCTCGGGGTCGGTGGCGCGCTGCTGGTCACCGGTGGACTCGTCCTCGGCGCCGGCAAGCGACGACGCCGCACCAACTGACCGAAATCCATGGAGGGTTGAGAAGGGGCTGATTCAGAACCGACTCGACCGCACCTACCGGCGCCCGCCGGGCTCACGGAACCGACCGTGAGCCCGGCGGGCGCCTCCACGTTTCCCGGACGGCTCCTCCCGAGGAGGGAGAGCCCTTAAGGGCCGCCCCTCACTTTTGCGCAGGGGCGGTTCGTCCCGGCGGACGACGTGGCGGTCGCAGGTCGTTTCGTAGCGTGTTTCCGCAGCGTGCCGCCACACCGCGGACGCGGCCGGCCCCGGGACGGGGTGGGGAAAACCCCACCCGAAGACGGGGCCGTGCACCAGCGCGCCGGACCTGCGTGAACAGCAGGCTGTACGCGACCACCGCGACCACCGCGACCGCGCGACATCCCGACCACCGCGACACCTCGAACACCGCGACATCCCGAGCACCGACCGAAATAGGAGAAATACCGTGACAACGGCTGTGACCATTCCCAGGCATGGGGGCACTGGAGGGCGTACGGCCGTCGCCGCACGAGCACGGCAGGTCGTCAAGGCGTACGGGGCGGGGGAGACCCGGGTCGTCGCGCTCGACCACGTCGACGTCGACATCGACCGCGGTCGGTTCACCGCCATCATGGGCCCGTCCGGGTCCGGCAAGTCGACTCTGATGCACTGCCTGGCCGGGCTGGACACCGTGACCTCCGGCCAGATCTTCCTCGACGAGACCGAGATCACCGGGCTCAAGGACAAGAAGCTCACCCAGCTCCGCCGCGACCGGATCGGTTTCATCTTCCAGGCGTTCAACCTGCTGCCCACGCTCGACGCGCTGGAGAACATCACCCTGCCCATGGACATAGCCGGGCGCAGGCCCGACCCGGCCTGGCTCCAGCAGGTCGTGGAGACGGTCGGTCTCGCCGGGCGGCTGAAGCACCGGCCGGCCGAACTGTCCGGCGGCCAGCAGCAGCGGGTCGCGGTGGCCAGGGCGCTCGCCGCCCGGCCCGAGATCATCTTCGGTGACGAGCCCACCGGGAACCTGGACTCGCGGGCCGGCGCCGAGGTGCTGGGCTTCCTGCGCAGGTCCGTCGACGAGCTGGCCCAGACCATCGTCATGGTCACCCACGACCCGGTGGCGGCTTCCTACTCGGACCGGGTGCTGTACCTCGCCGACGGGCGGATCGTCGACGAGATGCGCGCCCCGACCGCCGACCAGGTCCTGGACCGGATGAAGGACTTCGACTCGCGCGGGCGGACGTCATGACGGTCTGGAAGACATCGAGACGCAACTTCCTCGCGCACAAGGGACGTATGGCGCTCTCCGCCGTCGCGGTCCTGCTGTCGGTGGCGTTCGTGTGCGGCACGCTCGTCTTCACCGACACCATGAGCACCACGTTCGACAAGCTCTTCGCCGCGACCGCGGCCGATGTCACCGTCAGGCCCGAGAAGCCCGAGGACGACGCCCCGCCCCAGGGAAACGGCAGGCCCGCCACCGTGCCCGCCACCGCCGTCGAGCGGGCGGCCCGGGCCACCGGCGTGCGGCACGCCGAGGGCGCCGTGGTCAGCACCTCCGTCACTGTCGTCGACAGCCACGACAAGAACATCGGCTCGACCACGGGCGCCCCGACCATCGCGCGCAACTGGACGAAGAACGACCTGCGTTCGATGGAGATCACCTCCGGTCACGTGCCGCGCGGCCCGACCGAGGCGATGGTCGACGCCGACACCGCCGACAAGCACCACCTGAAGCTCGGCGACACCCTGCGCACCATCACCGCCCACGGCGACCTCGTGACGAGGATCAGCGGCATCGTCACGTTCAAGGTCACCAACCCCGGTGCGGCGGCCGTCTACTTCGACACCGCCACCGCGCAGAAGAAGCTGCTCGGCGCGCCCGGAGTCTTCAGCGTCGTCTTCGTGACCGCCGAATCCGGCGTCGCCCACACCGAGTTGAAGAAGAACGTGGCCGCCGCGCTCGGCACGACCTCCGGGTACGAGCTCCAGACCCAGAAGGAGGCCATGGACGCCAGCAAGGACTCGATGGGCTCCTTCCTGGACGTCATGAAGTACGCGATGCTCGGCTTCGCCGGGATCGCCTTCCTCGTCGGCATCTTCCTGATCGTCAACACCTTCTCGATGCTGGTCGCCCAGCGCACCCGTGAGATCGGGCTGATGCGGGCCATCGGATCGAGCCGCGAGCAGGTCAATCGCTCCGTGCTGATCGAGGCGCTGTTCCTCGGTCTCGTCGGCTCCGTCCTCGGGGTCGGCGCCGGGATCGGCCTCGCCGTCGGGCTGATGAAGGTCATGGGTGCCGTGGGCATGCAGCTGTCCACCCAGGACCTCACCGTCGTGTGGACGACCCCGGTGGCCGGGCTGGTGCTCGGTGTCCTCGTCACCGTCGTCGCCGCGTACGTCCCGGCCCGCCGTGCCGGGAAGATCTCCCCGATGGCCGCGCTGCGCGACGCCGGGACCCCCGCCGACGCGCGCACCGGACGGTTCCGGGCCGTGATCGGACTGGTCCTCACCCTCGGCGGTGGCGCCGCGCTGTACGCCGCGACGCGGGCCGACGAGTCGGGCACAGGCGCGCTGTGGCTCGGCGTCGGCGTGGTCCTCAGCCTGGTCGGCTTCGTCGTGATCGGGCCGCTGCTGGCCGGGTTCGTGGTCCGGGTGCTGAGCGCGGTCCTGCTGCGGGCCTTCGGTTCCGTCGGCCGGCTCGCGGAACGCAACGCCCTGCGCAACCCGCGCCGCACCGGAGCGACCGGTGCCGCGCTGATGATCGGCCTCGCCCTGGTGGCCTGCCTGTCGGTCGTCGGCTCCTCCATGGTCGCCTCGGCCACCGACGAACTCGACAAGTCGGTCGGTGCCGACTTCGTCGTCCAGCCGAAGGGGGGCTCGGGCTCGCTCCTGGTGGACCAGGCCGCGAAGGCCGTGGAGTCCGCGCCGGGCATCGAGCACTTCACCGAGTACAAGCTCGTCGGCGCCCGGCTCACCACCCCGGACGGCGCCGTCGAGAAGGGCGCACGCCTGTCCGCCGCCGACCCCACCTACCCGGAGGACCTCCGTCGCGAGACCGTCGCCGGGAAGATCGCCGACGCGTACGGCCCGGACGCCATGTCGGTCGGGGAGAAGTTCGCCGCCGACCACCGCATCGAGGTGGGCGACCGGATCACCGTCGCGTTCACGGGTGGTGAGACGGCGAAGCTGAAGGTCGCCGCCATCACCTCGGACGACGCGACCGTCGACCGGGACTCGATGTACGTCAACATCACGACCGCCGCCCGGTACCTCCCCGCCGACGCCATGCCGGACAACATGCTCATGTTCGCCAAGGCCGTGGACGGCAAGGAGAAGGAGGCGTACGACGGGCTGAAGAAGGCCCTCGCCCCGTACCCGCAGTACGAGGTGCGCAACCAGGCGGACTTCAAGGAGATGGTGGAGGACCAGATCGGCCAGCTGCTGAACATCGTCTACGGGCTGCTGGCGCTCGCGATCATCGTCGCGGTGCTCGGCGTGGTGAACACCCTGGCCCTGTCCGTGGTCGAGCGGACCCGTGAGATCGGCCTGCTGCGCGCCATCGGTCTCTCCCGGCGCCAGCTGCGGCGGATGATCCGGCTGGAGTCCGTGGTCATCGCGGTCTTCGGTGCCCTGCTCGGCCTCGGTCTGGGCATGGGCTGGGGCACGGCGGCCCAGAAGCTGCTGGCCCTGGAGGGGCTCGGTGTCCTGGAGATCCCGTGGCCGACGATCCTCACGGTCTTCGTCGGATCCGCCTTCGTCGGCCTGTTCGCGGCCCTGGTCCCGGCGTTCCGGGCGGGCAGGATGAACGTCCTGAACGCGATCGCCACCGACTGACGCGACGGCCGTCATCTGATGCGACGGCTGCGACCCGACACGAGGGGCTCGATCAACGCCGACGTAGGATGACTGGCCGGCCCCGGGGTGTTCCTCCAAACACCCCGGGGCCGTTGTCGTGTCAGGCCGTGTCATGAAGTGCCGTGGCGTGTCGTGCGGGGGCGGCGTGCCGTGTCCGTGCTGCCCGGATGTTCCCCATGTGCGGGGCACCGGTTGCACGAAGCTGCCGCGGGCCGTGCAGCAAGCTGACACGACCGGGCCCGCTCGCGCCCCCTCCTCGCTGGCATCGTCGTCCTGCCGGGGACCCCCGGCAGGAGGTACCAGCCGAAGGGGAAAACGTGTTCGATTCTTCGCTTTCACGGAAGCCCGCCGCCCTCGCACGCACCGCCACCGTCGGCGGACTCGCCCTCGCCGCGTTCGCGTTCACCGCGGGTACGGCCAGTGCCGGTACCGTCCCCGCCGAGCGGTCCGCCGCCCCGCAGAACGCCGCCGCACAGGCCGCCCTCCCGCGGGCCGGGGCCGGCGAGGACCTTCCCGCGCACCTCGTCCAGCGGGTCTGTGCGGAGCTGGCGGCGATCGTGGCCCAGCTGCCCGAGTCCTCCGCACCCGCGCAGGTGTGCATGCTGGTCAACGGCTGGGACTAGACCGCGGTGATGCGGTTTCAGCTACTGGGTCCGCTGACCCTCACGGACGGCCCCGACGCCGTCGTGCTCCAGCCGTCGAAGCCGACGATCCTGCTGGCGGCACTTCTGCTGCACGCCAACACCGTCGTGTCCGCCGACTACCTCCAGCAGGCCGTGTGGGGGCAGGAACAGCCGGCCACCGCCAAGGCCGCGCTCCAGACCTGCGTACTGCGGCTGCGCCGGCTGTTCACCAAGCACGGGGTGACCGAGACCTCGATCGAGGCGGTGCCGGGCGGCTACCGGATCACCGCCGGACCGCACACCCTCGACCTGCTCGGTTTCCGGGAGCAGGTGCGGCGGGCCGAGATCCTGTCGCACCACCCGGAGGCGGAGCTGTGCGAGCTCAAGGACGCGCTGTCGCTGTGGCAGGGCTCCCTGCTGGCCAACGTGCGCTCCGACGTGCTGCACCGGGACGAGGTGCCGCGCCTGGCCGAGGAGCGGCTGCGGAGCGTGGAACGGGTCTGCGACCTGCTGCTGGTGCTGGGACGGTACGGCGAGGCCCTCGTCGAACTATGGACTGCTACGCGCGTATACCCGGGTCACGAGCGGCTCCACGAGCAGTTGATCGAGGCGCTGTACCGTACGGGCCGGCAGACCCAGGCCCTCGCGGAGTACCGCAGGGTGAAGGGGTTCCTGCTCGACGAACTGGGCGTCGATCCCTCGCCCGCTCTCCAGCAGCTGGAACTCGCGATCCTGCGCGGTGAGAACCTCGGCGCCGCCGCCACCGCTGCCGTCACGGGCACGGGTGCGGGCGCGCGGATTCTCGAAGGGCCCGTGGTCACGGCGGCGGGCCCCGCGGCGCTGCCGCCGGCCGGCGCCGCGGCCGGGTCCGGAGCGACCGGCGCCGCCGTGATCGAGGCCGCTACGACCCCGAACGGAGCGGTGGCCGTCGGCACGGCCCCGCCGGGAGCGGCCACCGGCGCCGACTCGTCCGGAACGGTCACCGACGCGGGCCTGCCCGGAGCGGTTGCCGGCGCGGCCGGGCCGCCCACGGTCTCGCCGGTGCCGAACTTCACCGGACGGGAGGCCGAGACCGCCGCGACGGCCGCCCGGCTCACCGCCCCGCTCGGCGACGCCGCCGAGCACCCGCCCACCGTGCTGGTGTCGGGCGCTCCCGGCATCGGCAAGTCCGCGCTCGCCCACCACGTCGCACACCTGACGCGGGATCACTTCCCGGGCGGCCGGGTGCTGGTGCGGATGACTCGGCCGGACGGCGAGCCCCGCGACCCCGCCGCCGTCCGGGCGGAGGTGGCGGCGGCCCTGCGTGCCGCACCGGACGGGGGACGGGTCCTGTTCGTCCTCGACGACGTCGTGGACGCCGACCAGGTGCGCCCGCTGCTGCCCGCCGTCGCGCGGGCTCAGGGGGCGGTGATCGTCACCAGCCGGATGGGGCTCGCCGGGCTCGTCGCCACGCACGGCGGCTGGGTGCAGCGGCTGTCCGCGTTCACCGGGGCCGAGTCGTACGCGCTGCTGCGGTCCGTGCTGGGGTCCGAACGCGTCGAGGCGGAACCGGACGCCGCTCGTCGGCTGACCGGGCTGTGCGGCCATTTCCCGCTCGCCCTCAGGATTCTGACCGCGCGTGTGCTGACCCGGCCCGGGCTGCGGCTCGGTGACGCCGTCGACTGGCTCGGCGACGACCCGCTGGCCCGGCTCACGCTCACCGACACTCCGGGCCTGTCCGTGACCGCCGTCCTCGACGGCGCGCTGAAACGGCTCGACCCCAGGCTGTCCGAGGCGTTCCTCCGGGTGGCCGCGACCCCCGGGGACGGCTTCGGGCCCGAGGACGTCCCCGCCGTCACCGAGGCGGTCCTGGAACGGCTCGCCGACGCCGGGCTGTTGGAGGACGGCCCGCCGGGCCCCTACCGGATCCACGCACTGCTCCGCGCCCACGCACGAAGAACCGACCAGGAACGCATCCGCCGCACAGAGAAGGTGTGACCCCCATGGCCGAGACCCCCGAGAGCACCCAGAAGACCGCCGGGAGCACCCCCGGGACCACTGGCGGTGCCACCGGGACCGCTGCGACCGCCCCCGCGTCGCCCGCTCCCGTGTCCACCGCCACGTTCGACGTGCTGGCCGCCACCCGGCCGCGCATCCGCCGGGACGTGCTGTTCACCGAGACCCCCGGCGGGGTGCTCTTCCACAACGCCGACGGCGGGTTCCACCTGGCCGGTCGCACCGCCTACCGCTTCGCCTCCCTCGTCGTCCCGCACCTGACCGGCCACCACCGGCTCGCCGATCTCTGCGCGGGCTTCGGACCGGCCCAGCGGGCGATGGCCGCGGAGCTCGTCAAGACGTTGTACGAGCGGGAGTTCGCCCGCGACGTGCCCCAGCCCGGCACCGGGGCCGAGGCGGTGCCGGACGAGGTCGCGGAGCGGTTCGCCGCGCAGATCGCCTACGTCGACCACTACGCCGACGGCGCGCCCGAACGCTTCGCCCGCTTCCGGGCCACCCGGGTCGCGGTCCTCGGCGACGACGAGATCGCCCGCTGGTGCGCGCTGAGCCTGCTGCGCAACGGGTGCGTACGGATCGGTACGACCACGGAGTTCGCCGACGTGACCGCCGAGGCGGGCCGGGTCGCCGCGCGCGCGGAGCGGATCGCCGCCGGGGCGGGGGCCGGCTGGGCGGAGCTCGACGGGTACGACGTCGTGGTGGTGACCGGAGCCGGGGCCGGGCCGCGCACCCACCGGCTGCTGGCCGCAGGGGTGCCCGAGGGCCGGACCCTGGTCCCGGCCTGGCTGTTCGGCGAGCGCCTGGTGGTGGGGCCGCTCGCCACCGCGGCCTCCACCGGCTGCTGGTCCTGCGCCGTGCTGCGGCTGGGCGGCAACGTGGCGGCGGGGGAGGCCGCCGAGCTGTGGAGCCAGGCGGCGGGCGCCGCGCCGGAGTCCCGGGACACCCTGTCCGGGCCGGTCGCCGCGATGGTGGGCAACCTCCTCGGCTACGAGGTCTTCCGCCTCACCACCGGCGCCCTGCCCGCCGAGACGGACCGCCAGGTCCTGATCCAGGACCTGGCGTCGCTGGACGTGATGGCCGAGCCGGTCCACCCGCATCCGCGCTGCGGGCGCTGTGCCGCCCTGGACGACCGCGAGCCCGCCGCCGTCCTGCCCGAGGGCCTGGCGCTGCCGGTCACCCCGACCGTGGAGACCGCCCGTGACGCGGAGGCCATGGTCGACGAGCTGAACCGGTACAGCGCGGCGCTGGTGCGTCCGCACACCGGGATCCTGCGGCGCTGGGACGACGAGGCGCTGACCCAGACCCCGCTGAAGATCAGCCGGGTCGAGGTGGCGCTCGGGGCCGGGGAGCGGCGGCGGATCGCCGCCTTCGACGTGCACCACCTGGCGGGGGCGCGGATGCGGGCCCTGTACGCGGCGGCGACCGCGTACGTGGAACACGTGGTGCCCCTCGGCGCGGCCGGGGGCGCGGTGGCGGACCGGGTGCTCGGTCCGGACGCGCTGACCACCGGCGGAGGCACCGGGGCGCTCCCGGACACCTGGACCGTGGCCACCTCGCTGATCGGCAAGGAACCGGTCCGGGTGCCCGCCGCGGCCGTGCGGACGTTCGGGGCGCACAACCGGGAGCGCGTCCATCTCGCGACGACCGCCGGTGCGGGCGCGGGTGCGGACGAGCGGGAGGCGGCCGGCACCGGTCTGATGTCCGCGCTGGCGCACGACGCGCTGCTGCGGGCGCTCCGGGGCACGACAGAGGTCCGCCCGGTCGCCGCCGACGGGGACGATCCGGAGCTGGCGTTCCTGCTGAAGTCCGCGGCCAACCTGGACCTCTCGGTGGAACTGCTGGACCTGGGCGAGGGCGGGCGCACCTCCGCGCAGGTGGTGCTGGCCCGGGAGGCCGACGGCGGGAACGGCCGGGGGCGCTGGGCGGCCGGAGCGGGGCTGTCGCGGCGTGCGGCGGCCTGCGCGGCGCTGCGGGACCTGCTCGGGCAGGCCCAACTGGCCGCCGAGGACCCGGAGTCCCCGGTCGACACGGGCGACCCGCTGGTCCGTGACCTGGCGGCCGGATCCATCGCGGTGACCGGCGGCCCGGTCGCGGTCGACGGTCCAAGGACCACGTTCGACGCGATCCTCGACCGGCTCGCGGACGCGGGGCGCGACGCCCTGTACGTGCCGACCACCCCGGCCGATCTCGCCGGGGGCGGCATCAGCACCGCCCGGGTGCTGCTCACGGTCGACGGCGGCGCGGCGGCCCCCGGGGCCGCGGGCGCGACGGGCACGGCCGGTGACGGTGCGTCGGACGGCGAGGGCGGGCCCGATGTCCGTTGAGACCCCGGTCCGGCAGGACCCCCCGCCGGTCCGTTCCGCGCGCGCCCTCGCGGCGGCGCTCCGGGACGCGCTGGCCCGGCACGGGACGCCGCCCCCGCTGGACGTGGCGCCGCTCGGCGTGCGCGACGCCTTCGCGGACGGGGCGCCGGGCCGAGCGATGGACGAGCCGCCCGCCCCGGCCGCTGAGGCCGACGCGGGCACCGTGGCCGCTGCGGCCGCTCAGGGCGCCCCCGATCCCGCCGTGCCCGTCCGGTTCTACGGCCGGCACGCGGTGGTCGGCCCCTTCGCGCCCCGGGGGAGCGGCGGGCAGGGTGGCGGCCGGACGTGCGTCCACTGCCTGGAGCGGCGCTGGCAGGCGGTCCGTTCCGTCGCGCTGCGCGAGGCGCTGGAGCTGGGCTCGGGCACCAGGGCCGCCGGGGAGTCCCCGTACGTCACCCCGTTCGCCGCGCACGCCCTCGCGGGGCTGATCGCCGCCCGGCTGGCCGGCGACGGGCCGGGGACCGGCGTCCGCCCGGCCGTGCACCTGGTGGACCTGGAATCCCTGACGGTGCGGCACTACCCGCTGGTGCCCGACCCGGAGTGCCCGCGCTGCGCGGTGCCGGAGGCCGACACGGCCGAGGCGGCGGCGCTCACCCTGCGCCCCGCGCCCAAGCGCCGCCCCGGCGGCTTCCGGGTGCGGGACATCGGGACGTACGACCTGCCGATGGAGCCGTACGCCAATCCGGTGTGCGGGTCGCTCGGCCCCTCCGTGGTCCAGGACGTCTCCTCCACCTCCACGTCCGCCACCATCGGCTGCTTCTCCATGCGCTCGGGGGAGTACCTGCGCGAGACGTTCTGGGGCGGCCACGCGGACACGTTCGCCGAGAGCATGCGGATCGGTGTGCTGGAGGGACTTGAGCGGTACGCGGGCATGCGGTCCCGGGCCAAGCGGGCCGGGACGACGGACTCCCTGGACGCCCTGAGGGCCCGCGGCGAGCACGCGGTCGATCCCAGGGTGTGCGGGCTGTACTCGGACGACTTCCACCGAGCCAACCCCCGGGTGGTCCCGTTCGCCCCGGACCGCCCCATCCCCTGGGTGCAGGGCTGGTCGCTGCGCGACCGGCGCACGGTTCTGGTGCCCGAGGTCCTCACGTACTACCACGCGCCCGGTCTGGAGAACCGGTTCGTCCAGGAGAGCTCCAACGGCTGCGCCTCCGGCGGCTGCCTCGAAGAGGCCGTCTACTTCGGGCTGATGGAGGTCGTCGAGCGCGACGCGTTCCTGCTCGCCTGGTACGGCCGGGCCGCGCTGCCGGAGATCGACGCGGCCACCAGCCGCCGCCCCGCCACCCGGCAGATGATCGACCGGCTGGAGATGTACGGCTACGAGGCCCGCTTCTTCGACACCCGGATCTCCTTCCCGATCCCCGTCGTCACGGGCGTGGCCGTGCGCCGGGACGGCGGGCCGGGCCTCATGTGCTTCGGCGCCGGGGCCGGGCTCGACCCGGAGGCGGCGCTGGCGGGCGCGCTGTGCGAGATCGCCACGGACGCGGTGAACCTGCGCCGCCGTACCGAACGCGACCTGGAACGGCTGCGCGCCATGGCCGCCGACTTCGACCGGGTGGAGGCGCTGCACGACCACCCGCTGGTCTACGGACTGCCCGAGATGGGCCACCACGCACGCTTCCTGCTCGGCGGACCGGGCGAGCCCCGCCCCCCGAAACGGTCCTTCGACACGCTGTACGGGGACGGTTCGGTGCTGCCGGTCTCCGACGACCTGCGGGAGGACCTGACCCGGTGCGTGGACGCCGTCACCGCCGCCGGGTTCGACGTGATCGTCGTCGACCAGACCATGCCGGAGCAGCGTGAACTGGGGCTGACCACGGTCAGCGTCCTGGTGCCGGGGCTGCTGCCGATCGACTTCGGCTGGAGCCGTCAGCGGGCGCTCGGCATGGACCGGCTGCGCACCGCCCTGCGCGTGGCCGGGCTGCGCGAGCACGACCTGGCCGATGCCGACCTCAACCCGGCCCCGCATCCCTTCCCATGACCGCCGGTCCCGCACCCCTTCCGACGACCGCCGGTCCCGCACCCGCCCCGGCCGGGGCCGCACCCGGCCCTGTTCCGCACCCCTTCCCGTGACCGAGGAGCCCGCCATGGGGTACGCCCATGAATACGCCGCCGCGATCCTCCAGCGCGGCCGGGTCCCGATGGACCCCGCCGACTTCGTGCCCGACTGGGCGGACGGCCCGCGCAAGACCAAGTTCTATCCCGGCACCGACAGCCTGCCGCTGCCCGACTGCGACTACCCGGCCCACGCGGACCTGGACCGGGGCCTGGCCCAGGACGCCGGCCCGGACGGCGCGTTCGACCTGGCGCTGCTCTCCGGAATGCTCCGCGACTCCTACGGGCTGACCGGCCGCCGCCTCGGCGTCCAGGCCAACACCGACCTGAGCGCCCTGCCCCACTACCCGCTCGCCAACTGGTCCCGGGGCACCGCGTCCGGCGGCGGCCTCTACCCGGTCGCCGTGCACTGGGTCTCCGGGCCGAGCGGTCCCGTACCGCCCGGGGTGCACTACTACTCCACCCGGCACCACGCGATGCGGCGGCTGCTGACCGGCGACGTGACCGGCGAGGTGCGGGCGGCGCTGGGCGAGGGGGCGCCGGGTCCGGACACCGATCAGTACCTGGTCCTGACCATCAAGTACTGGCAGAACGCCTTCAAGTACAACAACTTCTCCTTCCACGCCGTGTCCATGGACCTCGGTGCGTGCGTCCAGACCTGGCGGCTGTGGGCCGGGGCGCGCGGGCTGTCCGTCGAGCCCGCGCTCTGGTTCGACGAGGAACGGCTCGGGCGGCTGCTCGGCGTGGACCCGGAGGCGGAGGGCGTCTTCGCCGTGGTCCCGCTGAGGTGGGCGGGCGCCACCGCCCCCGCACCGTCCCCCTCCCCGGTGTCCGTGCACCACCGCGACCAGGAACGCTCGCGCACCGTCCTCGCCTTCGACGCGCTCCGGCGCATGCAGAACGTCACCGCCGCCGGTGCCGCGAAGCGCCCCGCCCCCGAGGCGCTCGACCCCGCCGTCGCGCACCCCGCCGACCCGGACCGGCCCGGGACGCCGCTGCCCGCCTGCCCGCCGCTCGACACGGACGTCCGTGCCGCGCTGCGCGCCCGTCGCAGCAGCTTCGGCCGCTTCGAGGCACAACAGCCCATCACCTCCGAGCAGTTGGCGTCCTGCCTGGCGGCCTCGGTGGCCGGTTCACGGATCGGCGGGGACACCGGCGCGCAACGGCTGGCGAAGCTCTACGCGTTCGTCTGCCATGTCGAGGGCGTCGAGCCCGGCGCGTACGAGTACGACCCCGACGCGCACAGCCTGCGGCTGGTGAAGGCGGGCAACCCGGGCGCCTTCCTCCAGAAGAACTACTTCCTCTCCAACTACAACCTGGAGCAGTCGGCCGCGGTCCTGGTGCCCACCGTCCGCACCGACGCCGTCCTCGACGCCGTCGGGGACCGGGGATACCGCCTGGTCAACGCCGCGGTCGGGGCGATCGCCCAGACCGCCTACACCACCGCGTCCGCCGTCGGCATCGGCTGCGGGGTCGCGCTCGGCTTCGACAACATCTCGTACATCGAGGAACTCGGTCTCGACGGGACCGGCGAGGCGCCGCTGCTGATCATGATGATCGGCAACGAGCGGCCCGCCCCGGCCGACTTCCGGTACGAGATCGCCTAGTGGACGACGAGACGACGACCGGAACGAGAAGGGGAGAAACCGACATGACGCCGGACCACCCGGCCCCCGCCCCCGCGACCGCTCCCGCGGCGGTCACCCGTCCCCGCTTCATGCTGCGGGTCGCCGGGCTGCCGGTCGACAGCGTGCGGGGGCTGCGCTGCCCGGACAGCCGCCGCTGGGCCGACGAGATCCTGCGCGCCACCGAGCTGCTGCGCGCGGACGGCGAACGGCTCGGGGACCTGCTCCACGACCTCGTCGGAGGCAGCGACGACGAGGCCCTGCGCCGCACTCTGCTCACCCTGCGCCGCGACATCTTCAACAACCGGCTGCCGCGCCCCGACGCGGCCGACCGGGCCCTGGCCCTGGTGCGCGGGCTCGACGAGGCCGCCGGCACCGCGCTCGCGGACTGGCTGACCGGACGGCGCCGCCTGGAGGAGCACCGGGCGGCGGGCGCCGGCCTGCTCGCCGCCGAGACCGCCCGCGCCCGCGAGGCGCTGCGCCGGCTGGCGGGGGAGGAGCGGCTGCGCAAGGGCCTGCTGCTCGCCTCCCCGGCCCTGGACGCCCAGCTCGACGCGTACATACGGGCCGACTCCGCCGCGCCCCCGGACAAGAAGCAGCGCAAGATCGAGCGCTCGCTGCTCTCCTACCTCTACCGCACGGCGTGCAAGACCAGCCCGTTCTCCACGTTCACCGGGGTCGCCGCGGGCACCTTCGTCGACGGCGACCACGACAGTCCCCACGGCGACCACGGCGAGGGCGGCGAGGGCGGCGAGGGCGGGCCGGGCCAGGGACTGCGGGCCCGGGTCGACGACGCGTGGCAGGGGCGGCTGCGGCTGAACGTCGCCGCCGTCGGCAGGCTCGCCGAGGCCCTGATCGCCGACCCGGTCCGCCGCGCCGACCTGCCGGTCGCCCCCGCCTCCGGCTGGGGGCGCGAGGCCGACCGGGTCCGCTACGTGCGCCGCTGGGTCACCCAGGGGGACGAGGACACGGCCGTCACCTTCGACGCGGTGAAGGACCGGCTGTTCTTCCTGCGCCGCAGCGGCACCCTGGAACGCCTCCTCGGCCTGTTCGAGAGCCGCGACACCCTCCGCTACGGGGAACTGGCCGACTGGCTCGCCGAGGACCGGGACGCGGACCCGGAGGAATGCGCCCAGTACCTCCAGGCCCTTCTCGACGTCGGCATGGTGCAGGTGCCGTGCCTGCGGACCGAGGTCCACGACACCGACCCGCTGCGCGCCTTCCAGGACTCGCTGCGCGACCTCGGCCGCCCCTGGGCCGACCGGCTCGCCGACCGCCTGGAAGCGCCCGCCTCGCACATCGAGGGGTTCGCCGCCGCCGACCCGGCCGAACGCCGCTCCCTCATCGGTGAGGTGCGCACCTCGCTGCGCGCCCTCCAGGAGGAGGAGCTCGGCGCGGAGCGGGCGCGCGTCCCGCAGACCCTGCTCTACGAGGACGTGGCGGCCGGGCACCACACCGAACTCTCCGCCCCCGCCTGGGAGCGGCTGGCCGCCGAACCGCTCGGCGCGGTCGAACGCGTCCTGCCCGCCTTCGACCTGACGCTGCCCCAACGCGTCACGTTCAAGGGGTTCTTCCTCGCCCGCCACGGGCAGGGCGGGCGCTGCGACGACCTGCTGAAGCTGGTCCACGACTTCCACGAGGACTTCTTCGACCAGTACATGTCGTTCACCGCGAAGCGCACCACGTTCGACGCGGACGGCAACTACGTACCCGAGGAGAACTGGCTCTCCCTGCCGCAGCTCAAGGCCCTCGACACGGCCCGGCGGACCTTCGTGGAACGGATGCGCGCCCTGTGGGCGTCCTGGGAGGCCGACCCCGCCGCCCCGGAGATCCGGGTGGGCGGCGACCTTCTCGACGAGGTCGCCGCCGGACTGGACACGCTGCGCGGTGAGTTCGCCCCGCTCGCGCACCATGTACAGATCGCGGACCGGCCCGGCGACCCACTGGTCGTGCTCAACCGCTCCTACGGCGGGGTGTCCTTCCCGTTCAGCAGGTTCACCCACCTCTTCGACGGACTCGACGAACAGCTCCTCGCCGCCACCGAGGACCTGCTGCCCGACGACGCCGTCCTCGCCGAGGTCACCGGCGGACCCGTCACCAGCAACCTCAACCTGCACAGCCGGCTCACCGCGTACGAGATCGTCTGCCCCGGCGAGCGCGGCACCCTGCCCGCCACCCACCGGATCCACCTGGACGACCTCCACCTCGTCCACGACCCCGAGGCCGACCGGCTCGTCCTGCGCTCCACCCGGCTCGGCAAGGAGGTGGTACCGGTCTACCTCGGCTACCTCGTCCCCCTCGCCCTGCCCGAACTGCCCCGCACCCTGCTGCTGTTGTCCCCGACCTCGATGTCCCCGCTGAACGTGTGGGGCGGGGTCCCCGAGGGCGACCCGGTCGACGGGGTCACCACCCGGCCGCGCGTCCGGCACGGCAGTGTGGTGCTCAGCCGGCGCAGCTGGAGCGCGCCCGCCGCCGTGCTGCCACTGCGCACGACCGGGAGCGGGGGAGGAGGGGCCGGGGCCGGGGACGACGCCTGGTTCCTGGACTGGCACGCGTTCCGCCGCGCCCACGGGCTGCCCGACCGGGTCTTCGCGACCGTCGCCGACAGCGGAGCGCGCGGCGCGACCGGCGCCAAGCCCGCCTACGTCGACTTCGACAGCCCGCTCTCGCTGGCCGCGTTCGAGGCCCTGATCAAGACGTCCGGGGCGCGGGTCGTGTTCCGGGAGATGCTGCCCGACGAGGACGGACTGCACACCGTCTCCGGCCGGGGCCGCCATGTCGCCGAACTCGCGGTGGAGACCGCCGCCCCCGCCCGAAGGAGCAACGAGTCATGAGTTCAGCCCCACCCACGACGACGGCCGCCGCGCGGACCCGCGAGGCGGGAGCCTGGCAGGCCACGCACATCTTCTACGCCGCCAACCCCCGGCCCATGCTCACCCAGTGCGTCCGCCCGCTGATCGAGGAACTGGAGGCGGACGGCCTGATCGACGGCTACTTCTTCATCAACTACTGGCTGGAGGGCCCGCACGTCCGGCTGCGGATCAAGCCCGCCACCCCGGACGCCGAGGCCGAGGTCCGGCGCCGCACGGAGGCCGCCGTCGACGCGTTCCTCACCGAACGGCCCGCCCTGTACGAGGTGGACTCCGGGTTCCTCAACGACTTCTACAACACCCTCTTCGACATCGAGTTCCCCGGTGCCGAACGCGGCCACTACACCGACGAACAGGGCCGGATGCGGCTGCGCCCCAACAACTCGCGCAGCGCCGAACCGTACGAACCGGAGTACGGCAAGTACGGCGGACCCGCCGGGATCGAGCTGGCCGAATGGCACTTCCGGAGCTCCAGCGACCTGGTCATCGACGCGTTCCGGACGAAGAACCTGCATCTGCGGACCGTGCTGCTCGGCACCTCGGCCCAGCTGATGATGGTGATGTCCGCCGCGTTCCTGCCCGACCGTCAGGAACTGGCCGATTACCTGGACAGTTACTACGAGTTCTGGCACCGGGCGTTCCCCGGCACCGGCTTCATCGGCAGCGACGAGTACGACCGCAACTACGCCGCCATGGCCCCCGGTCTGGCCGCCCGTTTCGCCCGTGTCCGCGCCGCCGTGGCCGCCGTGGCGGACCGGGCCGGCGAGAGCTTCGGGGCCGGTGGCCCGGGCGGGGCCGGGAGCGGCGGGGACGATGCCGCACGGCTGCCCGGGTTCCTCGCCGGATGGGCCGAGCACTGCGCCGAACTGCGGGAGCGGGCCGTCGAACTGACGTTGAACGGTGACCTCGTGTTCCGCTCCTGGGACGGTGAGCGCGACGAACTCGTCACCGATCCGGCGGCCTCGCTGCCGCTGCTGCTCTCCCCGTACATGCATATGACCAACAACCGGCTGCACGTGACGATCCGGGACGAGGCGTACCTCTCGCACGTCCTGGGCCGGGCGCTGCGGGAGACGGGATGAGCGCCGCCCCACCGGGCGCCGTCGAGGGCCTCGCCGAGTACCGGCCCGAGCTGCGGCCCGAGGTGCTGCTGAGCGACGCCCTGCTGCACGGCGCGGCGACGGTGCACCTGATCAAGGACACCGCGAGCGGCGGCTCCTTCCGGGTGGGCCCCAAGGAGCACTTCCTCATCGCCCGGATGGACGGGCGGCGCAGCCTGGCGGAGATCGGCGAGGAGTACGCGCGGGAGTACGGGCGCAGGCTGGACGCCGCGCGCTGGCAGCAGATCCTGCGGATGCTCGGTACCCGCGGACTGCTGGCCGGGAAGCCGGGTGGGGCGGCGGGAGGATCCGCGACCGGGGCGGGGACCGGGTCCTTCGGCCGGGACGGCCGGCCGGCGCGCGGGGTGCTGCGCGGCAGCGTGCGGCTGGTCGCCGACGCGGACGCCACCACGGACCGGCTGCACCGGGCGGTCGGCTTCCTGCTGGCCCCCGGCCTGCTGGTCCCACTGCTGGCGCTCGTGCTCGCGATGGAGGTCGTCGTCGCCCTCCGGGCAGGTGAACTGCTCAGCGACACACGGGAGTTGTTCACCAACCCGGTACTGCTGACCGGGGCCGCGACACTGCTCTGGTTCAGCACCGCGCTGCATGAACTGGCCCACGGGGTCGTCGCCCGGCATTACGGCGGCACGGTGGCCGAAATCGGGCTGCGCTGGCGGCTGCCTGTGGTCATCATGTACTGCACGGTCGACAACTACCTCTATCTGGGCTCACGTTGGCAACGCATTCAGACGGCACTGGCCGGCGCGGTGATGAACCTGCTGTTCCTGCTGCCGTTCTGCGTGCTCTGGCTGTTCGCCCCGCTGGACGCCGCCACGCACCACGCGCTCGGCGCACTGCTGCTCCTGGGCAGCGTGCAGGCGCTGGCCATGCTGGTCCCGCTGCCGCCGCTCGACGGGTACCGGATCGCGAGCCAGCTGTGCGGGGCCACCGAACTGGCCGCATCGACCGGCGCCTATCTGAGACTCGCCGCCCGCCGCGATCCCGCCGCGGCTGACTATCCGCGCCACGCCCGTACCGCGTACCGCGCGTACGCGCTGAGCGCGGTGCTCGCCCTCGCGGGCATGCTCGCCGCCGCCGTGGCGGCCGCCCACCACCTGCTCACCGTCTGACCGCCGTCAGCCCACCGCCTGCCCCCGCTCGGTATCCCCTGCCGACCGTCCCGACAGTCCGACCCGCCGATCAGCGGCGGACAAGGAGAGAAGTCCCATGAGCCCCACCACCCCCACCCCCTCCCCGGGGAACCGGCCCGGTCCGGACGACGCCCGGTCCACCGCGGCCGTCGTCCTCGACGCCGTGCACAAGAGGTACGGCGAGCGGCACGCCGTCGACGGGGTGTCCCTCACCGTGCCGCGCGGCGAGTTCTTCGGTCTGCTCGGCCCCAACGGGGCGGGCAAGACGACCCTCGTCGAGATCATGGAGGGCCAGCGCAAGGCGGACTCCGGCACGGTCACCGTGCTGGGCGCCAGTCCCTGGCCCCGCAACCCGTCGCTGCTGCCCCGGCTCGGCGTACAGACCCAGACCTCGGCGTTCTTCGTCCGCCTCACCGCCCGCGAGCACCTGCGCACCATGGCCGCCCTCTACCGCACCGACCATGCGGCGGCGGAGCGGGCGCTGGAATCCGTCGGCCTCACCGAGCAGGGCGACACCCGGGTGGACGACCTGTCCGGCGGTCAGCGCCAGCGCCTCGCCATCGCCTCCGCGCTGGTCCACGAACCCGAACTGATCTTTCTGGACGAGCCGACCGCCGCCCTCGACCCGCAGGCCCGGCGCGCCCTGTGGCAGGTGCTGCGCGACCTCAAGGGCGAGGGCCGCACCATCGTCTACACCACCCACCACCTCGACGAGGCCGAGGCGCTGTGCGACCGGGTCGCCATCATGGTCGAGGGTTCCGTCGTGGCCCTGGACAGCCCGGCCCACCTCATCGCGGCCGCCGCCCCCACCACCCGGCTGGTCGTCCCCGACGACCGGCTCACCCCCGCCCAGGCGCGCGCCATCGAAGGCGTCGACAACGTCACCGAGGAACCCGGCGCCCTCGTGCTGGAGACCCTCGAATCCGGCAAGGTCCTGGCCGCGATCGATGCCCTGGCCGGACTCCGGGGCGTCCAGACGCGCACCGCCGACCTGGAGGACGTCTACCTCGCCCTCACCGGCGCCGCCGAGGCCGCCGGAGCCGACGGCGCCCCGCGCCCGTAGCCCGTTCCGCCCGCGATCCGACCGGACCGCCCCCGTCCCCGGCGCGCCCCGCGACGCGCCCGCGCACCCCGCAGCGCGACCCCGCACCCCCCCAGCAGTGATACGGAGACACCCCGATGAGCGCATACACGGCGCTGAGCCAGGCCGGATACCGGGCCTACACACGCGACAAGACCACGCTCTTCTTCACCTTCGCCTTCCCGCTCATCTTCCTCGTCGTCTTCGGGCTGATCTTCCACGGCCAGACGGTCGAGCAGAGCGGCAAGCCCTACATCAACTACATCGCCCCCGGCGTCCTCTCCTGGGGCGTCGGCAACGCCGCCGTGTTCGGCGTGGGTTTCGTCCTCATGCAGTGGCGGCGCGACGACATCCTGCGCCTCATCCGGATGACCCCGACGCCGGTCTCCGCCGTCCTCGCCTCCCGCTACGTCCTGGCGCTCGGCATCGGCGCCGTGCAGTCCGTGCTGTTCGTGTCCGTGGCGCTGCTGCCCTCGTTCGGGCTCCAGCTGGACGGCCGCTGGCCGCTCGCCCTGCCCGTCCTGGTCATCGGCATCACCGCCTTCCTCGCCCTGGGCGTCATCGTCGGCAGCTACGCGAAGACCCCCGAGGCCGTCGCCGCCGTGGCCAACTGCCTGATGATCCCGATGGCGTTCCTGTCCGGCTCGTTCTTCCCGCTGGACGCCATGCCGGACTGGATGCAGAACCTCTCCCGCGTGCTGCCGCTGCGCTACCTCAACGACGGGATCTCCGGCGCCCTCACCGGCCGCGGCACCACGGGCGACATCTGGCTGGCCTGCGCGGTGCTCGCCGGATTCGCCGTCGTCCTGTGCGCGATCGCGCTCAAGACCTTCCGCTGGAGTGACAAGTCATGACGACGGCCCTCGCCCCCGCCGTACCGCCCGTGCCCGGCGAGACCCCGCTGGAGGCCGCCCGCGCCGACCTCCACGCCGAACTGACCGGCCGTCACGCACGCTCGGCCGACCCGGCGGCCCTGCCCGCGCCGCTCGTCGTGCCGCTCGGCGCCGCCGACACGCTCGGCCACGGCAGCCCCGACCCGTACGCGGACGTCCGCCCGGCCGCCAACGTCCAGCTGACCTCCCGGGCCGTGCTGATCGGCCCCTGGGGCGGCGGACCGGACGCCACCGCCTGCGGACAGTGCCTCGCCATGCGCTGGCAGCGGCTGCGCAGCCGTTCGGAGCGCGAGGCCCTGGAACTCGGCCACCGCCCGAACGGCGCCGTCCACTGGCCGGTCCTCACCCCGTACGCGGCCGACGCCGTCTGGGCCGTCTACCGCGCGGTCCTCGTGCCCCTCCCGGCAACGCTTGCCCCGTCGCGCCGCCCGGCACTTCCCCGAACTCTCAGCTTCGTTCGAGCAGGGGAGACCCCATTGCTCGCGGCGTTGGCCGAAAGCCCACGTAGCCCTTCCCCAAGCTCTCGACTTCGTTCGAGCAGGGGAGGCCCCATCCGAGAGCTTCCGACCGCCTTGCGATCGCACGCACCGGACGACGCTCCTTCCGGGCAAACCTTGCCGGTCACGGCACTAGGCGCCGCCCACGACCTGACCGACGCCACCGCCGCCGACCGCGCGCTGCCCCGCGTCACCCGGATCGATCTGGTGACCCTCGCCACCGCGACGTTCCCGATCCTGCCCGAACCCCTCTGCCCCTCCTGCGTCCAGGAGGTTCCCGACACCGCCGACGCGGCCCGGATGGACCTCGGCCCGGCCCCGAAGCCGGACCCCGACGGCTACCGGCTGCGGCCCCTGTCCTCGTACCCGCTGCCGACCGCCGCGCTCGTCAACCCGGTGTGCGGCACCCTCGGCTCCGACCTCTGGATCAACCCGACGTCCACCACCACGGCACCGGCCGCCGGCACCCACTTCGTCCGCGGCTACGCCGGCCTCAACGACGTCACCTGGAGCGGCCAGGCCAACGGCTACGACACCAGCCGCCTCCTCGCCCAGCTGGAGGGCCTGGAACGGTACGCGGGCACCAGGCGCCGACGCGGCACCTCGCCCGTGACCGGCAGCTACCACGAACTGGCCGACCGCGCCCTGGACCCGGCCGCCTGCGGCCTCTACGCCCCCGAGACCTACGCGACCGACCCCATGGTCTCCCCGTTCGACCCCGACCGGCCCATCCCCTGGGTGTGGGGCCACTCCCTGCGCGACGACCGCCCCGTCCTGGTGCCCGCCCGGCTCGCCCACTACAGCGCCGGGGTCGAGGCCGACAACTTCGTCTTCGAATGCTCCAACGGCTGCGCCACCGGCGGCAGCCTGGAGGAGGCGATCCTCTACGGGCTGCTGGAGATCGTCGAACGCGACGCCTTCCTGCTGGCCTGGCACGGCCGTACCCCGCTCACCGCGATCGACCTCGGCACCTGCCGCTCCCCGGCCGTCCGCAGCATGATCGACCGGGCCGCGCTGCACGGCTACGACGTCCACGCCTTCGACACCCGGATGGACCTGGCCGTCCCCGTCGTCACCGCCCTCGCGGTACGCCGGGACGGCGGACCCGGGACGCTGTCGTTCGCCGCCGCCGCCGGGTTCGACCCCGAGGCCACCGTCGAGTCGGCGCTGTCCGAAGTCCTCACGTACATCCCGCACCTGCCCTACCAGGTCGCCGAGCGGCACACCGAACTCACCGCTATGGCGGCCGACTTCACCCGCGTGCGGCAGCTCAAGGACCACGCCCAGCTCTACGGGCTGCCGGAGATGGCCGTGCACGCCAAGGAGTACCTGGAACCGGTCGCCGTGCTTCCGACGGCGGACGCCTTCGCCGACTGGGAGCCCCGGCGCCCCCGCACCGGAGACCTCCTCGACGACCTGAACCTGCTGCGCGACCAGCTCGTCGCCGCCGGGCACGACGTCATCGCCGTCGACCAGACCACCCCCGAACAACGGCGGATGGGCCTGCACACCATCGCCGCCGTCGTCCCCGGCCTGCTGCCGCTCGACTTCGGCTGGACCCGGCAGCGGGCCCTGCTGATGCCCCGGCTGCGGACCGCGCTGCGGGCGGCCGGGCGACGGGCCGACGACCTGCCGGAGTCCGGGATCAAGCGCGTCCCGCACCCCTTCCCGTGACGCCACGACACCACGCAAGCCCCCTTCGCGCTCCGGGCGCGAAGAGGGCTTGCGGACGTGCGGGGCGTGCGCGATCGGTGAGTCGATCAGGCGCAGCAGGAGGTGGTGCTGGTGGTGCTGGAGCAGGTCGACGTCGAGGAGCAGGACGTCGAACCGGCCAGCACGACCTCCGCGGCGTCCGAGTAGTCCGAGATCTCGAAGGTCTCCGACTCCAGCTCCAGGATCTCGTCGGCGAGGGTGGCGAGCTCGGTCTTGGGGGCCATGGTCTTCTCCCTTGGTCCACGGGGACGGGCCGGCGGCTCCGGCACCGTTCCCCCGCTCTGATGCCATTGCAGCGGGGACCGCTGTCAGATCGGCCGCGGTTTCGCTGTCAGATCGCTGGCACCCCATGACAGCGGAACGCGGGATTCCTGAAGACGGGGCGGCGCAGGCTGTCGACGCCGGCCCCACACGTGCCCGGCGGGCCCGGATCATGACCGGCCCGCCCAGCGGAACGAGGTGAGTTGACATGCGGGAGCACCTCCCGTCCCCTCCTGGCGCCCCACCCCCACCCGGTCCTCCCGGCGCCCCATGCCCACCCGGCACCCGGCCCGCCCCGGCGGACGCGAGGCAGGCACCGCCCCGCCCGCCGGCCCCGGCGGTGCCGCGCGAGGTCCTGCGCCCGGCGCTGGAGCTGTACCTCGACGCGCACGCCCACCCCGAACCGTCCGGGGCCGAGCGGCGCACCGCGGACCTGTTCGCCGCCCGGCTGGCGGCGGGCGGCTGCGAGGTGACCCGGAAGGTCGGCGGCGGCCACGGGCTCGTGGGCGTGCTGCGCAACGGCACCGGCCCGACCGTCATGCTCCGTACCGAGCTCGACGCCCTTCCGGTCACCGAACGCACCGGCCTCGCCTACGCGAGCACCGTGCCGGGCGTGATGCACGCCTGCGGCCACGACCTCCATCTCGCCGCGGTCGCCGGGGCGGTGGCCGAACTCGCCCGGACCCGTTCCGCGTGGCGCGGCACGGTCCTGGTCGCGGGCCAGCCGTCCGAGGAGAGCCTGACCGGTGCGCGGGAGATGCTGGCGGACGGCCTGTACGAGCGGTTCGGCACCCCGGACGCGGTCCTCGCCCAGCACACCTCGCCCGCGCCCGCGGGCACCCTCGCGCACGCCGCGGAGTTCCGTACGCCGCTGATGGCGGCGGGTGCGATGGTGGACATCACCCTGTACGGGCGCGGCGGCCACGCCGGCACCCCGCACCTCACCGTCGACCCGGTCCTCACGGCGGCGGCCACGGTGCTGCGGCTCCAGTCCGTCGTCTCGCGGGAGACCGCCCCGGCCGAGCAGGCGGTGCTGACCGTCGGCGCGCTGCGCGCCGGAGGGCCCGGCAACGTGATCCCGGAGACGGCACAACTCTCCCTGTGCGTACGGGCGTCGAGCGAGCACGCGGTCGACCGGATGACGGCCGCCGCACGGCGGATCGTGCGAGCCGAGTGCGCGGCGTCCGGCTGCCCGAGGGACCCGGACTTCACCGTCACCGCCCGCTCGCCCGCCCTGCTGACCGACGCGACGGCCACGGCCGCCGTGCGCCGGGCGCACGAGGAGTCGTTCGGCCCTCACCGGGTCGGCGACTGCGGCACGCTCACCGCCACCGAGGACTTCGCGTGGTTCGGCGCCGGGGGCGTGGCGACGGTGTACTGGCTGCTCGGCGTCACGGGGGCACGGCAGTGGCGCGCGGCCCGGGACGGCGGACCGCCGGTCCCGTCCAACCACGCGCCGGAGTTCGCCCCGGACGTCCGTACCGCCCTGCCGGCCGGGATCGCGGCCATGGCGTCGGCCGCCCGGCGGTTACTGGAGCCGGAAGGGGGCACCCCGTGACCCGTCCCACCGGGGAGGCGGCATACGGGACGGGCCGCGACCGCGGCCACATCGACCTGGTGACCGTCCGCCGCGACAGCACCGCCCCGACCGGTGAGACCACCGTCGTACGGCTGCTGAGCCTGCTCCCCGCCCACTGGGCCTGTGCCCCCCGGTCCGTGGGGCCCGACCGGATCGCCCTGCGCATCGCCCTGAGCCGTACCGTCGACGACGGCACGGTCCGGCGGGCCGTCGCCCGTGCCCTCACCGACCGGGCACTGGACGGCTGGACGCAGGAACCGTGAGACGGGGGGGCATGCGTCAGATCCAGCCGCGCTCCCGGGCCAGCAGGGCGGCGTGGGCGCGGCTGGCGGCGCCCAGGGTCTGGAGGAGATCGGCGACGTACCGCCGGTACGTCCGCACCGAGACCCCCAGCTCGCGGGCGCCCGCCTCGTCCTTGCCCACGGTGCACATGGACACCAGGACCCGCCGCTCGATCTCCGACAGGCCGTCGTCCGGAGTCCCGCCGTCCGCACCGCTCGCCCGCGAGAGGTCCTCGGCCTGGTCCCAGATCTTCTCGAACAGCGCGATGATGTTGCGCACCAGGCCGCCGCGGTGGGCGAGCAGCGCCCCGCGCGAGGTGTCGTGCGGGTCCAGCGGGACGAGGGCGGCCTTGCGGTCGTAGATCAGCAGCCGCTCGGCGCTGTGCTCCGTCACCCGGATCATGGCCCCGTTCTCGGCCAGCTCCCGCAGATACGCGGCGGTCGCCGGATCGTGCAGCGCCGCCCGGATCACGACGTTCCGGATCTTCACACCGCGCCGCAGGCACCGCAGGTCCAGCGGGCGCGAGCGGGCGATGTTCTCGGCCGACAGCTTCGTGTACGGCTCCACGGAGAGGATCTCGTCCCTGGCGAAGAACGCCAGGTCGTCGATCCGGTCGCGGATCTGGTCGAGGCCCTCCAACTGCTCGATGCCCGGCGGAGGGGGCCTGCGCGCCCCCTGCTCCGCGCGTAGACCGTCGATCACATGGCGTGACCGGGTGACGCGCTGCAGTTCCTGGTGGAGGGCGTGCAGGCGTAAGTCGATGAGCCTGGCCACCGCGACCTCCGGGTCGATCGGGAAGACGCGCAGGTCGGGGCCCTCGGGGTGGAGGAGCCCGAGTTCCTGGAGCCGGTCGACGCATGTGCGCGCCGCCCGCGGGTCCGTGGGCAGCAGGAGGTGCAGATCGTCGGTGGCGGTGCCGGGGTTGCGGAGGAAGTGCCGGTAGACCTCTTCCTCGGCCCCCGAGATCCCGAATACGGACATCTCGTTCTCGCCCATGCGCGCCCCCGCTGCCTGGTCCCTGTCGGCCGTGCGCTCCCGGCGGTCGCCCGTGAGCGCTGGTCCACGGCTGCCTGACTGACTGCCCGTGCAACTTTTGCGAAATCTTTCGGCCAAAGAGTAGACGCTGAGATCATTTCTGTGAGGGGGCGGGGCACAACTGTGTGCGATACGGAGATGAACGGTGTGCGTCCCGCGACGTGCGGCCCGGCATACGCGATGGATGGTCCGGACCGGGGATATGAGGTCCTGCCGCGCCCGGCCGGGCCGGGATACGGGGGCTCGCCGTCCAGCCGGACCGGGATACGGGGTCCTGCTGCCCGACCGCCGAAATCGCGCCACCCGCTTCTGCCGCGTCCGTCGCTTCCGTCGCGACGGTCCCGCCCCGCCGCCGACGCGATCAGGCCGCGCACCGGCCCCCGGGCGGTCGCGGACCCGGGCGGAGGCGACCGCGCTCACGACCGACCGCGCTCACGACCGACCGCGGTCCCGGGCGAGCGACGATGCCGGCCGAGCGACGATGCCGGGCGCGGTCCCGGGCGATTGCGGGCGCGGCTGTCACGGGGGAGTCGTAGGCTGGGATCCCCGGCCCGCCGGGGGTGGCTCCCGGATCATGCCGGGCCGGAGGCCACCCTCCGTACGTGTCGGGTCCTTCGCGTTGCTCCTGACCCGGCAGCAGCCGGTTGCCGGGTCCCCGGCCTCGTTTGACCTCGTTACCTCGTTACCCGGACGGAAGCCTTCATGAGTCTGCACGGTCTGCTGGATGTCGTCGTACGTGACCCGGCACTCTCCGAAGCGGTGAAGGCCGCCGGCGACGGCCACCGGATGCACGTCGACCTGGTCGGGCCGCCCGCCGCCCGCCCCTTCGCCGTGGCCGCCCTGGCCCGTGAGTCGGGCCGGACCGTGCTCGCCGTCACCGCGACCGGCCGCGAGGCGGAGGACCTGGCGGCGGCGCTGCGCGGCCTGCTGCCGCCGGACACCGTCGCCGAGTTCCCGTCCTGGGAGACCCTGCCGCACGAGCGGCTCTCGCCCCGCTCCGACACCGTGGGCCGCCGCCTGGCGGTGCTGCGGCGCCTCGCGCACCCCAGCGCGGACGACCCGGAGACCGGCCCGGTCAAGGTCGTCGTCGCGCCCATTCGCTCGGTACTCCAGCCGCAGGTCAAGGGCCTGGGGGACCTGGAACCGGTCTCGCTGCGCACCGGGGGGAGCGCCGATCTCGGCAGCATCGTCGACGCGCTCGCGGCAGCCGCGTACTCCCGGGTCGAACTGGTCGAGAAGCGCGGCGAGTTCGCCGTGCGCGGCGGCATCCTGGACGTCTTCCCGCCGACCGAGGAGCACCCCTTGCGGGTGGAGTTCTGGGGCGACGACGTCGAGGAGATCCGCTACTTCAAGGTCGCCGACCAGCGTTCGCTGGAGGTCGCCGAGCACGGCCTGTGGGCCCCGCCCTGCCGGGAGCTGCTGCTGACCGACGAGGTGCGCGAGCGGGCCGCCGCCCTCGCCGAGAGCCACCCGGAGCTGGGCGAACTGCTCGGCAAGATCGCGGAGGGCATCGCGGTGGAGGGCATGGAGTCCCTCGCACCGGTCCTCGTCGACGACATGGAGCTGCTGCTCGACGTGCTGCCCGCCGGGGCGATGGCGCTGGTCTGCGACCCGGAGCGGGTACGGACCCGGGCCGCCGACCTCGTCGCCACCAGCCAGGAATTCCTCCAGGCGTCGTGGGCGGCGACCGCGGGCGGGGGAGAGGCACCGATCGACGTCGGCGCGGCCTCGCTGTGGGGCATCGCGGACGTCCGGGGCCGGGCCCGCGAGCTGGGCATGATGTGGTGGTCGGTCTCCCCGTTCGCCGCCGGCGAAGCCGTTGAGGAAGCCGACACGCTGGGGCTCGGCATGCACGCCCCCGAGGCGTACCGGGGCGACACCGCCCGCGCGCTCGCCGACACCAAGGGCTGGCTCGCCGACGGCTGGCGCACGGTCTACGTCACCGAGGGGCAGGGACTCGCCTCCCGCACCGTCGAGGTGCTGGGCGGGGAGGGCGTCCCGGCCCGGCTGGACCCGGACCTGACCGAGGTCTCGCCGTCCGTCGTGCACGTCTCCTGCGGCGCCCTCGACCACGGCTTCGTCGACCCGGAGCTGCGGCTCGCCGTCCTGACCGAGACCGACCTCACCGGCCAGCGCACCGCCACCAAGGACCTGGGCCGGATGCCGGTCCGCCGCCGCAAGACGATCGACCCGCTGACGCTGGAGACCGGCGACTACATCGTCCACGAACAGCACGGCGTGGGCCGGTACATCGAGATGGTGCAGCGCACGGTGCAGGGCGCCACCCGCGAGTACCTCCTCGTCGAGTACGCCCCCGCCAAGCGCGGCCAGCCCGGCGACCGCCTCTACATCCCCACCGACCAGCTGGAGCAGGTCACCAAGTACGTCGGCGGCGAGGCCCCCACCCTGCACCGGCTCGGCGGCGCCGACTGGACGAAGACCAAGGCACGTGCCAAGAAGGCCGTCAAGGAGATCGCCGCCGATCTGATCAAGCTGTACTCGGCCCGGATGGCGGCCCCCGGCCACATCTTCGGCCCGGACACCCCCTGGCAGCGCGAACTGGAGGACGCCTTCCCGTACGCGGAGACGCCCGACCAGCTCTCCACCATCGCCGAGGTCAAGGCGGACATGGAGAAGTCCGTCCCGATGGACCGGCTGATCTGCGGCGACGTCGGCTACGGCAAGACGGAGATCGCGGTCCGGGCGGCGTTCAAGGCGGTCCAGGACGGCAAGCAGGTCGCCGTCCTCGTACCCACGACCCTTCTGGTCCAGCAGCACCACGGCACGTTCACCGAGCGCTACTCCCAATTCCCGGTCACCGTAAGGGCACTGAGCCGTTTCCAGTCCGATTCCGAGTCCAAGTCGACCCTGGAAGGGCTGCGCGAGGGCTCCGTCGACCTGGTCATCGGCACCCACCGCCTCTTCTCCTCCGAGACGAAGTTCAAGGACCTGGGCCTGGTCATCGTCGACGAGGAACAGCGCTTCGGTGTCGAGCACAAGGAGCAGCTGAAGAAGCTCCGCGCCAACGTGGACGTCCTCACCATGTCCGCGACGCCCATCCCCCGTACGCTCGAAATGGCCGTGACGGGCATCCGCGAGATGTCGACGATCACCACGCCCCCGGAGGAGCGCCACCCGGTCCTCACCTTCGTCGGCCCGTACGAGGAGAAGCAGATCGGCGCCGCCATCCGCCGTGAACTGCTCCGCGAGGGCCAGGCGTTCTACATCCACAACCGCGTCGAGTCGATCGACCGCGCCGCCGCCCGGCTGCGCGAGATCGTCCCCGAGGCGCGGATCGCCACGGCACACGGCCAGATGTCCGAACAGGCCCTGGAACAGGTGGTGGTGGACTTCTGGGAGAAGAAGTTCGACGTGCTGGTCTCCACGACGATCGTCGAGTCCGGTATCGACATCTCCAACGCCAACACCCTGATCGTGGAGCGCGGCGACAACTTCGGCCTCTCCCAGCTCCACCAGCTGCGCGGCCGGGTCGGCCGGGGCCGCGAGCGCGGCTACGCGTACTTCCTCTACCCGCCGGAGAAGCCGCTCACCGAGACCGCCCACGAACGCCTCGCCACCATCGCCCAGCACACCGAGATGGGCGCGGGCATGTACGTCGCCATGAAGGACCTGGAGATCCGCGGCGCCGGAAACCTCCTGGGCGGCGAACAGTCCGGCCACATCGCGGGCGTCGGCTTCGACCTGTACGTCCGCATGGTCGGCGAGGCGGTCGCCGACTACCGGGCCTCCCTCGAAGGCGGCGTCGAGGAGGAACCGCCCCTGGAGGTCAAGATCGAGCTCCCGGTCGACGCCCACGTCCCCCACGACTACGCGCCCGGCGAGCGGCTGCGCCTCCAGGCGTACCGGGCCATCGCCTCCGCCTCCACGGAGGACGACATCAGGGCGGTCCGCGAGGAGCTCACCGACCGCTACGGCAAGCTCCCCGAACCCGTCGAGAACCTCCTCCTGGTCGCCGGCCTGCGCATGCTGGCCCGCGCCTGCGGCGTCGGCGAGATCGTGCTCCAGGGCCCGAACATCCGCTTCGCCCCGGTCGAACTGCGCGAGTCCCAGGAGCTGCGCCTGGGGCGCCTCTACCCCAAGACGGTCATCAAGCCGGCCGTCCACCAGATCCTGGTCCCCCGCCCCACCACCGGAAGGATCGGCGGCAAGCCGGTCGTCGGCCGCGAACTGCTGGCGTGGACGGGGGAGTTCCTGACGACGATCCTGGGGTCGTAGCGGAGGATGCCCTTGCCGCCCCGGCCCCGCCGCACGTACTCGGCGCGGCCGGGTTCTTCACGGCATGAGGGTGGCGACGGGCGTTTTGAAAACGAGCCACACGGTCTTGCCGACGGCGTGATCATCGACTCCGAAGTCGTCGGCAAGCTCGTTCACGATGTGTAACCCGCGCCCGGAGCAGGCGTCGGCATCGGGATGCTGGCCCGTCGGTCGACCGGCTGTGCTGCTATTCGCGAGAGGCGGCAAGGTCTGCTCTGTGGGGGCGGGCACGGCTCGCCTACGGTGCGACGAGACGGTCCGGTACAGGGGGCGAGCGTGAAGGGAAAGGCCATGGGCGGCGGTGAGTGGGTCGGCACCTCGGTGCCGTACCTCGCGGGGTCTGCCGGTACCGGCGGCGACGCGTGGGCCGCGGAAGCCGCGGCGGAGGGCCGCCGGGGGAGCCAGCGGATCGTTTGGGCGGGCGAGACGGAGCCGCCGGAAGCGGTCGCGGAACTGCTGAGGACGCCCGCCGGGCAGGGGGTCGTCGCTCGCCGCAGAATCATGTACCTCGACGACGAACCCTGCGAGTTGACGGACACGTACTACCCGCTGGACATCGCGGCCGGAACCGGCCTCGCAGGGACCGCCAAGATCCGTGGCGGGGCGATCCGGCTGCTGGCGGACCTGGGACACGTCGGCGTCCTCGTGCGCGAGGAGGTGACCGCGCGGCCGGCGACCGATCACGAACGCGAGCAACTGCGGCTGGCGGCGGGAGAACCCGTGCTGCAACTGACCCGTCTCACCCTCGACGGGGTCGACCGGCCCCTTCAGGTCGATGTGATGGCGATGCCGCCACGGCGTCAGAAGTTGCGCTACGAGATCAGGATCGGATGACCGTGCCCAGACCCGAAACGGATGCCGTCGACCGCCGTTCGCTGTACGAACCGGGCGCCTCGCCCGCGCCGCTCAGGCGCTCCACGCCGCCAGCAGGTCTTTCGGGGTGAGCGAGAGGTCCACGACCACGCCGTCGGCCGTTCCGGCGGGGCAGACCGCCAGCAGTGCGGCCCCGGCCGCTCCGGGGACGACGGCCCGGCCCTCGGCCAGGTGGTTCAGGTCGCGGGCGCAGAACGGCTTGTTCTCGCGCCACTTGACGGAACCGAGCAGCAACTTCGTGTTGCCGCTCGTCGCCGGGACGACGATGTCGTACTCACGGCTGTTGTCCCGGTTCCACCAGCTGCCCACCCGGCCGGTGCCGCCGAGCGGGGACAGCGGGGCCAGCTCCGGAGCGAGGCGGGACACGGCCTCCTGGGTGAGCGGTTCCACCGCTCTGCCCCGCCAGCTGGGCCAGCCGCGGTCGAAGAAGCCGTGCGCGATGTCCGGACGGCCGCGGGCGATGTTCGCCTGCTGCTCCTCGATGAACCGGAACCAGAAGCGCAGGTAGGGGTCGCAGATCCGGTACCGGCGCAGTTTGCTCGTCGCGCCCGTGCCCACGGGCGTGTCGACGGCCAGGACTCCCTTGTCGCCGAGGACTCTTATGGCTCTGGTCACCGCGGTCTGCGCGGTGCTTCCGGCCTCCGGGAGGCACCCTATGACCTGGGTGAAGGTGCTGAACCCGACCTCCGTGCCGCCGATCGCCGAGAGGATGCGCCGTGTCTGCGTCGCGTCCGGGAACTCGGCGTCCAGGGACCGCTGCCCCATGACCACGAGGTCGCTGTTCTCGTCGCGGAGTTCCTCGTGCACGAACGCCCGCGTGCTCTCCGCACGGGCTCGGTCGAGCACGAGGCGAGGGTATCCGCCGGTGATCAGCGCGGTGTCGAACGCCGCCACCGGATCGCTGCCCGCGCCCAGCGCCTGGGCGCACTCGGCGGGGTTGAAGGGCGAGATCGTCCGGCTCTTCGCCCGCCCGTACAGCGGCCGGTCGTGCTCGGTGAGCCGTTCCATCATGGTGACGTCCGAACCGATCAGCACGAACAGCACAGGGGTGTGCTCGAGCTGCCGGTCCCAGCTGTTCTGCAACTGCCCTTCGAGGGAGGGATCATTTGCCGCTGCCCAGGGGAACTCGTCGATGACGACGACGGAAGGCGTGTCGCGGCAGGCGATGGCGATGCGGCCCAGTGCGTCGCGCCAGTTGCCGGGGGGTGAGGCGAACAGGACCTCCGCATCCTTCAACGGGGCCGTGGACGTGCCGAGTTCCGCCGCGAGGTTCCGGAGCTCCGCCGCCGGTGTCGCGTTCTTCACGGCCGTGAAATACAGGTAGGGCAGGCCGCACCGCTCGGCGAACCGCGTGAAGAGACGGGACTTGCCCACTTGGCGCCGTCCGCGTACGGCCAGCAGCTCACCGGTCCCGGAGCGCTTGATGCGGTCCAGGCGTCGGGACAGGTCGTCGAAGACGTGCTGGCGGCCATAGAAGTCCATGATGCGATCGGCCTTCCGTCAGCCATGAAACATTCGTCTATGAATCATACATCGACACGTGTTACGGAGAGTATTCGTATGGCTTCGCGGTTCGCGCAGGTGTCGCTGAAGTACGAACTGCCCGTCACGGCCGCCGACAAGAAGGCCATGCTGGAGCAGTGCGGAGGCCGACGCGCCGCCGTGCCGCGCGTCGGCCTCCGTACCTCGTGCCGTACCCCGTGCGCGCCCGCCGGTGAGTCCCCCGTGGCCCACCGGCGGGCCGGCCCGGTCGGCCGGGTCAGCCGGGTCAGCCCGGCCAGCCGGGTCGGGGAGGTCAGAGCTTCAGGTCCCACTGGGTGGCGTCGTAGGTGAACCCGGGGTTGACCTCGACGGTCAGCTTCTTGGCGTCCGCGGGGGCGTCGAAGGCGAACTCGACCGTGACCTTCTTGCCCGGCAGGACCGTGCCGCTGAAGCCCTTGCCGACCTTGTCGTCGAAGATCTGCTCGGCCTCCACGCCGTCCTCACCGGCCCGGGCCGTGACGTTGACGAGTGCGGCGTCGAACTTCTCCTTGCCCGCGTTCTCGATGACGACGGCGACGCGGTACGCCTTGTTGCCCTTGGTGTGCCCGATGGCGTACTCGCCCGGGGCGTACGTGGTGGCGTCGCCGACCGTGACCGTCAGGTCGTCGTCGTACACGGCCGAGTCACCGGCCCCCAGCGCCTTGCCGGTGTCCTTCTTGCCGTCCTTGCCGGCGCCGCCGTTCTTCGTGTCGTCGCCGCCGGGCTTCGGCTTCGCGGAGGCCGTGGTGTCCGACACCGTCTTGTTGATCTCGTCCACCGCGTCGCCCACGGCCTTGAACGTGATCACCGCGCCGACCACGGCCAGGATCAGCGAGACCAGGCCGAGCACGGCGCCGAAGGTGGCCACGCCCTTGTTGGTGGCCTCGCCGCGCTTGGCCCGGCCCCGGCCCGACAGGCCCAGGATCAGGCCGATGACGCCCAGGATGCCCGCCAGCCAGAACAGGAACGGGATCAGACCCGACACGGCACCGATGACGCCCAGGACGAGCGCGGCGATGCCCAGCCCGTTGCGCGCCGGGCGCACGCCCGGCTGCTGGGCGGGGGCGTACGGCTGCTGAGGCTGCGGGGACTGCGGCGGCTGCGTGAATTCGGACATGGGTGTGCCCTCCGGCGAAAGACGGGATGAAAAGCGGGGTGTGAGCGGATGATGCGTCGCCGTTGTGTGGCGGCGGGTCAATAAGAGCAGAGGTTGTGAACCGAGTCAACGCGGTTCCCAATGAATGGGTTGATGCACGCTGTGAATCGGTCTCATGTGAACGGCATCGGTATGCTCGCCGTCACCGCACCACGCCGAGGGCCAGGACCAGGGCCAGGACCAGGAGACAGTCAGTGCCGGAGAAGTCGACAGAGGTGACCGCTGCCGGGATCGCCCGACTCGCGGGCGTGGGGCGCGCCGCCGTCAGCAACTGGCGGCGCCGCCACGCGGACTTCCCCAAGCCCGTCGGCGGCACCGAGACGAGTCCGTCCTTCTCGCTGTCCGAGGTCGAGCAGTGGCTGCGCGACCAGGGGAAACTCGCCGAAGTCCCGCTCCGTGAACGGGTCTGGCAGCAGCTCGCCGGGCATCCGCTCGGCCCGGTCCCCGCCCTGGTCCATACCGGCTGCGCCCTGCTGGTGCTGCGGAACGACCCTGCCGCCTGGCGGGAGATCGCCGCCGTGCCCGACGAGGCGATGGCCGGTGTGCTGTCCCTCGTTCTCGACGACGTGCTCACCGAACGGTTCGGGCCCGCCGAGGAGCGCGGGCGGGCGGTTCACACCCCTGGCCGTGCGGAACTGCTCCCGTCCGTCGCGCTGCTCCGGGGTGTCGCGGAACTCGCCGCCGAGAGCGGCGCCCGGGACGCGTTCGAGTTCCTGCTGGGCCGTCAACTGGACGCGAACCCACGTCAGTACACCCTCACGCCCCCCGGGCTCGCCGCGCTCATGGCCGCCTTGGCGGACGCCGGGGAACGGCCCGCCCGCACCGTCCTCGACCCCGCGGCGGGCACCGGCGCCCTGCTGTGCGCCGCCGAGCGCCGCGACGCCCTGTACGCGCAGGAGTCCGACCCCGACCTCGCCTCCCTCACCGCGCTCCGCCTCGCCCTCCACGACGACGCCGGCCCGGGCCGCACCATCCGCGTCCGGACGGGCGACACCCTCCTCGCCGACGCCTTCCCGCGGCTCTCCGCCGACGCGGTGCTCTGCCACCCGCCGTTCAACGAACGTAACTGGGGCCACGACGAACTCGCCTACGACCCGCGCTGGGAGTACGGCTTCCCGGCCCGTACCGAGTCCGAACTCGCCTGGGTCCAGCACGCCCTGGCCCGTCTGCGGGAGGGCGGCACCGCCGTGCTCCTGATGCCGCCCGCCGCCGCGTCGCGCCGCTCCGGGCGCCGTATCCGCGCCGATCTGCTCCGGCGCGGCGCCCTGCGCGCCGTCATCGCGCTCCCGGCCGGTGCCGCGCCCCCGTACGGCATCCCGCTCCACCTCTGGGTGCTGCGCAAGCCCGGCAGCGGAGTGCGCCCCTCGCCGCACGTGCTGCTCGTCGACACCGCCGAACCGGCCGAACCGGCCGCTCCGGGCCAGGCGGCCACCGCCCCGGCCGGCGGGCGCGACCGGCTCGACTGGCAGGCGGTGCACGCCGCCGTGCTCGATGCCTGGCAGTCGTTCGTGGGCGAGGGCGAAAGGAAAGGGGACGGAGAGAGCGCCGACGGGAGTGAAGGCGCGGGTGCGGGCCGGAGGGAGGGCCGCCGGGCCGTTCCCGTCATCGAACTCCTCGACGACGACGTCGACCTGGCCCCCGCCCGGCATCTCCCGTCACCGGCGGCCACGAGCGGCCCCGCCGAACTGATCCGCGTACGGGAACGGCTGACCGAGACGCTCGGCCTCACCGGCACGCTCGCCCCACCGCCCGTGGTCCCCTCCGAGCCCGCGCGCTGGCCGCTCACCACCGTCGGTGAACTCGCCCGCTCCGGCGCGCTCCGGCTGTACACCGGCGGCTCCGGCGCCGGCCCTGCTCACTCCTCCGTCCCCGTTCTCACGGAGCACGACGTGCTCGGCTCCACCGCCCCCTCGGGCAGCCTCCCCGCCGACGGCCCCTCCGAAGAACCGGTCCTCGTCGAAGCGGGCGATGTCGTGGTGCCCGTGCTCGGGGGCGGTTCCGTCGTCCGGGTCATCGACGACGCCACCGCCGGGGCGGCCCTGGGCCGCAACCTCCAACTGCTGCGCCCGGACCCGGCCGCCCTCGACCCCTGGTTCCTCGCCGGGTTCCTGCGCGGCACCGCCAACACCCGCCAGGCCAGCAGCTACGCCTCCACCGCCACCCGGCTCGACGCCCGCCGCCTCCAGCTGCCCCGTCTGCCGCTCGCGGAACAGCGCGGGTACGGGGAGCGGTTCCGCGCGCTGGCCGACTTCGAGGAGGCGCTCAGACTGATCGGCCGCCTCGGCGGCCGACTGGTCCAGGGGATGTACGACGGGCTGGCGGACGGCACGGTCGCGCCGGGGTGAAAAAGCCGTGCCGAGTGATCGGCCGTGCGGAAGTGATCGGAACCACAACGGTTCCGTACAACCCGGGGCCGGTCGTCGGTGTCGCCCTTTACGCTCGGATACGCGTACATGGAGGAGTGTGCGCGGACGTTCCACGACCAGGTCTCCAGGAGCAGCCATGTACGCCCCGGGTCATCCCCCGACGCCGCCGCGTCGGGTCCCCAGCAGGGCCTGGATCGTCTCGATGCGTGTGCTGTTCATCGCGCTCGCGGTGTGTTCGTTCGGTCTGCTGCTGTGGACCCCGCTGCTCCGGCTCGCGATCGTGCGCCGCCGGAAGATCGACTGGTGGCTGACCGGGGCGGGCTTCCTGTTCGTCTGCGTGCTCCTGCCGATCCTCGGCAGGGACGGGAAAGACGACCCCACCGGCATCGACTTCGTCCTCATACCGCTACTGCTGGTGGTGCTGGCGGCAGCGGTCGGGTACTACGTGGTCGAGGACATCCGCCACTACGAGCGGCTCAGGCGGCCGGGGCCCGTGATCGGGTACGGGGACCCGACGGTGCCGGGGTACGGATACCCGCTCATGGCGCCGATGGGCGTACCACCCGTACCACCCGCCGCTCCTGTTTCCGGGGTCGCCGCCGCACCCGTGCCCGCTCCCGCTCCCTTCCCGGCCCCCGTGTGGCACCAGCAGCCCGCACCCACCCCCGTGCACCCGCTGCGGTATCAGCCGCAGCCGCCCACCGCATCGCAGCCGCCCGCCGCGCCGCATCCGCATGTCGCCTCCGCCCCTGCCCCCGGCCCCGCTCCGCGTCCGTCACATCCATCGCAGGCATCGGATCCGTCACTCCCGCAGCAGCAGCCCCAACGCATCGATCAGGTCCGTGCCGAGCTGGACGAGCTGAGCGCCTACCTTCGTGAGGAGGACGGCCGGTGAGCGGACGTGTCGTCGCCGGGCGGTACCAACTCGCGACCGTCATCGGTCAGGGCGGCATGGGCCAGGTCTGGACGGCCTACGACCAGCGCCTGGACCGCCGGGTCGCGGTGAAGCTGCTCCGCCCCGACCGGGTCACCGGCCCCGTCGACAGCCGGGCGGCGGACGAACTGCGCCGCCGCTTCGTCCGCGAGTGCCGGATCACCGCGCAGGTCGACCACCCCGGACTGGTCACGGTCCACGACGCCGGCAGCGACGGCGAGGACCTGTACCTCGTCATGCAGTACGTCGAGGGCGCCGACCTCGCCGACCATCTCGCCGAGCACGACCCGTACCCCTGGCAGTGGGCCGTGTCCGTCGCCGCCCAGTTGTGCGCCGTCCTGTGCGCCGTGCATGCGGTCCCGATCGTCCACCGCGACCTGAAACCCCGCAACGTGATCGTGCGACCGGACGGCGCCGTGACCGTCCTGGACCTCGGTGTCGCCTCGGTGCTGGACACCGACACCACCCGTCTCACCCACACCGGCTCACCGATCGGCTCCCCGGCCTACATGGCGCCCGAGCAGGCGATGGGCGGCGCCGTCGGCCCGTACACCGATCTGTACGCGCTCGGTGTGCTCCTTCACGAACTCCTCAGCGGGGACGTGCCGTTCGCCGGGTCCACCGCGCTGGGCGTGCTCCACCGCCACCTCCACGAACCGCCGCTCCCGGTCCGCCGGGTGCGGCCGGACATCCCCGGGCCGCTCGAAGCGCTGGTGCTGCGCCTGCTCGCCAAGGACCCGCAGCACCGCCCGGCCGACGCCCAGGAGGTGTACGAACACCTCGCCCCGCTGCTTCCCGCCCGGGGCGCCGGGCCGTCCACCGGCCCGCTCGACCCGACCCGCCCCTTCCTGCGCCCGCACGCCCCGTGGCCCGACCGGGGCTCCGCCCCGACCCCGTCGCCGGTGTCCGCGCCCCTGTTCCCGCCTCCGTCGGCCGCCCCGGCGGGCACGGCGACGGGCGCGGCGGCCCGGCCCGATGTCGCCGCCGCCGTCGACGAGGTCAAGCGACTGCTCGGCGAGGGCCGTATCACCCAGGCCGTGGACATCCTCGGGTCCCTCCTCCCCGTCGCGGCCGAACAGCACGGCGAGAACTCCGCCGTGGTCCGCATCCTGCGCAAGCAGTATGCGGCGACGCTGATGGACGACGGCCAGTACCGCCGCGCCCTGCCCGAGCTGCGTCGCCTCGCCGACGAGCGCGCGGCGCAGGCCGGACCGGCCGACGCCCAACTGCTCCAGTTCCGCCGGGACGCGGCCCAGTGTCTGGAGCAGCTCGGCGAACCGGCCGCCGCGCTCGCCGAGTACCGCGCGGTGCTCCCGTACTGCGAGAACCACCGGGCCACCGGCGGCGACCCCGCCCGCGCCTTCGAGATCCGCAACCGCATCGGGCATCTGCTGCTCGCGCTCGGCGACCACGCGGGCGCACGCGTGCAACTCCAGGCGCTGCTGTACGACGCGGAACGGGCCTACGGGCCGCACCACCCGCTGCCGGTGGAACTGCGCCGACGGCTCGACCGCCAGGCGGAGGTCCAGGGCGGCTGAGGACCCGCCCCGTCCGCCAGGAACTCCATCTGGGCCTTCGTCAGGGTCTTCGGAGGGCCTTCAGCAGGGCCTTCACCGAGGCCCTCCGGGTAATGGTCACGCCAAACTTCCGCAAATGGAATGTCACGGACCGCCCCTGTGGCCCCCGTGGCGTGAGATCGTGTGCTGCCGCCGGGGCGGCTGACGACCCCGCCTGCCCCGTCGGCCTCAATCTTCTTCTCCCTCGCGTTCTCCGGGTTCCCGTGCAGCGGGTCCCGCGGCCGGGGCGGTCCCCGTGCGGGCGAGGGCAAGTGGTCGGCATACGCGGGAATGTGTCGGCACCGCATACATAAAGCCCCTGCAAACCGGGGCAATTCGCTTGATGGGTATCCGCCGGTTATTGAACAGGGCCGTTCCGCCGGGGACATGGATCCCGACAGGCCGTGCGATCAGCGGTGTCGAGGAACCCATGGAGGAGCCGTACGCGGTCCCCACATCTCCAACTCCGCCCGAATCGTTGGTCGAACCAGTGGCCCCAATCACATCCACTGCCTACCATCGATCAGCGCAAGGTCTTGTGCACTGATGCACAAAGTCTCCCCGGGAGGTTCCTTTGCACCGCCGCCGTCGCACCGCGCTCACCGTCTCCGCCGCCCTGCTGGCCGGCACCCCGTTCCTGACCGCATGCGGCAGTCAGGCCCATCCGGGCGCCGCGGCCCTCGTCGGCGGCGACCGGATCGAGGTGTCCACCGTGCAGGGCCAGGTGGCGGCGGTGCGCGAGGCACAGCGCCAGTCCCGGGAATCCGACCAGCTCATCGACAAGTCCGGCCAGCTCGGCCGGGCCAAGCTGCACGGTCTGATCTTCGACCGGGTCCTCGACCGGGCCGCGCGGGACGCGGGCGTGACCGTCGACCGCGGCGAGATCCAGGAGATGAGGAAGGCGGCGGTCGCCCAGTCCGGGGGAGAGGAGCGGCTGCGGGCGGCGATGCTCCAGCAGAGCTGGGTCGCGCCCGACCAGATCGACGCCGTCCTGCGGGAGCAGGTCCAGCTGTCGAAGCTGGCCGAGGCGCTCGGCGCCGACCTGCGACAGCCCGAGGGGCAGAAGATCGTCGGTGACGCCCTCAGCAAGGCGTCGAAGGCGCTGAAGGTCGACGTGAACCCGCGCTACGGCACCTGGAACGATCAGCAGACCCAGCTCGCCGACTACAAGGCTCCCTGGATCAGCCAGGTCACCAAGCCCGCCGGAGCGCTCCCGGAGTCCGGCGCGTAGGAGCGCGGCCGGTCGGCCGGGCGCGGGCGGCGCGCCGGCACGCGAACGGTGTGCACAGCGGCGCTCGTTACGCGAACGGTGTGCACGGCGGCGCCCGGGGCCGACCGGGGAGGGGGCCGGTCGAGGAGCGATCCGGCCGGAGAGGGAATCGACCCGGTGACGGACTCGGCCGGAGGCGGATTCGACCGGAGGTAGATTCGAACGGTGAACGCTGAAGCCCCCGGCCGCGCCGACACCTCCGGTCGCGCCGAAGCCCCCGGCCGTATCATCCTGCTCACCGCTAGCCACCGCGTGGCGCCCGGACTCCTGTCCTGGCCCGCCTGGCAGGCGTTGCGCGCCGCCGACCGGGTGCTCTGCGCCGAGCTGGACAACCCGCAGCTGCCGTACCTGCGCGAGGCGGACGTGACCGTCGAGCACACCGTGCCCACTGCGCACGAGCTCGTCGACGCCTGCGCGGGCGGCCGGACCGTCGTCGTCCTCACCGGCGGCGAGGGGAACCAGCCGCTGACCGACGGGCTCGCACGGCTCGCCGGTTCGGGGCGGGTGAGCATGCCGGACCTGGAGCTGCTGCCCGGCTCCTACGATCTGCCCGGTGCGCGGCTCCTCGACCTGGTCCAGATCATGGACCGGATCCGCAACGAATGCCCGTGGACGTCGCGGAAGACCCACAAGGGGCTCGCCAAGTACGCCATCGAGGAGGCGTACGAACTCGTCGAGGCGATCGAGGACGGCGACCGCGACGAACTGCGCGAGGAACTGGGGGACGTACTCCTCCAGGTCGTCTTCCACGCCCGGATCGCCGAGGAGGGCGGTCCCGGGGAGGGGGAGGAGCCCTTCTCCGTGGACGACGTGGCCGCGACCCTCGTCGAGAAGCTCATCCACCGCCACCCGCACGTCTTCGGCGACGAGACCGCCGAGACCCCCGAGGACGTGCACGCGCACTGGCTGCGGACCAAGGCCGTCGAGAAGCGGCGCGAGTCCGTCACCGACGGGGTGCCGCTCGGCCAGCCCGGGCTGGCGCTGGTGGCGAAGCTGGCCTCCCGGGTCCGTACCGCCGGCCTCGACGTGCCGTTGCCCACGGGCCGGGGCATCGGCTACGAACTCCTCGACCTCGCCGTGCGCGCCGAGAAGGACGGTGTGGATCCCGAGGCGGCGCTGAGGGCCGCGGGCCGTGCCTACCGGGATGCCATCCGGGCGGCCGAGGGCAACGCCTGACCCGGCTGGGCGTCGGCAGGCGCCTCCGGGGCGCCGGGGTCGCCCCCGAAAGACGGGGATAACGTCAAAGGGTGAACCACAGCCCCGCCGACCGACCCGCCGATCAGACCGTGGGCCGCCCCGTCGACCACGTCACGGAGGCCCCCGCCGACCGCCCCGCGCAGGCCCCGGCCGAGGCCCCCGCCACCTGTCCCGCGGGCGCTCCCGAACTCTTCACCTGGGAGTTCGCCACCGACCCGTACCCGGCCTACGCCTGGCTGCGCGAGCACAGCCCCGTGCACCGCACCTCGCTGCCCAGCGGCGTCGAGGCGTGGCTGGTGACCCGGTACGCGGATGCCCGGCAGGCGCTCGCCGATGCTCGGCTCTCCAAGAACCCGGCGCACCACGCCGAGCCCGCGCACGCCAAGGGGAAGACCGGCATCCCCGGCGAGCGCAAGGCGGAGCTGATGACGCATCTGCTGAACATCGACCCGCCGGACCACACCCGGCTGCGCCGCCTGGTCTCCAAGGCGTTCACCCCGCGCCGGGTCGCCGCGTTCGCGCCGCGCGTGCAGGAGCTGACGGACGGGCTCATCGACCGCTTCGCCGCCGAGGGCCGGGCGGACCTCATCCACGACTTCGCCTTCCCGCTCCCCATCTACGCGATCTGCGACCTGCTCGGCGTCCCGCGCGAGGACCAGGACGACTTCCGGGACTGGGCGGGCATGATGATCCGGCACGGCGGCGGCCCGCGCGGCGGCGTCGCCCGGTCGGTGAAGAAGATGCGCGGCTATCTCGCCGAACTCATCCACCGCAAGCGGGAGAACCCGGGGGACGACCTGATCTCCGGGCTGATCCGGGCCAGTGACCACGGCGAGCACCTCACCGAGAACGAGGCCGCGGCCATGGCCTTCATCCTGCTCTTCGCCGGTTTCGAGACGACCGTCAACCTCATCGGGAACGGCCTCTACGCCCTCCTTCGCAACCCGGAGCAGCGCCACCGCCTTCAGGACTCCCTCGATGCCGGGGAGAGCGGACTGCTGGAGACCGGGATCGAGGAACTGCTGCGGTACGACGGTCCGGTGGAACTGGCGACCTGGCGGTTCGCCACCGAACCGCTGACGCTCGGCGGCCGGGACATCGCGGTCGGCGACCCCGTCCTTGTCGTGCTCGCCGCCGCCGACCGCGACCCGGCACGCTTCGAGGACCCCGACACGCTCGACCTCGCCCGACGTGACAATCAACACCTCGGATACGGGCACGGCATCCACTACTGCCTCGGCGCGCCGCTCGCCCGACTGGAGGGACGGACCGCGCTCGCCACGCTGCTCAGGCGCCTTCCCGACCTTCGGCTCGCGGCGGAACCCGCCGATCTGCGGTGGCGCGGAGGGCTCATCATGCGCGGACTGCGCACGCTCCCCGTCGAGTTCGGACCCCGGCTCGCCCGACCTATTTCTGACGTGACGTCAGATCTGTGATGTGCGCGTGATCGGCGCTGCATCGACTTGTGACACGCGTTCGAGTCCGGTTAGGTTCACCGTTCGACCCCACCAGGTCGCTCGACAGAACTCGTCCGTCACACGGAAGGCAACCTCATGGGCTCCGCGAACGGCAGACACCGTCGCCCTCGTCAGGCACCCGCCATCGTCGTCGCGGCAGGCGTGACCGGATCCGCCATCGCCATCCCGCTGCTCGGTGCCGGCGCCGCGCAGGCGGCCGACTCCACGACCTGGGACCGGGTCGCCGAGTGCGAGAGCGGCGGTTCCTGGAGTGCCGACTTCGGGAACGGCTCCTACGGCGGCCTTCAGCTCACCCCGGAGACCTGGAAGGCGTACGGCGGTGAGGCGTACGCCCCGCGCGCCGACCTCGCCAGCCGCTCCCAGCAGATCGCGGTGGCCGAGAAGATCCTGGGCGACCGGGGTCCGCAGGCGTGGCCGAGCTGTGCGCCCCTCTCCGGCCTCGCGACGGGCGGGGGGCTGCCGGGGGTCGATCCGGGGGAGACCTCCTCCGGGAAGCCCGCGGGGGGTGCCGGGACGGAGAAGGACGCGAAGGAGACGGGCGGCACCGGGGCGGAGAAGGGCGCGCAGCGGGCTGACGAGCCGTCGGAGTCCTTGCCCGACGAGGACGTCACGCCTTCGGGCCGTGCCGGGAAGCCGGACGCCGGAACCGGGCCCGGGTCCGATGTCACGCCCTCGCCCGCCGGGTCCGCTGCTTCACCCGCCGATACGCACCGTTCGACCGAATCGGTGGATATGGGCGATTCGGGCACCTCTGTCACTCCGTCAGAGTCGCCCGGGGGCTCGGAAGGATCCGGGGCGTCGGGCGGCAAGCATCGCGGCGCGCCGGCCGCCGAGGATGAGCGGGGCGCCGACGGGGGTGTCGGCCGCGAGTCGGGCCGTCATGCCTCGCGCGACGGCGGCGGGCGCGACGCGGCCTCCCCGGCCGCCGGCGACACGTACACCGTCCGCCCCGGTGACAACCTCTGGGTGATTGCCGACGAGCGGAACGTCCCCGGTGGCTGGCCCGCGCTCTACGAGGCCAACAAGGAGGTCGTGGGCTCCGATCCGGACCTCATCCTTCCTGGCCAGAGCCTTGAGGTCGACGCGGAGACCCGTTGAGGCCGGTCCCGGTAGCCGACTGACGGACCCTCAAGAACCGGACGCTTTCGGAGGCCCGTGCACCTGCGTGCGGGTGAGACATGGGTCTCTTTGCGTCAATTGGCGTGTGGCGCCTGGAGTCCCGTCCGTATCGTGCCCCACCTGCGAAAACGACGGCTCCTCACATGCGAGTGAGGGGTGATTGTCCGATGTGTCCATCTTTGAATGTGAGGCTTATATGTGTTTACGGTCGTAACCGCTCGCACCGCGGGCCCCGTCGACCGTCACGCCGAATCCTGCCGTCGGTCGGAGGGAACAGACGCGTTCAAGCGCCGTAGGCAGGAGCGGGGGACCCAGGTAGGCGTCGGCCCCGATCGTCGTGAGACGCATCGGGACCGGCTTGGGGTGAAGTCGCGTGCTAGGACGTGCGACCGGGCAACTCACTCGGCCCGAACCCGACAGCTCACCTCGTAGGCGTCGGTGAGGAGAGTTCCATGCTGTTTTCCGGCAAGGGCAAGCATCGCCGCCCGTCCAAGGCCGTCCGTGTCGCCACGCTCGCCGGAGTCGCCGGCTCCGCCGTCGCCGTCCCGCTGATGGGCGCGACCAGCGCTTCCGCCGCCTCCGTCGCCACCTGGGATGCCGTCGCCCAGTGCGAGTCCGGTGGCAACTGGTCCATCAACACCGGCAACGGCTACTACGGCGGTCTGCAGTTCTCGCAGTCCAGCTGGGCCGCCGCCGGCGGTCTGAAGTACGCGCCGCGCGCCGACCTGGCCACCAAGGCCCAGCAGATCGCCGTCGCCGAGCGGCTCCTCGACATGCAGGGCCCGGGCGCCTGGGGCTGCGCCTCCGCCGGCAACCTGCGCAACGACAACGTCGATCCGGGCGTCGACACCTCCTCGAAGAGCTCCGGCACCGCCAAGAAGCAGAGCACCCAGGCGGCCCCCAAGCAGCAGGCCCAGCCGGAGAAGGCCGAGCGGGCCGAGGCCCCCGCCTCCCGCTCCGACCGTCCCGCCGCCCCGCGGACCGAGTCGAAGAAGACCGTCACCACCCCGACCGGCGAGAAGGTCAAGAAGGGGGACGGCGAGTACGAGGTCGTCTCCGGCGACTCCCTCAGCGAGATCGCCGCCGCGCACGGTGTCGAGGGCGGCTGGCAGCGGCTGTTCGAGCTGAACAAGGACATCGTCGAGAACGCCGACCTGATCTACCCGGGTCAGCAGCTGCACCTGACGAAGTAGTCAGGGCCCCTCTCCTCTCCGGATGCCCGGCCCGGCGCGAGCCCCTGCGCGCCGGGCCGGGGCGTCTGCTCGGTCGGAGCGCGCGCCGCGCGCCGACGCGCCACCGCGCGTCCCGCGCCCGGGCGTGCGCCGCTCGTGTGCGGCGAACTTCGTTCGACTGTTTTAGTCCTGATCCGTAATATTCTGGCCATTTGCCCGGGATCACGCATTCTCGGGTCCTTTTTCGTCCCAGGGGGCGGGCGGTCGTCGGGCCGAGCGGGCGGGGCCGGTTAGGCTCTTGTCGCAAGGCCAGAGTGACCCTGCAGAACCAGTGTCATATCCCAGAAGGAGATGCCTCGTGCCGTCCATCGACGTCGTCGTAGCCCGGGAAATCCTCGACTCCCGGGGGAACCCCACGGTCGAGGTCGAGGTCGGCCTCGACGACGGCAGCACGGGGCGTGCTGCCGTGCCGTCCGGCGCCTCCACCGGTGCCTTCGAGGCCATCGAGCTTCGCGACGGCGACCCCAACCGCTACCAGGGCAAGGGTGTCGAGAAGGCCGTGCTCGCCGTCATCGAGCAGATCGGCCCGGAGCTCGTCGGCTACGACGCGACCGAGCAGCGGCTGATCGACCAGGCGATGTTCGACCTGGACGCCACCGAGAACAAGGGCTCGCTCGGCGCCAACGCCATCCTCGGCGTCTCGCTGGCCGTCGCGCACGCCGCCTCCGAGGCATCGGACCTGCCGCTGTTCCGCTACCTCGGCGGTCCGAACGCGCACCTGCTGCCCGTCCCGATGATGAACATCCTCAACGGTGGGTCGCACGCCGACTCCAACGTGGACATCCAGGAGTTCATGATCGCCCCGATCGGCGCCGAGTCCTTCTCCGAAGCCCTGCGCTGGGGCGCCGAGGTCTACCACACGCTGAAGAAGGTGCTGAAGGGCAAGGGCCTGTCGACCGGCCTCGGCGACGAGGGCGGCTTCGCGCCGAACCTGGAGTCGAACCGCGCCGCCCTCGACCTCATCATCGAGGCCATCAAGGAAGCCGGCTACGTCCCGGGCAAGGACATCGCGCTCGCGCTCGACGTCGCCGCGTCCGAGTTCTACAAGGACGGCACGTACGAGTTCGAGGGCAAGTCCCGCTCGGCCGCCGAGATGACCGAGTACTACGAGGAGCTCGTCTCCGCGTACCCGCTGGTCTCCATCGAGGACCCGCTGTACGAGGACGACTGGGCCGGCTGGAAGATCATCACCGACAAGCTCGGCAGCAAGGTGCAGATCGTCGGTGACGACCTGTTCGTCACCAACCCGGAGCGCCTGGCCCGCGGCATCGAGGAGGGCACCGCCAACGCCCTGCTCGTCAAGGTCAACCAGATCGGTTCGCTGACCGAGACCCTGGACGCCGTCGAGCTCGCCCAGCGCAACGGCTTCAAGTGCATGATGTCGCACCGCTCCGGCGAGACCGAGGACGTCACCATCGCCGACCTCGCCGTCGCGGTGAACTGCGGCCAGATCAAGACCGGCGCCCCGGCCCGCTCGGACCGCGTCGCCAAGTACAACCAGCTGCTGCGCATCGAGGAGATCCTCGACGACGCCGCGGTGTACGCCGGCCGCTCGGCGTTCCCCCGTTTCAAGGGCTGAGCCCCGAGGACGTTCCGGGGGCCGAACCCCGCGGACCGGGCCTTCGGGTCCCCACGGCCGGTCCCGGCCCGCGGGGACCGGATGGCCCCGGCCTCCGTCCGTCCCCGCACGCGGTCCCGTACCGTGTGCGGGGACGGACGTGTGTGAAGGGGAGGCGGAGACATGGCCGCGAAGGACCGGGACCGGTTCTCCACCGCGACCCGGCTGCGACTGCTGGGCGAGCAGACCGCGGCCCGTGTCTACCGGTCGCAGACCCGTCGTCAGGACCGCCGCTCCCGGCTCACCGGCCGGGCCGCCTTCCTGGCCCTCGTCGTCTGCTCCCTCGTGGTCGCGCTCGCGTACCCGATACGGCAGTACGTGTCGCAGCGGGACGAGATCGCCGACCAGGAGCGGCTGGCGCGGGAGGCCCGGGCCCGTACCGAGGAGCTGCGCGACGAGAAGGCGCGGCTCCAGGACGACGCGTACGTCAGGCAGCTGGCCCGCAAGCATCTGCACTATCTTCTTCCCGGGGAGACGGGCTACACGGTGATCGACCCGGACGCGGTCAAGGAACGCGACGGCGAGACGGACGGGTCCGGCCGGCCGTGGCACGCGAACCTCTGGGACGGGGTCGACAGCGCCGACCGCAGCTGACCGCGTCCACCCGCCCCCGCCCCGGAAGGCCGGCCCCTCGGACTTCCAGCCCCACGGACGCCCGGACCCCCGGACTTCCGGTCCCTCGGACCTTCGTCCTTCAGGCCCGCGGATCCCCGGCCCCGGCCCCGGATGCCCGGCCCCCTCCGAACCGTCAGAACCCCAGAACCTAGGCAGGCATGGAAACCCCCCCTCCGCAGACCGAGCCCACCGAGCCCACCGAGGCGGACATCGCCGCGTTCCAGCAGCAGCTGGGCCGCCCGCCGCGCGGGCTGCGCACGATCGCGCACCGCTGCCCGTGCGGCAACCCGGACGTGGTCGAGACGCAGCCCCGGCTGGAGGACGGCACGCCGTTCCCGACGACGTACTACCTGACATGCCCGCGCGCCGCGTCCGCGATCGGCACGCTGGAGGCGAACGGGGTCATGAAGGAGATGACCGAGCGCCTCGGCACCGACCCCGAGCTGGCCGCCGCCTACCGGGCCGCGCACGAGGACTACATCGCCCGGCGCGACGCCATCGAGGTGCTGGAGGGCTTCCCCAGCGCGGGCGGCATGCCGGACCGGGTGAAGTGCCTGCACGTGCTGGTCGCGCACTCGCTGGCGGCGGGCCCGGGCGTGAACCCGCTGGGCGACGAGGCGATCGCGATGCTGCCGGAATGGTGGCGCAAGGGGCCGTGCGTGACGCCCTGCGCCCCTGACGACGAGGGCTGACCGTTCCCACGGGGGCTCCGCCCCCCGACCCGCGCCCCTCGGCCGCCGCCGGGGCCGGCACGAGGGCCGTGCCCCGGACCTCGTCCCCCGGCGGGGCCCGGCGGGGCCCGACTCTCCCCAGGAGCACCCATGACCCGCGTGGCCGCGATCGACTGCGGTACCAACTCCATCCGTCTGCTCGTCGCGGATGCCGACCCGTCCACCGGCGAGTTCGTCGAGCTCGACCGCCGGATGGAGATCGTCCGCCTCGGCCAGGGCGTCGACCGCACCGGCCGGCTCGCCCCCGAGGCGCTGGAGCGGACGTTCGACGCCTGCCGTCGGTACGCGGAGGTGATCGAGAAGCACGGGGCGCGGCGGATCCGTTTCGTCGCCACCTCCGCCTCCCGGGACGCGGAGAACCGCGACGAGTTCGTCCGCGGCGTGCTGGACATCCTGGGTGTCGAGCCCGAGGTGATCAGCGGTGACCAGGAGGCGGAGTTCTCCTTCACCGGCGCCACCAAGGAGCTCGTGGGCCGCGACCACCTCGCCAAGCCGTACCTCGTCGTGGACATCGGCGGCGGCTCCACCGAGTTCGTCGTCGGAGACGACCACGTGCGGGCGGCGCGCTCGGTCGACATGGGCTGTGTCCGCATGACCGAGCGCCACCTCGTGCACGACGGCGTCGTGACCGATCCGCCGACCCCCGGTCAGATCGCCGCGATCAGCGCCGATGTCGAGGCGGCCCTGGACCTTGCCGAGGAGACCGTCCCGCTCACCGGGGCCGCCACCCTCGTCGGCCTGGCCGGGACGGTCACCACGGTCGCCGCGATCGCCCTCGGACTCGACACGTACGACTCCGAGGCGATCCACCACTCCCGGATCTCCCTGGAACAGGTCGAGGCGATCACCGCGCGTCTCGCCGCCTCCACGCACGCCGAGCGCGCGGCGATCGGCGCCATGCACCCGGGGCGGGTCGACGTGATCACCTCCGGGGCGCTGATCCTGCTCGCCGTGATGCGGCGGGCCGGGGTCCGCGAGGTCGTCGTCAGTGAGCACGACATCCTCGACGGGATCGCGTGGTACGCGGCAGGCGCCTGACCCTCGCCCGGCGAGCGGCGATGACGGTGCCGGGGCGGGACGTCACAGGTCACGGTGGACGTCCCGCCGGTCGCGTTCCCGCCCGCACTTCTGAACTGCCGTTTCCGAGCTGCCGTGCGCTGTCCGGGGAGGGCCCGGAGGGGCATCCCCCGACAAAGTTCGTGAACTTCTTCACAAGTAATTCGGCCTCGTGAAGGGCGGTTCTCGTCCGTAGGGGCGCCCGGAGCCGCTCGGGGTGTCGTTCCACGCTGGTTCGGGACTGTTCCGGTTGTGTTTCCGTGGAGTGGACCAGGGCGGTGGTCCACCGCCTCTTCGGACACAAGAGCCAGCTCACAGGCGGTGTACAACGTCCGTCCGCCCCCTCTGGTTCCCTGACGGGATCATGACCTCGGTCACGTGGGCGGGGCAGTGTAGCAGAGGGTGGAGACAACCTTGTGAAGGGGCTCACGAGGGGGCCCGTGGAGGGGGGTGGATACTCGATGGCATGAGCACCACGGAGCGTCCCAGGATCCTCGTAGTAGGCGGTGGGTACGTAGGCCTGTACGCAGCTCGACGCATTCTGAAGAAGATGCGCTACGGAGAGGCGACCGTCACGGTCGTCGACCCGCGCTCGTACATGACGTACCAGCCCTTCCTCCCCGAAACCGCCGCCGGCAACATCTCGCCCCGGCACGTCGTCGTCCCGCTGCGGCGCGTCCTGCCGAAGGCCGAGGTCCTCACCGGGCGGGTCACGACCATCGACCAGGACCGCAAGGTCGCCACGGTCGCGCCGCTCGTCGGCGAGTCCTACGAGCTGCCCTTCGACTACCTGGTCATCGCGCTGGGCGCGGTCTCCCGCACCTTCCCGATCCCCGGCCTCGCCGAGCAGGGCATCGGCATGAAGGGCGTCGAGGAGGCCATCGGCCTGCGCAACCACGTCCTGGAGCAGCTGGACAAGGCCGACTCGACGACCGATGAGGAAGTCCGCCGCAAGGCGCTCACCTTCGTCTTCGTGGGCGGCGGTTTCGCCGGTGCGGAGACCATCGGCGAGGTCGAGGACATGGCTCGCGACGCGGCGAAGTACTACACGAACGTGAAGCGCGAGGACATGCGCTTCATCCTCGTCGACGCCGCCGACAAGATCCTGCCCGAGGTCGGCCCGAAGCTGGGCACCTGGGGGCGCGAGCACCTGGAGTCCCGCGGCATCGAGGTCTTCCTCGGAACGTCCATGGACTCCTGCGTCGACGGCCACGTGGTGCTGAAGAACGGCCTGGAGGTCGACGCCGGCACCATCGTGTGGACCGCCGGTGTGAAGCCGAACCCGGCGCTGGCCCGGTTCGGTCTGCCGCTCGGCCCGCGCGGTCACGTGGACACCAGCGAGAAGCTCCAGGTGCAGGGCACCGACTACATCTGGGCCGCGGGCGACAACGCCCAGGTCCCGGACATGGTCGGCCGCAGGGCCGGCAACCCGAACGCCTGGTGCCCGCCGAACGCCCAGCACGCGCTGCGTCAGGCCAAGGTCCTCGGCGACAACGTCATCTCCGGGATGCGCGGCTTCCCGCAGAAGGAGTACAGCCACGCCAACAAGGGTGCCGTCGCCGGTCTGGGGCTGCACAAGGGCGTCGCGATGATCAACCTGGGCAAGATGAAGATCAAGCTCAGGGGCCGTCTCGCCTGGTACATGCACCGTGCCTACCACGGCATGGCGGTGCCGACCTTCAACCGCAAGATCCGCGTCTTCGCCGACTGGACCCTCGCCGTGTTCCTGAAGCGCGAGGTCGTCTCGCTCGGCGCCATCGAGTCGCCGCGCGAGGAGTTCTACGAGGCCGCCAAGCCGGCCCCGGCACCGGCCGCCGCCAAGCCCGAGGGCGAGAAGGCCAAGGCCTCCTGACGTCCCGTCACGGGTCCACTCGCCCGCACGGTACGCCGTAGTACGCGCACGACGCCCGAAGGGGCCGCCCGCCATCCGTGGTGCGGGCGGCCCCTTCGGCGTACCCGGGGGTGGGAGGCTCTCCACGCGCTCCGCGGCGGGCGGCGCGGGCTCGTGCCGGCTGTCGGTCGGGGCGGCGCGCCACCGAATGTGTGTGACGTACAGGTATTTTGCCGTTCCGTTCCGTTGCGCTGTAGCGGGATGGGGCGTGTTCGGCGGACTGTTGAGGGTGATGCACCTCGCCGCGGCGCCGTGTGCGCCCGGCGTGGTTCCAAGCGTGTCCGACCCCTTTCGGGCATGTTTGGGCATGTTTGGGCGTATTGGGAACACCATCAACGGAGGTGTGCACCATGGCTGACGCCGCGTTGCGGCTGACCGCTCTCGTCGAGGAGTTTCTGGGAGAGAGGCTGCCGGTCCGGATCCGGGCCTGGGACGGCAGCGAGTCCGGACCGCCCGGTGCCCCCGTGCTCGCCGTCCGCAACCGGCGCGCACTGCGCAGGCTGCTCTGGAAGCCGGGCGAACTGGGCCTGGCCCGCGCCTGGGTGGCGGGCGACATCGACATCGAGGGCGATCTGTACGAGGCCCTGGACCGGCTGGCCTCGCTGATCTGGGAGCGGGACGCGGCGGCCGAGGACACCGTCCACCCGGTCCGCGACCCGAGGACGCGGGCCTTCGCGAAGGGGCTGCTGCGCCTCGCCGGCCCCGGACTCCCGCCGACGCCGCCGCCCGAGGAGGTGCGCAGCCGCTTCGGCACCCTGCACACCAGGCGCCGCGACAAGGCGGCCATCAGCCACCACTACGACGTCGGCAACGACTTCTACGAACTGTTCCTCGGCCCGTCCATGGTCTACTCCTGCGGCTACTGGGAGGACGGCGGGACCCTGGAGGAGGCCCAGCGCGACAAACTCGACCTGGTGTGCCGCAAGCTCGCACTGAAGGAGGGCGACCGCCTCCTCGACATCGGCAGCGGCTGGGGCTCGATGGCCGTCCACGCGGCCCGTGAGTACGGTGCCCGGGTCACCGGGGTGACGCTCTCCGCGGAACAGGCCGCGTACGCCAGGAAGCGCGTCGCGGGCGAGGGCCTGACCGACCGGGTCGAGATCCGGGTCCAGGACTACCGGGACGTCCGGGACGGCCCGTACGACGCCGTCTCGTCGATCGGCATGGCGGAACACGTCGGCGCGGCCCGCTTCCGCGACTACGCCGACGACGTCCACGCACTCCTCAAGCCCGGTGGCCGGCTGCTCAACCATCAGATCGCCCGCCGCCCCGAGAAGGACGAGTCCGCGTACCACGTGGACGAGTTCATCGACGCGTACGTCTTCCCGGACGGCGAACTGGCCCCGGTGGGACGGACCATGGCCATCCTCGAAGAGGCCGGCTTCGAGGCCCGGGACGTCGAGTCGATCCGCGAGCACTACGCGCTGACACTGCGCGGCTGGGTCGCCAACCTGGAGAAGCACTGGGACCGCGCGGTCCGGCAGACCTCGGCCGGGCGGGCCAGGGTCTGGCGCCTCTACATGGCCGCCTCGGCGCTCTCCTTCGAGCACAACAGGATCGGCGTCAACCAGATCCTCGCGGTGCGCCCGGCGGAGGGAGGGGCCTCCCGGATGCCGCTGCGGGCCCGTCGGTGGACGGAGACGGCCACCGCCTGACCGGGACCGCGGGAAGGGCCCGACCGGGGCGCGCGAAGGACCTGACCGGAACGCACCGAGGGCCGGTACCCGCAGCACTGCGGGTACCGGCCCTCGGCCGTCGAACCTCTCGGTGGTGAGCCGCCCGGTCATGAGCCGTCCGGCCGCGAACCGTTCGGCTCCGGACTTACGACCTGGGGAGCAAGAGGGAGCGGGCTCCCGACGCCCTGCGACTCCGCTCGCTGATCCACCCCCTATTGCTCCCCCAGGTCGCTACTCCGTCTTGATCGCCGTCAGCATGTTCAGCTTCGCGGCGCTGCGGGCCGGCCAGAGCGAGGCCAGCACTCCCACGAGGGCGGCGAGGACCAGGAAGATCCCGATCCGGTCCCACGGGACGACCAGGGCGTAGCCCGGGACGGAGGACTTCAGGGTCTGCCCGATCGCCCAGCCGAGGAACGTACCGAGCCCCACACCGATCACCGCTCCGAAGAGCGAGATGACCACGGCCTCCAGCCGGATCATGCGCTTCACCCGGCGCCGGTCCAGGCCGATCGCGCGCAGCATCCCGATCTCCTGCTGGCGCTCGAAGACCGACATGGCCAGCGTGTTGACGACACCGAGCACCGCGATGATCAGGGCCATCGCCAGCAGGCCGTACATGATGTTCAGGGCGGTGTTCACGAAGCCGCCGAACATGTCCCGGATGCCCTGACGGTCGATGATGCTCATCGCCGGGTTGTCGCCGAGCGCCTTGATCACGGCCTTCTCGTTGGCGGCGGTCTCGCCGCCGTCCATCTTCAGCCAGACCTCGCGGATGTACGGGTGGTCGGCGTGCCGGTTCAGGAGGTCCTTCGACATCAGGACGGGGGAGAGGAACTCGTTGCCCTCGTAGACCGCCCCGATCTTCAGCTTCTCCTTCTTGTCGTCCTCGTACACGACCGGGATCGTGTCCCCGGTCTTCCAGCCGTTCGACTTGGCGGCCTTCTCCGTGACGGCGATCTCGCCGTCGCGCAGCGAGTCGATCGAGCCGGAGACCGTCTTGATGGCGAAGAGCTCGGACACGTCGCCGGGGGCGACCCCGGAAGCCGGCAGGTGCTCGCCGCCGAACTCCGGCCAGGCGTACTGGTGGGGCGTGATGGCCTCGACGCCGTCCGCCTTCTCCAGGGCGGCGAGCGCCGACGGGTCGAGCGTGTCCCCGTTCGCCATCGAGACCATGTAGTCGGCCTTGACGTTGTCCGTCGTCATCCGGTCGACCGCCTGGCCGAGGGTGACGCCGAGGACCGAGATGCCGGTGACCAGGGTGAGCCCGATCGCGAGGGCGGAGGCGGTGGCGCCGGTGCGGCGCGGGTTGCGGACCGCGTTCTGCGCGGCCAGTTTGCCGGAGACCCCGAACAGCTTCTTCAGCAGCGGGCGGACCAGCGCGACGACCGGCCGCGACAGCAGCGGGATCAGCACGATGACACCGATCAGCGCGAAGAACGCGCCGGCCCCGATGATCGTCCGGCCGTCCGAGCCCATGGCCGCGCCGGCCACGATGCCCGCGGCGCCGAGCGCGGTGAGGACGCCGCCGATCGAGTTGCGCAGCACCAGGGACTTGACCGTCGCGGTCGCGTGCACGCTGTTCATCGCCGCCACCGGCGGGATCTTCGCGGCCCGGCGGGCGGGCAGCCAGGCGGCCAGCACGGTGATCAGCACGCCGACCGCGAGCGCCGCGACGACCGCGGTGGGCGAGACGACGAGCGGTCCGGCCGGGATCTTCCCGCCCGTCAGGCTCATCGCGGAGCGCAGGCCGACGGCGAGTCCGAGGCCGAGCACGAAGCCGATGACCGACGCGAGCGCGCCGACCACGGCGGCCTCCAGCAGCACCGAGCGCTTGACCTGGCGGCGGGAGGCGCCGACGGCGCGCATCAGGGCCAGTTCCTTGGTGCGCTGGGCGACCAGCATGGTGAAGGTGTTGGCGATCAGGAAGATCCCGACGAAGAGTGCGATCGCGGCGAAGGCGAGCAGCATCGTGTTGAGGCTGCTCAGGCTGTCCTCGATGCCTCTGGCCTGCTCGTCGGCGAGGTCCTGGCCGGTCCGGGCCTCGGCGCCCTTCGGCAGCAGCGGCTTCACCTCGGACAGCAGCTTGTCGGCGGAGGCGCCGGACGCGGCGGAGATGTCGACGTTCATGAACTCGCCGGGCCGCAGGTACAGCTTCTGGGCGACCGGGGTCTCGAAGAGGACCAGGCTGCCGCCCGCGTTGACGGCGCCGTCCTCGGTGGTGAAGACACCGGAGAGGGTGTACTCCTTCACCGGACCGTTGGTGGCGACCCGGACCCGGTCGCCGACCTTGTACTCGCCCTTCTTCGCGGTCTGCTCGTCGAGCGCGATCCGGTCGGCCGCGTCGGGGCCCTTGCCGTCGACGAAGGTGTACGCGGCGTCCTTGCCGTCCTTGCCGGGGAAGAAGTTGGCGCCGGTGTTGGACCAGCCGTTGCCGATCAGCTTGCCGTCGGGGTCGGCGACCCCGGCGAAGCCGTTGACGCGGCCGGTGGCGGTGTCTACGCCGTCCAGGCCCTGGATCTTCGCCAGGCCGGCGGTGGTGACGCCGCCGGGCGCCTGCGGGTCGCGCTGGTCGGCCCGGGTGGTGACGGCGACGGCGATGTCGTCGTAGCTCTTCGCCGACTGGTTGCGGAAGGCGTTGCCGAGGGTGTCGGTGAAGACCAGGGTGCCGGATACGAAGGCCACGCCGAGCATCACGGCGAGGACGGTCATCAGCAGCCTGGCCTTGTGCGCGAGCACATTGCGCAGGGCGGTACGGAACATGTCTGTCAGTCCTGGGGAAGGGAGGGGGTCCGGCAAAGAGCGCGTGCGCGGGCGGGCCCCGGGCGCGCGGAAGGAAGGGATCCGGCCGCGTGGCGGGGGCGGGCTCCGGGCTGGTGCGGGAGGAGCGGGACTCGGGAGTGCGGGAGGGCGGGGCTCAGCTGGTGCGGCCCTTGCCGTCGAACGCCTTCATCCGGTCGAGGACCCCGTCCGCGGTGGGGTGCATCATCTGGTCGACGATCCGGCCGTCCGCGAGGAAGATCACCCGGTCCGCGTAGGAGGCCGCCGCCGGGTCGTGGGTCACCATCACCACGGTCTGCTCCATCTCGCGCACCGAGTTGCGCAGGAAGCCGAGGACCTCGGCGCCGGAACGGGAGTCCAGGTTCCCGGTCGGCTCGTCACCGAAGATGATCTCCGGCTTGGAGGCCAGGGCGCGGGCCACCGCCACGCGCTGCTGCTGACCGCCGGAGAGCTGGGTCGGCCGGTGGGACAGCCGCTCGGAGAGCCCGACCATGTCGATGACCCGGCGCAGCCATGCCTCGTCGGGCTTGCGGCCCGCGATGTCCATGGGGAGCGTGATGTTCTCCAGCGCCGTCAGGGTCGGCAGCAGGTTGAACGCCTGGAAGATGAAGCCGATCTTGTCCCGTCGGAGCTGGGTGAGCTGCTTGTCCTTGAGGGACCCCAGCTCCGTGTCCCCGATGCGCACCGAGCCGCTGCTGAAGCTGTCGAGACCGGCCACGCAGTGCATCAGCGTGGACTTGCCGGAACCGGAGGGGCCCATGATCGCGGTGAACTCGCCGCGCGGGAAGTCGACGGAGACCCGGTCCAGGGCGGTGACCCTGGTCTCGCCCTCGCCGTAGACCTTCGACAGATCCGTGGCGCGGGCAGCCACCGTGGTGACGCGGTGTGCGGTGGAAGTGGTGGTCACGGGAATCTCCTGATCCGGGGCTCCGGACGAGGGTTTCGTCCGGAGTCGTGTGCCTGAGGTGCGTTCGAGGTGTCCGATCGTTTTCGGACCTCTTCATCCTCACCGCCGTCCTGCCGCGTTTCGTCAGTCCCCGTGCCCGTTCCCGGGGGCGTCTTGAGTCGCATCGGCGGAGCGCGATGTCCTCCTCGGGTATGACATCGACCCCGAGGCGGTCCGCCGGGCCGGGTGGCGCGCGGGCGTCGACCCGCCCCGGGAGCACCGTGCTCCGTGTCGTGGACGTGGGGGCCGGGCACCGGTCCTTCGGCGGTCCTCCGGCGGTCCTCCGGCGGTTCTCCGGCGGTTCTCCGGCGGTCCTCTCAGGGGGACGTCGAGAGGCCGGAGGCTGACGCCCTCACCGGGCCGGGACTCGCCCGCCGCGGCCTCGTGCGTCGCCGTGCGACGCGCGGCGCGGGACCCCGCCCGGGCGTCCGTCCCGACCCGCGCGGAGGGCCCGTACGGCCGGTGCGGTGGCGCGGCCGTGGCGGCCACTGGCGCGCACCTGGCGAATGCGCCCGTCCGGGTGCGGCGACTTTACGTCAATCCGGATTGCCGTCCGCCGTGCCCGCCACCCGGCCCAGGCATGTGACGATGCATGCCCGGAAGTGCTGACGCACCCTCAAACGGTCAATAAAATAAGACAACATCGCGCCACTCATCCGCTGATCGGAGGAAGCCCCCGGATAGGGTCATGTGCCAACGGGAGCCGCGCGCCAGGCCCGGATGGTGGAATGCAGACACGGCGAGCTTAAACCTCGCTGCCCCTCGGGGGCGTACCGGTTCGAGTCCGGTTCCGGGCACCACTTCGCGCGCAGCGGCTGACCAGGGAGAACGACGGAAAACGCGCGTGAGGAACCTTACGAGCGGGAACACACTGGGAACACGCGCGGCTACCTTCGGTGTATGGCGTCTATACACGCGCGCACGAACAAGGCCGGCGACGTTACCGGGTACCAGGTCCGGTGGCGCTGTGGCGCGTCAACCAGGGCGACGCGGACACGGTCGCGGTGCATTCACCGGCGCGGCTGGTACAGCGCGGGGCTGTGGGAGTGAACCCGTGGCGCGTGACCGGCGGCGGCCAGTACGGGCGGAAGCTGACCGGCGGAAGCCGCACTACGCAGCCGTGGCGCGGACACGGTGCCGGGTGGGGCCAGTTCCACGACGCCAATGGCAACCCGATTAACTGACTCGGGATCAGTATCCGGCGTACCCTTGCCCCGGCGCCCCGGCGCCCCCGCGTTCGGCGCGGAACTGATGCTGCCGCCGGATGACTTGCTGCTGTCCGACCTCACCACCCCGACATGGGACGTGACCACTGGGGTACCGCCGCGGATTCGGGTCGAGCGGAAGGACGATGTCGTTGCCCGTCTTGGCCGGTCCCCGGACCGTGGCGACGCGGTCGTGATGGCCTACTGGGCCGAGAGACTCGCGTCCGCGACGATTCAGTCACCGGCGAACCGCACCAGACGCAGCAGCGTGGCCGCGCACCGGTACGGGCGGCGGATTGGTATGTAGCAGGCCCGTGAGCGGAACTCTCCGGGCGCCGGCCATTGCGGGCGCCCGGAGCTTGTTCATATGCCCCAGGTGATCAGGCGGCCCAGCTCCCGTTGGACAGGGCAGTCGAGCGGAAGACGAAGTAGAAGCGGGTGCCTGTCTGTACGTTGGTCGCGATCACGTTCCACTGCCCCCCAGTGGCGAGCTTGTATTCCGCCTGGCAGGAAACCTGTCCTGAACTCGGCACCCAGCACACGGCGATGTAACGGTTGGTGTTGGGCTTGATGTTGATGTCGGAGCAGTTGCTCGTGGTCGTGAGCGTGGCCGAGCCAGCCGGGTAGTACCCGCTGCCGTCAGGCTTTGAATAGGACTTGGCGCTGCCGTAGCAGGACGCGGCAGCGCCCTGATTCGGCTCGTTGGCCTGCGCGGTCGGCGCGATGGCCATGGTGCCGCCGACGAACGCGGCCGATAGCAGGACAGCGGCGACACGCTTGCGAATTCTCACAGGTAGTTCTCCTCTGTCGGCTTGGTACCTGTCGATCCCCTTGACCGCTCACAGTCCGTAGGACCAAGTAGCGAGGCTGTCCGAACTGGCTCCAGAAGCTACGACACGCCCCGCTGAATAGATAGGCGCCATATGCGCCAAGTGATGGATCCATGGCGAGATTGTGTGCATGTCTTCACTGCCGTGCGATGCGCACCGGTCGGGCCCCTTGGGGGCGACCCCTCTGCTCGGTATCGGCACACGGGTGGCAGACCGGGCAACGGGGGCACGGTGTCGCCTTCGGGCAACGTCGTTCGCCAGTCCCGTTGATCCCGTACGACTGGGCCGTGCGCCGCTGTTTGCCTTACGTGCGCTCTCGATGCGCTCCGCCCGGGACACCTCAGTCCGGCCTACGTTGTCGCGGCACTGACCAACCACCGAACGGGAGACCCCCAATGCTCATGCGCCGTGCCGCCGCTGCTGTATCTACGCTCGCTCTCGGAGCGGGCTTGCTGCTGGCGACAACAACCTCCGCAGCGGCCAGCCCAGCCCAGACCGAAGCCGTGACCTGTGGCGGCCTCAAGGAGAAGGTGGGCAGCGGCGGGCATCACGGAGCATCGATTACGTGCCTCGGGAGTGGCTCTTTCACGCTGGCGATCGACTGCTACCAGCCCAGCACCGGCTACCGGTACAGGCACTACGGCAACCGGACCTCGGCACCTGGCACGTCCACGGCGTGGTGCGACCTGGGTGCCACGATCGAGGGCTACGGCGTCCTGTAACCCAACGGCCCGGCCCACTTCTGTAGCCGTCCGGTACGGGAGCAGCTTCGGCAACGAGGGCCGCCAGCACGTTTGAGGATGCCGGCGGCCCTCGCGGCTGCGGAGCTACCCCGAGCAATGGGCTTGGGCAGGCCGGGGTGGGCGGCGAGGCGGGACACCGGCGCGCCTGTGCCAGACCACCCGCGGGGTCACTCCGGCCCTGGCGCGGCGAGGGCGCGGATCTGGCGGACAGGCGGCGGCGTATTCGGCCACACTGGTCGGGTGATGAAGCTGCCCCGTGTCAAGTGCCCCGAGTGCGAAAGGGAGGTCGCGGCCAGGCCCGTGTCCGGCACGCTGTCCAAGGGCCACGTGTGGCGACACGACGCTCCCGACATGCGCGCCAAGCACCCCGACGAACTCGTCTCCTGCGGCGGGTCTCTGGAGATCGTGGACCTGCCCGTCGGACAGATGGAACTCCCGGTCGACGAGCCGGAGGAGGCAGCCCCCGCAGGGGCGTCCGACGATGGTGCGCCGACGCTGTTCTGACCGTCCGGACACAGCATCGGCATGACCGCCGGCGCCATGGCGGCACCCTACCCGCCCCTGTGATCTGAATAGCTGCCCTGACCATTGCGTCTGGTCCCCGTGCGTTCAGCCGATCCGTGACCTATAGTGCCCCGCCGAAAACGGAAGCTGATATTCCGATTGGGGCGGCCTTGATCGATCTCGCTGCGCTCGCCGTACTCGCCCTCGCCGGGTACCGAGCCACACAACTCGTCGTCTGGGACACGATCCTGGAGCGGCTGCGGGAGCGCGCGCACGACTGGCTCGCCGCCCGTCCGACCGCCGCCACCCGGGCCGCGGCCATCACCCTCATTACGTGTACGTACTGCGCCGGTTGGTGGCTGTCCGGAGCAATCCTCGCGACGTACCTCCTGGCCTCCGGGCAGTGGCACCAGGCCCCGCTCCTCGTGCACGGCATCGAGTGGCTCGCGGTCGCCGGGGCCAGTCGCTCTTGAACCGGTGGGACGACACCCGCCCGTCGGGGACCTGACCGTGGATGAGACCACCTCGGCCGTGATCGTGGCCGTGATCTGCGTCGCGGCCTGGTGCTGGGCCGAGTGGCCGGAGCACCGCCCGCCCCGCGCCCGTGACCGGGGGCGGGGCCGGTGAGCCGTGAACTCGTCGGTGCCGCGGCCCGGTACACCACGACCACCGCCAAGACCACGTCGCATAGTTCGGCAGGTGGAGGAGAGGGGCGCGGACCTCGGCGTACACGTCCAGCAGGTCCCCGCGGACAGGGGCGAGGGCGGTGACTGTGCGGAACTCGATCGCGACGGGCCATGGATGTCGGGGACCGTGCGACCATGCGCGAGCTGTCCTGTGCTGTCCATGACACAGCTGTTGGGCTGCTCCCGGCCGGGGTTACCGCGCCGAGCGCGGTAGAGCTTCAGCAGGCCACGAACCGGTGCTGGGGCCTCTATTGGGAGGGGTCCTACGTGGAGGCCGGTGCGGTCGCGGCGATGCTCCTCGCGGAGGCCAGGGCTCACGTGCACGCGCAGCCTGCTGGTGCACAGTCCGAGGGGTGGGGGTTCGTCGCCGATGCCTACCGGCTTGCCGCGTACGTGGCGAACCTCATGGGGTCCAGGGATCTGGCGTACGCGGCGATCGGTCATGCGCAGCAGGCGGCGGGCCATGCGGCGGACGACATGCGGGCGGCCCTCGTGATGTCGGGCCGGTCCTGGATCTATCTGAGGGACGCACGGCTGGACGAAGCGCTCGCCCTGGCGGAGAAATCAGCCCTCGACATCGAGCCCCGGTTTTCGAAGGCCAGGGTGGACGAACTGTGCGCGTACGGCAGCCACGTGAACTTCGCGGCCGTCGTTGCCTCGCGGATGGGCGACAAGGCTCGGGCGGCTGACTGCCTGTCGCAGTCCCACGCAACAGGCGCCCGTATGGGGGCCGAGCACCGAGCCCACGGCACGCTCTTCGGCCCGGTGACGGCGACGACGCAGGCAGTCGGCGTGAACGTCGCGCTTGGGCAGACAGGGAAGGCGCTGACCCTCATCGACTCGATCAAGGACGTGTCGGAGCTCTCCGGCGCAGCCCGCAACCGGTATGCCATGGACAAGGCCCTGGCGCAGGCCGACGCGAAGATGTTCGATGCGTCGCTGGACACTCTGGAAGAAGCCTTGCTCGCCGCTCCCGCGTGGGCGCGTCATCAGACGCTGCCGTCCGTGATCGTGCAGAAGGTCGGGCGGGCCAGCACGGCGCGGCTGCGCCGGGTGTCGAAGCTGATCGGCGTATCCCCGGCCGGGGCGGGCGACTTCATGCCAGCCACCGCAAAGACGGCACTGTAACCCGTACGTCCCGTACGAGTTGTGACGCTCAGTCCCTCCTCGTCACCGCGCCCCGTACGACTCGCTGCCTGATGAATCGGCAGAGTCGTACGGGGCGCTTCTTCACGTCAAGGTCCTTTGGGAGGACGGTACTTACATGAACCGGACCCCACAGCAACGGGCTCGCCGATCGGCTATTGCGGAGGCCGCAGACAGCGGACTTCGTGAGGCGCCTGGTGCGCGTATCTCCCGTGTCCGCGTCGTGCTGTACGACCGCCAGCCGACACCCCGAAGCGGCCGGGCGCTGGTTTCGCACCGCAAGTTCGCTGAGGCGCGGGACTGGACGATCGTCGCGGAACTCTCCGACACGGCGCCCCTCGGAACGTCGGCGATGCGGGCGCCTCTCTGGCCGCGCGTAGCCGAGCTGATCGACTCCGGTCAGGTTGACGGGGTCGTTACCTCCGCATGGGATGCCAACGACGAGGTTATGGGCTGGCTGCTGGAGCGCCACGCCTTCACCGCGTGCATTGGCACAGCGGCCGACGCCTCGGTCAGCCTGCCGGAAGCAGGCTGACGTGAGCCGATCCGTGACGAGCTTCCATCCCCCCGACTCCAACGGCCGTCCCGTGTTTGCGCGTGCAGGCTGCCGCTGGCACTGAGGAACCCGAGCGCATCGACGCCTACCTGAAAGAAGTGCTCTTGGGCGGTCCGGTGTTCATCGACACGTCCTCTCAGCGGTACTACGTGCTCGTGCCTGCGGCACGTCACAGCTGCCGCAGTGGGCCAGTGCGGTGCCGGGCGCGGAGTGTCTCGGCCCTGGTTGCTTCCTGGGCGTCCCGAACCCGCAGCGGACCGGGCCGGACCTGTCCCGCTCCTACTGGTGTGTGCCGATGGACGGCCCCGGAGCCCTGTGCTGCCCGGATGCTGTCTCGCAGCTCGTTGCCTATGGCAGCTACCAGCGAGGTGTCCAGGAGCGCCTGGCGGTGGAGGCGGAGGCGGACGGTCATGGATGAGGCGGAGTCGACGTACCGAGCGCTGGTGGGCCACACCCTGGCGTGTGAGGCCTGCCTTGCCGGTGCGCCGTGCGAGAGACGGCGTGCGCTGAGGAGCGCGTGGAGATCTTTTTGCCAGTGCGACAGTCGGGCGTCTTCAGGGCAGGGCCGATGACCACGGCATCCGCTGTCCCGCGCTGGGACCATCCCGTGAGGCAGGCGGATCAGCCCTTCGACCCTGACCGGCTCCGCTGGATGCTCAGCAAGGTCCAGACGTGGCAGCCGTACGTGGACGGTGCCCTGCTCGACGATCTTGCGGCCGTGCTCGACGACTACGTGCCCAGTGAGGACGAGGTCGAAGTCCTCGCGACGCGGATGCGTGGTCACCTGACGCGCCTGGCGCAGCTCGCGGTCGCCTCGAAGGCGGACCAGCGGGACCAGGCGGTTGCCAGCCTCGTGAAGCGAGCGCGGGCCGTGCGCCCCGAGGCACTGCCCGGGGACCGCTTCAGAGCCGTTGGGTATCTGCGCCGTATGGCCTGGACGCTCGAAGAGTTCCTGGAGCGACTGGTGGAGAACCAGTGTCTCAAGGAGGCGCCGTGAAGCGCGTGCGTGCTGCCGCGGCAGAGCAGAGAAGGAGGAGGTCGCCTGTGCCCACTTCGGCGGCACCTGCCCTGGTGCCGTACATCACTCTCAGGGAAGGGGAGGAAGGCGCCCCGAACACGCTGACGATCCTCCGTGACTGGCCCAGCAGCCAGCCCCGGTTGCGCTACTGGCGGGAGATGCCCGGCGACCGTGACGTGCGGGGTGTGCTGTGGGCCAGGTGCTCGCAGAACGGGTGGGACCACCGCGGCATGCCGACAGGTAAGCCGCTGTGGAAGCTCGACCAGGGCGAACCCCTGCGAGTCGGGGCCGCCCGTGAGCTGCTGGAGGAGACCGGCGTCACGGTCGACCCCGCGCACCTGCGGATGGTGCACGTCGTGCATCACAGGCAGAGCGCCGACGTGGAGCGCATCGGCTTCTTCTTCGAGGCCACCCAGTGGAGCGGGGAGCCCGTCAACAGGGAACCGGAGAAGTGCCTCGGCCTGGAGTGGTTCAGCGTCCACGAACTGCCCGAGGACATCATCGAGTACCCCGGAGAAGGGCTCCTCGGATATCTGGGCGGTGACGGCAACTCACTGAAGGAACACGGCTGGAACTGAAATCTCAGTCGATGGCGGAGCTGGCGGTGAAGCTGGCGCACGCCCTCGGTGGGGTGCTGGGGAACCGAACGACCCGACCCGTATCTGCACGCCGATCATCCGCTACAACCCGCAGGAGAAGTGACCGCCCATGACTGTGACTGTCGACTGGGTGCCCATGGCCCGAGCTCTGACCGCCGATCTCCGGGCGCGGGGAGCGATCCGATCCGACGCCGTGGCCGCGGCCATCGAGGCGGTCCCCCGGCACCTGTTCATCACGGGGCACTACGCCACCGGTCAGCACACTCCGGTTACCCCGGACCGGCCGACGGCCGACCTCCTGGCCCTCGCGTACGCCGACCGCGGCATCATGACCCACATCCCCGCCGACGACGCCGGCGGATTCTCCAGCACCTCCCAGCCCTCCATCGTCGCCAAGATGTTGGAGGCCGCCCAGCTCCGGCCCGGGATGCGCGTGCTGGAGATCGGGGCTGGCACCGGCTGGAACGCCGCACTGATCGCCCACATCACCAAGGCAGACGTCCACACCATCGAGGTGTCCAGCCTCGTCGCCGGCGAGGCCAGCGCCGCGCTGGCCCGCGCCGGCGCACAGTCGGTCACCGTCCACGCCGGGGACGGATACCTCGGGCACCCGGGCGGCGGCCCCTACGACCTGATCGTCGTGACTTGTGGGATCGCCAGGATCGCCCCGGCGTGGCTCGACCAGCTCGCCCCGGACGGCTGTGTCCTGGCCCCCGTTGCGCACGGCGGTCTCCACCCCCTGCTCCGCGTCACCCGCAATGACAGCGGCCCCGTCGGGCAACTGGTGGTCAGCGCCGACTTCATGATCGCTGCCGGCCCGCTCTACGCCGGGGCCACAACGTCGCCGGCCACGCGTAGCCGCACCTTCCCCGTCCCGGACCCCGCCGACGCTCGTCCCCCCGCCGTCCTCGAGGGTCTGGACCCGCGCGGCGACTACGTGGATCTGTGGATGCACCTGGCGGCCCACGACACTCGCACTACCTGCGCCGGTGCCGAGGGCACCAGCGACTACACCGGGTGCGCACTGGTCGATGACGATGCCGACGCCGCGGTGTTCGTTCAGCCTGGCGGGCTCCACCTCACCCCTGGCCGTGCCTCCCAGGCGCTCGCCGACCAGGTCGAGCACTACGTCACGGAGTGGATCCGTACCGGCCGCCCGGAGCTCACCGCCTGGACGTGCTCGCTCACCCAGGCGGGGAAAGCGGACGTTCCACTCCTCTCCCCTGCCGACTGGCGGCTGCACCAAGGCAACTGACGACATCTGGAATAAGGAGAGGGGAATCCTGTGACCGACGAGCCGTTGGACGAGTGGGCCGCGCGCCGGGATGCGCGCCGGCCCGCGCCTGGCGCACGCAGGGCTGTTCCTCTCGGTGAGGGCCCTGCACGGGGTGGGCACGTCGACCCGGATACGGCCCGCGGGATGCTGGAGTGGGACGGCCACCAGTGGGTTCCCTCCGGGGTGGCCGAAGATCACGCCGCGGCCGTGAAGGAGACCGGTCGGCAGAACGCGGCAGAGCGGGTTCGCCTCCCGCGGTCCAGCGCACTGCCCCCCGCTCCGGAACCGTGGCGGCCCACTGAGGAGTTCTGGCGCCCCTGACCCGACAACGCTTCTCGCCCCTGCCGGCTGCTGTACCAAGGCAACTGACGACCTGGTGCGGCCTCCGGCCGGGCGGCGAGACGCGTGCCGTCCGGTACGCCGAGGTGACCGTGCATGCTTTCGGCGTCCGGGCGCGCGCTGATGACCGAACCGGCCTGGATGCATGGCGGACCATCTGGCGGGCGGCCCCTTGGATCGTCGTCGCAGCGCTGGCGGAGTTCGCCGTCTCCGCCAGCAGGGCGAAGCGGGTGGTCCGTCGGAGGCCGCTGGTGCACGGCGCCGTCGTCGTGCCTCGTCCCGTGACCGTCCAGCCACCAGCGTCGCCGAACCGTTCGATCTCGGCCATGCTGATCCCCAGCCCGGTGATCACGGGCGCTCCCTCGCCCATCGCTCGTTTGCGCTGGTCGCGGGGTAGGTGCTTTCGGTGTTCCTGCTGTGTTCCCGTGGGAACACAGCAGCCGAGAGATGTGGGGATATCTGAAGGAATCCGCCGCGATCCGGGGAGATCCGTCGAGGTCATAGCGTTGTCGCAGGTCAGAGAGGTGCAGAGCACCGGTTCGAGTCCGGTTCCGGGCACCACCTCGCGCTGTCCGCCCGGCTGGCGGCGCAGTCGCCCTACGGGGTGGCCGTGCTCGACCCCGACCTGCGCCTGTCAACCCGTCGCTGGAGCGGGCCACCGGGATCCCGGCCGCCGAACGACCGGGTCGCGGTCCGCGTGAACTCCCGCCGTTCCTGGACGGCGACGCGATCGAGTCGATGATGCGGGAGGTGCTGGCCGCCGGCGTGCCCGTGCAGGGACGGTCCGTGGTCGGTCGGGTTCCCGCCGAACCCGACCGGGACCGTGCCTGGTCGCTGTCGTACTACCGGCTGGAGGATCCCGGCGGGATCAACGCAGCCGCCACGATGGGGCAGCTGCGCACCGCCCCCCGCGCACTCGCCGGACTCGAACCCCTCCAAGATCAGGTGCTCCGGCACCTGGACCCGGGTGACCGCCGATCTGCACGAGACGACCGACACCTGCGTCCACGCCGTGGTCGGCCCCGTCAGCCCATCTGCCGCGCCGCCCTGGTCGGTCGTCCGCCGCCCCGAGCGCGACGGGACGTGTGCGGCGCGGTGGGCGAATCATGCCGTGACCACATTAGCGAATTGCGAATTTATGCAATTCACTACATGCTGTCTTTGTTGTATTCGCAAGTGGTCGCGACGAGCGGTCGCGCGGATGCGAGGCGACCCGTGAGCGCGGCGATGCCGAGCGACGCCCCGGACCACGCACCGACGGACGCCCGGGGCACGGGGGCCGGGACACCGACATCCGACAGGCCGACATCCGACAGCAGGCCGACGGCCGACAGATTTCGACAGGAGGTTCGCGGACGTGCCAGTTCCGCTGTACCGGGCGAAAGCCGAGTTCTTCCGGATGCCGGGGCACCCGGCACGCATCCGGGCGCTCGAAGTGCTGCGGCGCGGCCGGACGCCGGTGCGCGCTCCGCTCGCGGCGATCGGGGTGGCCCCCTCGGCGCCGTCGCGGCGGCCGACGGTTCTGCGCCGCTCCCGGGCCGTGACGTCCACGCGGGAGGGCGCGACCGCGGTGCACACACCCGCGGGCAGGGACGTCGCGGAGCCGACGCGGGCCACGCGGCGGATCCCGACCGGGGCGCCGGCCGGGCGCGGCGAACCGTCGGCCGAACCGCGGGAAACCGAGGCCGCCGCGTCGTGAGCACGCTCAGCACGGTTCTCGAACGATCACTGGGCCGGGTACGCGCGCTGCTGCCCGTCCGCGCCGACCTCGCGGCCATGCGCCGCAACCCGCGCCGCGATCTGCTCGCCGGTCTCACGGTCGCCATCGTGGCGCTGCCGCTCGCACTCGGCTTCGGGGTCTCCTCCGGACTCGGCGCCGAGGCGGGGCTCGCCACCGCGGTGGTGGCCGGGGCCCTGGCCGCGCTGTTCGGCGGTTCGAACCTCCAGGTGTCCGGGCCGACCGGGGCCATGACCGTCGTCCTCGTCCCGATCGTCGCCCAGTACGGGCCCGGCGGCGTGCTGACCGTGGGGCTGCTGGCCGGGGTGCTGCTGATGGCCCTGGCCCTGCTCAGGGCCGGTCAGTACATGCGGTACGTCCCGGCACCTGTGGTCGAGGGATTCACCCTGGGCATCGCCTGCGTCATCGGGCTGCAGCAGGTGCCCGCCGCGCTCGGCGTGGCCAAGCCCGAGGGCGAGAAGGTCCTGGTGGTGGCCTGGCGGGCGGTCGAGGAGTTCGTGAAGGCGCCGAACTGGACCGCCGTCGCCCTCTCGGTCGGCGTGGCGGCCGTGATGCTGCTGGGCGCGCGCCTGCGGCCCGCCGTCCCGTTCTCCGTCGTCGCGGTGGTCGCCGCGACGCTGGCCGCCCAGCTGCTCGACCTGGACGGGGCGACACCGATCGGTGATCTGCCGTCCGGGCTGCCCGCCCCCTCCCTGGACTTCCTGGACGTGTCGGCGCTCGGTTCGCTGCTCGCGCCCGCCGTGGCCGTGGCCGCCCTCGCGGCACTGGAGTCGCTGCTGTCGGCCACGGTCGCGGACGGCATGACCGTGGGCCAGCGGCACGACCCGGACCGGGAACTCTTCGGGCAGGGCGTCGCGAACCTGGCCGCCCCGCTGTTCGGCGGTGTCCCGGCGACGGCCGCCATCGCCCGTACCGCGGTGAACGTCCGTACGGGAGCGGGCTCCCGGCTCGCCGCCCTCACCCACGCCGCCGTCCTGGCCGTCATCGTGTTCGCGGCGGCACCGCTCGTCTCGAAGATCCCGCTGGCCGCGCTGGCGGGCGTGCTGCTGGCCACCGCGATCCGCATGGTCGAGGTCGGCTCGCTGCGCGCGATGGCCCGCGCCACCCGTTCCGACGCCGTGGTTCTCTGCCTGACGGCCGCAGCCACGCTCGTCCTGGACCTCGTCTACGCGGTGATCATCGGCCTGGTGGTGGCCGGTGCGCTGGCGCTGCGGGCAGTGGCCCGCCAGACGCGGATGGACCAGGTCGACTTCCGCCCCGACCTGCCGGGCGAGCACAGCGACGAGGAACACGAGCTGCTGACCGAGCACATCGTCGCCTACCGGATGGACGGGCCCCTGTTCTTCGCCGGTGCCCACCGCTTTCTCCTCGAACTCTCCGAGGTCGCCGACGTCCGCGTCGTCATCCTGCGCATGTCGCGGATCACCACCATGGACGCCACCGGCGCACTGGTCCTCAAGGACGCCGTGGAGAAGCTGAACCGGCGCGGCATCACCGTGCTGGCCTCCGGGATACGTCCGGGGCAGCGGCGCGCGCTCGACGCCGTCGGCGCCCTCGACCTGATCCGGCCCGACGGCCGGGACCACGCCACCACCCCTGAGGCCATCGTGGCGGCCCGCGCCCGGCTCCAGCACGCCGGTCTCGTACCGGCCCGGCCCGCCGCCGCCCCCACCGCCCCGACTCCCGCCGCCGTCCCCGAGGAAGCCCCATGACGGCCCGGCCCGAGGCCCTGCCCCTGCGTCACGTCCTGACCCTGCCCACCATGGGCGCCGCCGTACGGACGGCCCGCGAGACGACCGAGCAGGTGCTGGCCGAGTGGGGCGTCGGGCCGCGCCACCCCGGCGTCGATCCGGTGCTGCTGATCCTCAGTGAACTGGTCACCAACAGCGTCCGGCACGCCGCCGTGCTCTCCCCGACGGTGACGGTGTACTACGCGGCCGGAACGGACACGTTCGCCTTCGGCGTGCACGACCGCCACCCGTACCGGCCCGCGCTGCACGGACCGGCCGTCGGAACGGTCGGCGGGCTGGCCATGGTCAGCGAGCTCACCCGGGGCCTGTCGGGCACCGCGGTCGTTCGCGAGGACCCGGACGGCCAGGGCAAATGTGTCTGGGTCACCGTGCCTCTGCGGGGCATGGGAGCCCCGTGACGCCGCTCCCCGCGGCGGCCCGTCAGAATGTTCCGGGTCTCCGGGCTTCGGGGCCGCCGGTTCGGCGGGCTCCGGTTCCGTTTTCGGGCCTCCGGTTCCGGGTTTCGATAATTCACGAGGTCAGCACGTCCAGGTGGACGCGCGAGGATGGCTCCATGGCGAAGAGTTGTGAGTGGACGCGATGCAGGGCACACACATGGCCGCGGTGGGTCGGCCGGACGGCCGGGGCCGAGGGCACGAGGCCGGTTCGATGAGCGCGCCGTTGTACCAACTGAAGGCCGAGTTCTTCAAGACGCTCGGGCACCCCGTGCGCATCCGGGTGCTCGAACTGCTCAGTGAACGGGAGCACGCGGTGTCCGAGATGCTGGCCGGGATCGGCGTCGAGCCCGCCCACCTCTCGCAGCAACTGGCCGTATTGCGGCGGGCCAATCTCGTCGTCGCGCGCCGGGAGGGTTCGGGCGTCTACTACTCCCTGGCCAACCCTCAGGTGGCGGAGCTCCTGCGGGTCGCGCGCACCATCCTGTCCGGGGTCCTGGCCGGCCAGGCCGAGCTGCTGGCCGACCTGCGCGCCACCGAGCCGGACAGGCCACAGGACTGAACGGGTGCCGACGGCCTTGGACGCGGCGTGGGAAAGAGCTGCGCGTCGTCCTTCGGCCGGTAAAGATCCTCCTCAGGCACTAGTCTGAAACCTTTGCCCACCCATTACTCTTGTGGGAAGGCCACGCAGGGTGGCCATGGAGGAGTGAGATGAGGAGCAGCAACCCGGTCTTCTCGCGACGGGGCTTCAGCCGCGACAACGGATACGCGGGCTTCAATGCGGCGCCGCAGGCCGGGGCCCCCGTCACGGGTGCCAACCCGTACGCCCAGGGCACCGCCGCCAACCCGTACGCCACCAACCCCTACGCCCAGCCGGATGCCCAGTACGGCGCCCCGCAGGCGCCCGCGCGCTCCGGTGCGATGACGATCGACGACGTCGTCACGCGCACGGCGATCACGCTGGGCACCGTGGTGCTCGGCGCCGTTCTCGCCTGGGCCCTGCTGCCGGTCGATCCGGCCAACCTCGGCAAGTCGTACGGAATCGCGATCGGCGCCGCCCTGGTGGCGTTCGTCCTCTCGCTCGTCCAGTCCTTCAAGAGCAAGCCGGTCCCGGCGCTGATCGTGGCGTACGCGGGCTTCGAGGGCGTCTTCCTCGGAGTGATCTCCAGCGCGGTCAGCACGTACATCAGCCCCGGTGTCGTGATGCAGGCGGTGCTGGGCACCATGTGCGTCTTCGCCGGTGTGCTCCTGGCGTACAAGATGCGCTGGATCCGTGTCACCCGCCGCTTCTACGGCTTCGTCATGGCCGCGGCCATGGGCTTCATGCTGCTGATGGTGGTCAACCTGCTGTTCGCCGTCTTCGGCGGCGGTGACGGTCTTGGCCTCCGCTCCGGTGGCCTCGGCATCCTGTTCGGCGTCATCGGGGTCGTCCTCGGTGCGTGCTTCCTGGCCCTGGACTTCAAGCAGGTCGAGGACGGCATCGCCTACGGCGCGCCCCGCGAGGAGTCCTGGCTGGCGGCCTTCGGTCTCACCATGACCCTGGTGTGGATCTACCTGGAGCTGCTGCGTCTGTTCTCGATCCTCAGCGGCGACGACTGACGCACGGGACGACCGATCCACGAAGAATTACCGGCCCGTGACGGGTACGGGAACGGCCCGCAGGCACCGCGCCTGCGGGCCGTTCCCGTACCCGCGTCCCTGTTCCTGCACCGTGTCCCTGATTCCGTTTCCGCTCCTGTACCCGCTTCTTCCTTGCCGCGTCTCCGTTCCCCGGTACCCCGGTACCTGCGTCTCTCCGTTCCTCCGCCGTCCGTGTTGGCAGCCGGGACGGAAGGGCGCGTAGGGTCACGGGGTGCTCGATACGACTGCGCTGATCACCGCCGTGGACCGATTCGCCGACCGACTCCGTGCCGCTCCGCAGAGCCGTCTGCAGCGCGGCGCTGCCGCCGAGGGGCTCGCCACGGCCAGGGAACTCGCGTCGAGGGCCCAGCGCGTCGAGGCACCGGACAGGGAGCCGCGGCTCATGCCGGACGCCGGGATCTTCGCCGTCGGTGACCAACTCGCCGTGGCGGGGCACGACCTGGCGGCGGCACTGGAAACGGCCTCGTCGACCGAACTGGACGAGGCCGTGCGATTCGTTGAGGAGGCGGCCGAGCGGGCGTTCGCGTAGCGCGGCGGGTCCGCGTGGTGCGGCGGGTCCGCGTGGTGCGGCGGGCCGCAGAGGCGATGGCCTGGGCCGGAAGGCCGGGGCGGAGGGCCGGGGCCGGGGGCCGGGGCGGAGGGCCGGAGGGCGGTGGTCCGGCGGGGCAGTGGGCCGGCTAGAACGAGGCGATGACGCGATCGGCCAGTATGTAGACGTTCTCCTCGCCGCACGAGAAGGTCAGGGCGTACGCACCGGAGACGCCGGAACCACCCAGCAGCACGGGGCGTTCACCGGCGAGCAGCGACGCGGCCAGGCGCTCGGCCGTCTCCCGGTGACCGGGCGTCATGCAGAGCGTGGTGCCGTCGGCGAAGACGTACACGTCGAGGGTGCCGAGCGGGCCGGGACGCACATCGGCGAGCTCCGTACGGCTGTCGGCGAGCTGTTCGAGGCGGTTCACGGTGCGCTCGTGGTCGGCGACCACCGGGGTCCGCACCGGTACGAAGTCGGGGTGCGAGGGGTGACGGCGGCGGGCCGCGGCCAGCTCGGGGGAGTCCTCGGCGAACTCCGTGGTCTCCGTCACCTCGGCCACCTCCGCGAGTTCGGCCACCTCGGCCAGTTCCGACAGTTCCTCGAACGCCTCGGCGGAGTCGAAGTCCATCGCCTCCAGGCCCGCGAAGTCCGCCTGGCGCGGCATGTACAGCGACGTCTCCTCGCCGATCCCCGACAGCCCGCCCAGCAGTGACGGGGCGTCGGCGGCGTCCCGCGCTTCCTGGGAGGCCCAGAAGGCGCGTGCCTCGGCCAGCTCACGCTCCCGTTCCTCGGCGAGCGCCTCGGCGACCGCCGCGCGTATCTGAGGGGGTACCGCGGCGCCGTCGGCGCGGGTCGTGGCCAGCTCGGTACGGAGGGCGGTGATCTGCTTGCGCAGCCCGTGAGCGGCGTACAGAGCAGCGGCGCCCACAGCCGTGGCGGCGGCGGTCGTCAGCAACAGGGCAAGAGACATGGCGCTCACTGACATACTCCCGGTTCCGATGGATTCCCCGACTTCCTACCTCAGCTTGTCCTCTGCCCGCGCCCGGTGTCAGTGCATTACGTCACGAATGGGACAGGTCTTTCGGCCCGGCGTTTAAGGTCACACTGGCGCGACCTGCGGGAATGGCTCTCCCCCAGGACGTAGGTCACATCCTGGGGGAGATTCGGTCACGGCTGGGGCTCGGAAACCGGCCATTCTTGGAGGCCCTGCCGAGGCGGGCGCATCCGCACCCGTGTCCGCGCTCCGTTTTCGCCCTTGTCCGCGCCCCGCGCCGGCTCAGCTCATCCGCTCGTGTTGGTGGTCGCGTTTCGCTTCGCTTGTGCTGCGGGCAGGTGCCGCCCTCGTTCCTCGGGCGACCCCTACCCTCCGCTCCAGCTCAGCTCATCCGCTCGTGTTGGTGGTCGCGTTTCGCTTCGCTTGTGCTGCGGGCAGGTGCCGCCCTCGTTCCTCGGGCGGCCCCTACCCTCCGCTCCAGCTCAGCTCATCCGCTCGATGACCATGGCCATGCCCTGGCCGCCGCCCACGCACATGGTCTCCAGGCCGAACTGCTTGTCGTGGAACTGGAGGCTGTTGATCAGCGTGGTGGTGATCCGGGCGCCGGTCATGCCGAAGGGGTGGCCGACGGCGATGGCGCCGCCGTTGACGTTGACCTTCTCCAGCGGCAGGCCGAGGTCGCGGTAGGACGGGATCACCTGGGCGGCGAACGCCTCGTTGATCTCGGCCAGGTCGATGTCGTCGATCGTCAGCCCGGCCCGCTTCAGCGCCTGCTTGCTCGCCTCCACCGGTCCGTACCCCATGATCTCGGGGGAGAGGGCGGAGACGCCGGTCGAGACGATCCGGGCCAGCGGGGTCAGGCCCAGCTCGCGCGCCTTGGTGTCGGACATGATCACGAGCGCGGCGGCGCCGTCGTTGAGCGGGCAGCAGTTCCCCGCCGTGACCAGCCCGTCCGGGCGGAACACCGGCTTCAGGCCCTGCACGCCCTCCATGGTGACGCCCGGCCGCGGACCGTCGTCCTTCGAGACGACCGTGCCGTCGGGGGTGGTGACCGGGGTGATCTCGCGTTCCCAGAAGCCCTTCTCGATGGCTTCCTCGGCGAGGTTCTGCGAGCGGACGCCGAACTCGTCCATGTCCTGACGGGTCACGCCCTTGAGGCGGGCCAGGTTCTCCGCGGTCTGCCCCATCGCGATGTACGCGTCCGGCACCAGGCCGTTCTCGCGCGGGTCGTGCCAGCCCTCGCCGCCCTGCTCCGCGCGGGCGGCGGTACGGGCCTCGGCGTCGGCGAACAGCGGGTTGTGCGTGTCCGGCAGGCTGTCGGAGTTGCCCTTCGTGAAGCGGGAGACCATCTCGACACCCGCCGAGATGAAGACATCGCCCTCGCCCGCCTTGATGGCGTGCAGCGCCATCCGGCTGGTCTGCAGGGACGACGAGCAGTAGCGGGTGATCGTGCAGCCGGGGAGGTGGTCCATGCCCATCTGCACGGCGACGATCCGGCCCAGGTTGTTGCCCTGCTCGCCGCCGGGGAGGCCGCAGCCGAGCATCAGGTCGTCGATGTCCTTCGGATCCAGCTCGGGAACCCGGTCCAGCGCGGTCCGGATGATCGTGGCGGTCAGGTCGTCCGCGCGCAGGTCCTTCAGCGAACCCTTGACGGCCCGGCCGATGGGGGAGCGGACGGCAGAGACGATCACGGCTTCGGGCATCACGAGGCTCCATGAGGGCTGGAAGGCGGGTTCGGGCAGGTGCTGACTTGGAAGTTACCTGTACGTAGATGCTGGGTCATCGGACAGCGCATGTGACGCCGACCTCTTTTCTAAGCGCTCGCTCAGTCCGGGGCCCGGTCGTTCCCGCCGTCCGTCCGGCAGGCTGCCGGGCCGCCGTCAATTGGCACGCAGGTCCCGCGACGGCCTTCTCCTCTCCTTCTCCTTTCGCGGCTCCCCGTACGCCTCGGCCGCCGCCTCCGCGGGGGCCGCCTTCCGCGGTGCCGTCTCCCCGCTCGTTCCCGGGCGCGGGTGGGGCTCCGTCGCGGCGGGCAGGCGCCGCCGCCTGCGGTGCTTGAGCAGGGCCCATGGCGCCCGGGCCCCGGTGACCTCGGTACCGGCCTCCTTGGCCGCCTGGGAGGCCGCCTTCGCCACCGGCAGCATGTCCTCGCGCCGGTCCCCGTCCAGCCGGTCGGTCTCCGGCCACAGACCCAGCGCCGCGCAGAGCGTCGGCAGCACCGCCATCGCCGCCGTGGCGTACCCCTCCGCCGAGGGGTGGTAGTTGTCCGGGCCGAACAGCTCCCGGGGGTTCGCCTCGAACTCCGGCCCCAGCAGGTCGCCCAGCGACACCGTGCGCCCGCCCTGCTCCACCGCGCCGATCGTCTGGGCCGCCGCCAGCTGCCGGCTCACCCTGCGGGCCAGCCAGCGCAGCGGCTGGTAGACCGGCTCGATCGTGCCGAGATCCGGGCACGTGCCGACCACCACCTCCGCGCCCGCCGTACGCAGTCTGCGCACCGCCGTGGTCAGACAGCGCACCGACTGCGTGGCGGGGATGCGGTGGGTCACGTCGTTCGCGCCGATCATGATCACGCAGACGTCGGGCACGGCGCACGGATCGGCCAGCAGCAACGAGACCTGCCGCTCCAGATCGTCCGAGCGGGCACCCGGCTGCGCCACGTTGCGCAGGTCCACCGGCCGCTCGGACACCGCCGCGAGCCCCGAGGCGAGCAGTGCCCCCGGCGTCTGACCGGCCCGGCGCACCCCCTGCCCCGCGGCCGTGGAGTCGCCCAGCAACCCCAGCCGCAGCGGTTCGGCGGGACCGGCGAACGCCGCCCCGTACCGCCCGTCCGCGCTCGGCGCAACCGGTGCGATGCCTCCGCCCACGTGCCGTTTCGCCAGCTGGACCTCCGCCAGCAGGACGCCTACCGCCGCCGCGCCGAGCAGCCCGATGCTGCCGCCGCCGTAGGCCGCGCCCGCCGCGATCCGCCGTGCCACTCGTGCTCTCGACACAGTCCGGTCCACCTCTCGTCGCCGTACCGCAGTACGTAACTCTCATTGCCCCGCGGCGGCCTTCGCTCAATCACTCCGTCCGTTCTCCCGCCCGTTCCCCCACCCGTTCTCCCGCCTGTGCGCATACGCTTGCCGCACCCCATACGGAGACCCCGGAGCAGACGGTGCAATTCCACGATTCGATGATCAGTCTTGTAGGCAATACCCCGCTGGTGAGGCTGCGCAGCGTCACGGCCGGCATCCAGGCGACGGTTCTGGCCAAGGTCGAGTACTTCAACCCCGGCGGTTCGGTCAAGGACCGTATCGCCCTGCGCATGATCGAGGCGGCCGAGGAGAGCGGCGAGCTGCGGCCCGGCGGCACGATCGTCGAGCCGACGAGCGGCAACACGGGTGTCGGCCTGGCGATCGTCGCCCAGCAGAAGGGGTACAAGTGCATCTTCGTCTGCCCGGACAAGGTGTCCACGGACAAGATCAATGTACTGCGCGCCTACGGTGCCGAGGTGGTCGTCTGCCCCACGGCCGTCGACCCCGAACATCCTGACTCGTACTACAACGTCTCCGACCGGCTGGTCCGCGAGACGCCGGGCGCCTGGAAGCCCGACCAGTACTCCAACCCGAACAATCCGCGCTCGCACTACGAGACCACCGGTCCGGAGCTGTGGCAGCAGACGGACGGGAAGATCACCCACTTCGTCGCGGGTGTCGGCACCGGCGGCACGATCAGCGGCACCGGCCGCTACCTGAAGGAGGTCAGCGACGGCGCGGTCGAGGTCATCGGTGCGGACCCCGAGGGCTCGGTCTACTCCGGCGGCTCCGGGCGCCCGTACCTCGTCGAGGGCGTCGGCGAGGACTTCTGGCCGACCGCCTACGACCGGACGGTCACGGACGAGATCGTCGCCGTGTCCGACAAGGACTCCTTCCAGATGACCCGCCGTCTCGCCAAGGAGGAGGGCCTGCTGGTCGGCGGCTCCTGCGGCATGGCGGTCGTCGCAGCCCTGGAGGTCGCCGGGCGGCTGGGTCCGGACGACGTGGTGGTCGTCCTGCTGCCGGACAGCGGACGCGGGTACCTCAGCAAGATCTTCAACGACGAGTGGATGGCCGACTACGGCTTCCTGGAGGACGCGGGCCCGTCGGCCCGGGTCGGGGACGTGCTCGACCACAAGGACGGCCCGGTTCCGGCGCTCGTCCACATGCACCCCGAGGAGACCGTCGGCGAGGCGATCGAGGTGCTGCGCGAGTACGGCGTCTCGCAGATGCCGATCGTGAAGCCGGGCGCGGGCCACCCGGACGTGATGGCCGCCGAGGTTGTCGGTTCGGTGGTGGAACGGGAGCTGCTGAACGCGTTGTTCGCGCAGCGCGCCTCGCTCTCCGACCCGCTGGAGAAGCACATGTCGCCGCCGCTGCCGCAGGTCGGTTCCGGCGAACCGGTCGAGGACCTGATGGCGGTGCTCGGCGGCACGAACGCGGCGGACGCGGCGATCGTGCTGGTCGAGGGCAAGCCCAAGGGTGTGGTCAGCAGGCAGGACCTGCTGGCGTTCCTGGCCAAGGACGCGGCGGGCGGCAAGCCGTAGCACCCCGGGCCCGGCGGGCACGGTTTCGCGAACGCGCCCGTGCGGGCTTCGCGAAATCGGTACGAGCGCGACACGTGCGCGCAGCACCGGCTTACGACCTGGGGAGCCCGCTCCCTCTTGCTCCCCAGGTCGTCAACACGGGTCCGGCACGGTGAGGGGTGTCGGCGGGGAGACCGGCCGACACCCGATACGGCGACACGGACTACGGAGCGGCTCCCGGACCTCCACCGTCGCCCGGACGCGGTGACCGGCCCCGAACCGGACCGTGTTCCTCGCGGGGACCGCCGCCGTCCCGCCCCCGGACTCCGGGGGTGCGGCGGTCCCCGCGACACCCCCGTGCCTCGTGTCCCGGCCCCGTACTTCCTTCTTCCGTTGCCCCTTCCGGGCCTGTCCGGTCCCGCTTCCGTTGCCCCGTCCGGTCCCGCGGCGGGCTCAGTCGTCCCAGTCGGACTTCGAGTGGCCGGAACGGCGCCGGAACCAGGGCCAGTCGCGGGCCGCGTGCACGGCGTTGACGCCGACGACGCCGAGCCAGGCGATGATCAGGCCCTCGGTGTGCGAGGCCGCGGCGGCGATCGCCGACAGGGGAATGGCCAGGATCAGTGAGATGATCCCGAAGCCGTAGCGCTCCCCGAATCCGCCCAGGGGCTGCGGCTGACGCGCCCCCCTGGCGGCACTCACCTGCTGCTCGGCGAGATGACGCCGTACCCGCCGGTCCAGGGTGGTGTCGAGCCGCTGCTCCACCTTCTCCAGGAAGGACTCGACGAGCGCGGACTCGTAATCCGAACCCAGCTCGTTACGCGCGTGCAGGGTGGCGTCGAGTTCGGTCTTGAGCTCCGGGTCTCGGGTTTCCATGACTCTCACGGTACGAACCGGCGGCTTTGCGGGCAGTGGGGCTATCCCCCCTGTTTCCCTTCGGCCGTTCCACCGCGCGCGTACCGGCCCGGAGCGACCCCCGGCATCCGCTTGAAGCACCGGCCGGAACGGGACCGGTCGCAGAAGCCGGACACGACGGCCACGAGGCGCGGTGCCAACCCGTCCCCCGCACCTGCCGGCGTCCCGTCCGGGCCCAGCTGCATATGGACATGCAGGCGCCTTGCTGGCTGAATGGTTTTGTCGGCGCCGGACCGTGGTGCGACGGAACTACCGAGAGGACAGCATGAGCGGGAGCAACCCGGCCGCGCGGTTGCAGCAGCTCTTCGAAGGGCGTCGGCTCACCCCCACCCAGCGGCGGATCGCGCACTGGATGGTGCGCAGGGCCGGGGACGTCCCGTTCCTGTCGAGTGTGGAGCTGGCCGAGCTCGCCGGGGTCAGTCAGCCGTCCGTCACCCGGTTCGCGGTGGCGCTCGGCTTCGACGGCTATCCGGCGCTCCGCAAGCACCTGCGGGAGGTCGCCCCCGCCGGACCCGGTCCGGGCGGCGGTGACGACACGTACAACGAGTACCAGCAGGCCGTTCTGGGCGAGATCGAGAACCTCCGGCACCTGGCCGATCTGCTCGCCGACCCCGCGCCCGTCGAACGCGCGGGCAGGATGCTGGCGGCCTCCCGGCCGCTGCCGGTGCTCGGACTGCGGGCCGCCTCCTCGCAGGCGCGGGGGTTCGGGTACTTCGCGGCCAAGGTCCACCCCGATGTCCGGGTGCTCGACGAGGGCGGCAGCATGCTGCACGACCGGATCGACGCGGCACGCCGGGCGGGCGCCACGGCCCTGATCTGTTTCGCGCTGCCCCGGCACCCGAAGGAGGTCGTCGACGCGCTCGGCTACGCGCGGGAACAGGGACTGGCCGTCGTCTCGGTCGCGGACTCCGCCTTCGCTCCCGTCGCGAAGTTCAGCGATCTGCTGATCCCGGCGGCCGTCGGCACCGGGCTCGCCTTCGACACCGCGTGCGCTCCCATGCTGCTGGGCCGGGTGCTGCTGGAGGCCATGTGCGACGACCTGCCCGACGCGCAGGCACGGCTGGAGGAGTTCGACGCGCGGGCGGTGGCGCGGGGACTCTTCGTCGAGTGACGTCCCGGCCGTCCCGGCGCCGTGCGCACCGGGCACCCGACGATCGGGTGATGCTCGAACTGCTGCCGGGAACGGGAGCGGCGCTGCCGGGCGGGGCCGGGGTGCTGCGGTTCGGGGCGGGCCCCGACGAGGCCCGTGCCCGGTTGTCGGCCGCCGCGCCCGAGACGTACGGCGGACTCCAGTGCGGGGCGCCGACCCTCGCGGACTACCCCGAACCGCGCCACGCCCATGCCGCCTGGCTCGACGGCCTTCTCTTCCAGCCCGGCTGGAACACCGTGGCCCTGTTCGACGGGCTCCAGGTGACCCTGGCCGCAGGCGGCCCGGACGCGGCGGACAGGCTCGCCCGTGTCGAGGTCCGGCGGGTGACGACACCGCGGTCGGCATCGGGGGAAGGCGGCGCGTGCGTGGTGTGGGACGGTGTCGATCTGTTCGGGCACTCGGCCGAGGAGGTCCTCTCCGTGCTCCCGGAAGCCGTCCCGCTGCCGGACCCGGCGGCGGGCGGGCCGGTGGGGCCGACGGTGGGCGCGGTCGCGGAGGTGGCCGTGCCGTGGCTCGGGCTGCGCCTCGGCGGGAACGGTCCGGGCAGTCCCGGATGGAGCCGGCTCACCCTGACGGCGGACGAGTTTGCGGGATGGTCGGGCTGCTGCCCGGGACGTCTTCACTGCGCGGCGGGCGGCGACGGCCTGGTGGGGATCCTGTACTGAACGGCGGGACCACGTGCGGGGGCCGCGTGGGATCACGTACGCAGGACGCCCCGCAGGCCCCGTCCTTCGGGCGGACGACGCCACTTTCGGAACACGCCCCAGCGGTTTCTCAGACCCTCTTCATCCGCGGCCACTAGCCTGCGGGGCCGGAGGCCAGAAGGAGCCGTGAGCGAGAGGGGTACGGACGTGGGGCGCGGAGCGCGGTCGTTGGCGAGAGTGGCCGTGGTCGTACGGGCCGGGGCGGCGCCTTTGTGGTGGTCGGGGCTGGTCGCCGCGGCCGTCGGCGCCCTGGTGCCCGGAGTCACCGGGCGGCGCATCGGGCTGCTGGCCGGAGCGGCGCTGTTCCTGATCACGGCGGCCGCGGTGGCGCTCGTACGTGGTCGGCGCTACGCGGAACTGGCCGATCGTGCCACCCGGGCCGTGCGGTCCGACTTCCTCCAGGACCGGGCCGTGACCGTGCGCGACTGGCGGCGTCGGCACCGGTGGTGGCTGCTCGGGGCGTTCCTGGTGGCGGTGGCGAGCGCGTTCCTGCTGCCCGGGACCGGTGGGCTGGTGCTCGCCGGGGCAGGCGCCGGGCTCTGGATCAAGGCCCTCCGGATCGGGCGGCGCGAGCACCGCGACGATGTTCTGTACTGGGTCAGGACCGACCGGGTGGCCCGCGGGCGGCCCGCGGGCAGGCAGGTGGAGGAGTACCGGACGACCGGGCCGATGGCGGGCGACGCCGGGCCGGGCGGGGCGCGGCGGCGCCGCTGAGGCAATGCGCAGCACGGGGCGGGAGCGCCGGGCCGCCGGGCTGTCTCGCCGGGCCGCGCCGACCGGGCCCACGCGGGACTGTTGACTACGAGTATTCAGGACATCAGGATGTGAATAGGAGGCTTACAGTCACGAGGAGGCGTCGCCATGTCAGGACCCCGACCGGTACGGGCACCGCGCGGTACGGAACTGAGTGCCCTGGGATGGCAGCAGGAGGCCGCCCTCCGGATGCTCCAGAACAACCTGGACCCCGAGGTCGCCGAGCACCCCGACAAGCTCGTCGTCTACGGCGGCACCGGCAAGGCGGCCCGCGACTGGCGCTCGTTCGACGCGATGGTGCGCACGCTGCGGACGCTCAAGCAGGACGAGACGATGCTCGTCCAGTCCGGACGCCCGGTCGGCGTCATGCAGACGCACGAGTGGGCGCCGCGCGTGCTGATCGCCAACTCCAACCTGGTGGGCGACTGGGCGAACTGGGAGGAGTTCCGCCGGCTGGAGGCCCTCGGGCTCACCATGTACGGCCAGATGACCGCCGGATCGTGGATCTACATCGGCACCCAGGGCATTCTCCAGGGCACCTACGAGACATTCGCCGCCGTCGCCGCGAAGAAGTTCGGCGGAACGCTCGCGGGCACCATCACACTCACCGCGGGGCTCGGCGGCATGGGCGGCGCCCAGCCGCTCGCCGTGACCATGAACGACGGCGTCGCGATCTGCGTCGACTGCGATCCGCGCGCCATCGAGCGCCGGATCGAGCACCGCTACCTGGACGTGCGCGCCGACTCCCTCGAACACGCGCTCCAGCTGGCCGTCGAGGCACGCGACGCCCGCAGGCCGCTCTCCATCGGCCTGCTGGGCAACGCGGCCGATCTGCTGCCGCGCATGCTGGCCGAGGGCGCGCCGATCGACATCGTCACCGACCAGACCAGCGCGCACGACCCGCTCGCGTACCTGCCGACCGGGGTCGACTTCGACGACATGGCCTCGTACGCGGCCAAGGACCCGACGGGTTTCACCACCCGCGCCCGGGAGTCGATGGCCCGGCACGTCGAGGCGATGGTCGGGTTCATGGACGCCGGGGCCGAGGTCTTCGACTACGGCAACTCGATCCGCGGCGAGGCGCGACTCGCGGGCTACGAGCGGGCGTTCGCGTTCCCCGGTTTCGTGCCGGCCTACATCCGGCCGCTGTTCTGCGAGGGCAAGGGCCCGTTCCGCTGGGCCGCGCTGTCCGGCGAGGCGTCCGACATCCACAAGACCGACAAGGCGATCCTCGACCTCTTCCCGGAGAACGAGTCGCTGCGCCGCTGGATCACGATGGCCGGTGAACGCGTCCACTTCCAGGGACTGCCCGCCCGGATCTGCTGGCTCGGTTACGGCGAGCGCGACCGGGCCGGCGAGCGGTTCAACGACATGGTCGCCTCCGGCGAACTGGCCGCCCCGCTGGCGATCGGCCGCGACCACCTCGACTGCGGCTCGGTGGCCTCCCCGTACCGCGAGACCGAGGCCATGCTCGACGGCTCCGACGCGATCGCCGACTGGCCGCTGCTGAACGCCATGGTCAACGTGGCGTCCGGTGCGTCCTGGGTCTCCCTCCACCACGGCGGCGGTGTCGGCATGGGCCGCTCCATCCACGCCGGGCAGGTGACCGTCGCCGACGGCACGCCGCTGGCGGGCGAGAAGATCCGCCGGGTCCTCACCAACGACCCGGGCATGGGCGTCATCCGGCACGTCGACGCCGGATACGACATCGCGGAGTCCGTCGCCGCCGAGAAGGGCGTGCGCGTGCCGATGGCGGAGGGCGACCAGTGAACCGGCCCCCCGGCGCCGAAGCCGGTACGGGCACGAGGGACGCGGGCGCGGGTGCGGGCGCAGGTCCGCGCCCGGTTTCCGGTCCGGGTCCGGTTTCCGGTCCGGGGCCGGGTTCTGGTCCGGGGCCGGGGTCGGGTCCGGGTCCGGCCGTGACGGGGGCGCCGGGTGCGGCCCCCGGCGGCGCCTCGTCGTTCCACGCCATGTGGCGCGAGCTCCTGCCGGTCGGCCGGCACCCGGACAGCGGCGGCTACCGCCGCTACGCCTGGACCGGCGCCGACGCCGAGTGCCGTGCCTGGTTCCGGGCCCAGGCCGAGGCGCGCGGGCTGACCCACGAGACCGACCGGAACGGCAACCAGTGGGCCTGGCTCGGCGACCCCCTGGCCGGGGACGCCGTCGTCACCGGCTCGCACCTCGACTCCGTACCGGACGGCGGTGCCTTCGACGGGCCGCTCGGCGTCGTCTCCTCCTTCGCCGCGCTCGACGAACTGCGCCGCAGAGGCGTGGAGTTCACCCGGCCGCTGGCCATCACCAACTTCGGTGACGAGGAAGGGGCCCGTTTCGGGCTCGCCTGTGTGGGCTCCCGGCTCGCCGCCGGGCAGCTGACCGTCGAGGCGGCGCACCGGCTCCGCGACGGCGACGGCATCACCCTGCCGCAGGCCATGGAGGCGGCCGGACACGATCCCGGCACCATCGGCCCCGACCCCGAACGGCTCGCCCGTATCGGCGCGTTCGTCGAGCTCCACGTCGAGCAGGGGCGCGCCCTCGACCTCACCGGCGACCCGGTCGGCATCGCCTCCGCGATCTGGCCGCACGGGCGCTGGAGGTTCGACTTCCGGGGCGAGGCCAACCACGCGGGCACCACCCGGCTGGCCGACCGGCGCGACCCGATGCTCACGTACGCCGAGACCGTGCTGGCCGCCCGCCGTGAGGCGGAACTCGCCGGAGCCGTCGCCACCTTCGGCAAGGTCGCCGTCGAGCCGAACGGGGTCAACGCCATCCCCTCCCTCGTCCGGGGCTGGCTCGACTCCCGCGCCGCCGACCAGGACCGCCTGGACGCCGTGGTCGACGGCATCGAGCGCGCGGCCCGGGAACACGCCGAGCGGGCCGGTGTCGACCTCGACGTCGTGCGCGAGTCCTTCACGCCCGTCGTGGAGTTCGAGCACGCCCTGCGCGACGAGCTCGGCAAGATCCTCGTGGAGCGCGGCGGCCAGGGGCGCGCTGCCGGGCGCGCCGTGCCCGTCCTCGGGACCGGCGCAGGACATGACGCGGGTATTTTGTCCGCCTCGGTCCCGACCGCCATGCTGTTCGTACGCAACCCCACCGGGATCTCGCACTCGCCGGCCGAGCACGCCGCCGAGGACGACTGCGTGGCCGGGGTGATCGCACTCGCCGACGTACTGGAGGGCCTCGCGTGCCGCTGACGACACGGCCGACGCAGCCGACGGGCGGACCCGTCACCGAGACGTACTGGCTGTCCCACGCCTGGCTCGGCACCCACGTCGAGCCGGACGTCGCGCTGGACGTGTCCGGCGGGGTCGTCGTGGGCGTCCGCACCGGCATCACCGTCCCGCCGCCGGGCGCCACCGTCCTGCGCGGGCTCACCCTTCCCGGGCTCGCCAACACCCACTCGCACGCCTTCCACCGCGCCCTGCGCTCCACGGTCCAGGTCGGCTCCGGCACGTTCTGGACCTGGCGCGAGATCATGTACCAGGTCGCCTCCCGGCTCACCCCCGACTCGTACTTCGACCTGGCCCGCGCGGTGTACGCCGAGATGGCCCTGGCCGGGATCACCGCGGTCGGCGAATTCCACTATCTGCACCACGCGCCGGGCGGCACCCGCTACGACAACCCCAACGCGATGGGGGAGGCGCTGATCGCGGCGGCGGGCGAGGCAGGCATCCGGATCACCCTGCTGGACACCGCGTACCTCGCCGCCGGGTTCGGCGACGGGCCCGAGCGGTACCGGCAGCCCGACCCGCACCAGCTGCGGTTCTCCGACACCACCGCGGACGCCTGGGCCGAACGCGCCTCCCTCCTCAAGGGCGGCGACCACGCCCTGATCGGCGCGGCCGTCCACTCCGTGCGCGCCGTTCCCGCCGCGCAGCTCGCCACCGTGGCCGCCTGGGCCGAGGAACGGCGGGCCCCGCTCCATGTCCACCTCTCCGAACAGCCCGCGGAGAACGAGGCGTGCCTCGCGGCCCATGGCCGCACCCCCGCCCGGCTCCTCGCCGACCACGGGGTGCTCGGCCCCCGGACCACCGGCATCCACAACACCCACCTCACCGCCGAGGACATCACCCTCCTCGGCTCCTCGGCGACCGGCACCTGCATGTGCCCCACCACGGAACGGGACCTCGCCGACGGAATCGGCCCCGCCGTCGCCCTTCAGCGGGCCGGTTCGCCGCTCTCCCTCGGCAGCGACAGCCATGCCGTGATCGACCTCTTCGAGGAGGCCCGGGCGATGGAACTCGACGAACGCCTGCGCACCCGGACCCGCGGCCACTGGACCGCCGCGGCCCTGCTGCGCGCGGCGACCGCCGACGGACACGCCGCACTCGGCCGGCCCGAGGCGGGCGTCCTCGAACCCGGCGCCCCCGCCGATCTGACGACCGTCGCCCTGGACTCCGTCAGAACCGCGGGACCGGCACCGCGGCTGGCCGCCGAAGCGGTCGTATTCGCCGCCTCCGCCGCCGATGTGCGGCACACGGTCGTGGCGGGCCGGCACATCGTCCGCGACGGGCATCACACACTGGTCGAGGACGTCCCCGGGGCACTCGCCTCGGCGATCTCCGCACTGCACCGCTGAGCCCGGCGGCCCCGGGGACGGCGGCTCCCGGAGCGCCCGCGACGGGCCCCGGACCGCCGCCCCCGAAAGTGCCGACGGTCCCGCGAGCGGCCGGGGTCCCCGGACCGCCGCCCGCGGGGACGACGGCTCCCCCCGGACCGCCGCCGTCCCCGGGACCGCGACGCGGGCCGCCCCGTACGCCCGTCGGCCGGGTGTCCCGCGCAGCCCCCCGCCCGCCCGGCACACCCCCCGACGGGCCGACCCGCACACCCATACAGAAGGAGAGCAGTCGCCCGATGACGACGACCGCCATCACCAACATCGCCGGCCTGGTCACCAACGACCCCTCCCTCGGTACGGATTCCCCCCTGGGCCTGATCCAGGACGCGGCCGTCGTCATCGACGGCGACCGGGTCGTCTGGACCGGTGGATCAAGCAAAGCACCCGCCACTGACAACACGGTCGACGCGGGCGGCCGGGCCATGATCCCCGGCTTCGTCGACTCCCACTCCCACCTCGTGTTCGCGGGCGACCGCACCGAGGAGTTCAACGCCCGGATGTCCGGCCGCCCCTACAGCGCGGGCGGCATCAGGACCACGGTCGCCGCCACCCGCGCCGCCACCGACGACGAGCTCTCCGCCAACGTCGCCCGCTACCTCGCCGAGGCGCTGCGCCAGGGCACCACCACCTTCGAGACCAAGTCCGGCTACGGCCTCACCGTCGAGGACGAGGCCCGCGCCCTGCGCATCGCCGCCCGGCACACCGAGGAGGTCACCTTCCTCGGCGCCCACGTCGTCCCCGCGGACTACGCCGACGACCCCGCCGGTTACGTCGACCTGGTCACCGGGGCGATGCTCGACGCATGCGCCCCGTACGCCCGCTGGGTCGACGTCTTCTGCGAGCGGGGCGCCTTCGACGGCGACCAGGCCCGCGCGATCCTCACCGCGGGCCGGGACAGGGGCCTGCACCCCCGCGTCCACGCCAACCAGCTCGGGTACGGCCCCGGCGTCCAGCTCGCCGTCGAGCTCGACGCCGCCTCCGCCGACCACTGCACCCACCTCACCGACGCGGACGTCGACGCCCTCGCCCACGGGAACACCGTCGCCACCCTGCTCCCCGGCGCCGAGTTCTCCACCCGCGCGGCCTGGCCGGACGCCCGCAGGCTCCTCGACGCGGGGGCCACCGTCGCGCTCTCCACCGACTGCAACCCTGGCTCGTCGTTCACCTCGTCGCTCCCGTTCTGCATCGCCCTCGCCGTGCGCGACATGGGCATGACCCCGGATGAGGCGGTCTGGTCCGCCACCGCGGGCGGCGCCGCCGCGCTGCGCCGTACGGACATCGGCCGCATCGCCCCCGGTGCCCGCGCCGACCTGGTCCTCCTCGACGCCCCCAGCCATGTCCACCTCGCCTACCGGCCGGGTGTCCCGCTGACCCACGCGGTCTGGCGCCGCGGCGAACGCGTCGTCTGAGCGGGTCCTTCCGCGTGACCGGGGCCGGACATGCGGAAGGACCCGCCCGTGGCCGGGCAGGTCCTTCCGGGAAGGGGCCGCGGTGCGCCGTGCGGGCGCGCGCGGAACGGGCCCGCTCACTCCTCCAGCGTCAGGCCCTTCCGGAGCCTGGACAGCGTGCGGGAGAGCAGGCGCGAGACATGCATCTGGGAGATGCCCAGCTCCTCACCGATCTCCGACTGCGTCATGTCGGCGGCGAACCGGAGCGAGAGGATCCTGCGGTCGCGGCATGGCAGCGAGGCGATCATCGGTTTGAGGGACTCGACGTACTCGATGCCTTCGAGCCCGTGGTCCTCGTAACCGATGCGGTCCGCCAGCGCGCCCTCGTGCTCGTCCTCCTCGGGCTTGGCGTCCAGTGAGCTCGCGGTGTACGCGTTGCTCGCGGCCATGCCCTCGACGACCTCGTCATGGCTGATGCCGAGGCGGTCGGCGAGCTCGCCCACAGTCGGTGAGCGGTCCAGCTGCTGGGCGAGCTCGTCGCCCGCCTTGGCCAGGTCGAGCCGCAGCTCCTGAAGGCGGCGCGGGACGCGCACGGACCAACTGGTGTCGCGGAAGAAGCGCTTGATCTCGCCGACGATGGTCGGCATCGCGAACGTCGGGAACTCCACGCCCCGGCTGAGCTCGAAGCGGTCGATCGCCTTGATCAGGCCGATGGTGCCGACCTGGATGATGTCCTCCATCGGTTCGCTGCGGGAGCGGAACCGGGAGGCGGCGAACTTGACGAGCGCCAGGTTCAGTTCGACGAGGGTGTTGCGGACGTACGAGTACTCGTGGGTGCCCTCTTCGAGGGATTCGAGCCGCTCGAAGAGCGTCTTCGACAGGGCCCTGGCGTCCAGCGGCTCCACCTCGTCGAACGGCGGGATCTCGGGAAGTCCTTCGAGGCCGTCGGTGACGCGGTGGGGAGCGGCGGACCGGTGGTCGACGCGGTCGGTCCCGCTGCCGTCGACGGCGTCCGCGGTGCTGCCGGTGCCGCCGTCGCGCGTGCCGTACGTGGCGATCGCGGCAGGGGGGTCGGAGTGGGTCGGGCCCACAGAAGGTGCTGACGTCGCGTCGGGGGTACGCGGTTCGTCGAGCCGGGGTGACATGGGTCTCCTCCATCGTTCTCGGCATATGGCTGCCGATGCCCATACGTGTTCCTGCGGTGAAGCGGCGCCTCCGAAGCCGTTCGTGTTTGCGGGTGTCCCTCTACCCTTACCCGGTTCGGATGGAGAGTTACAAGCGCCAATTGATGCTATATGTCCGAATTGTTGGGGTCTTCGGCTACCACGTGGCGCACGGAACGCGTACTGTTTCGAGGACGTCGACGACGACTACGACGAATCTGCGCACGCGGAGATGCGAGCGGTGACCGCAGGCAGCGACGAACGGCGAAGAGGGACGGGCATGGACCGCGGGACGGTCGGCAGTGCGAACCGGGGTCGGCTTCAGGTCGAGACCCGCACCGAGGAAGACAGCGAAATCGTGACGCCGGTGGGTGAGCTGGATCACCACACGGCCGATCTGCTGCGTGAACCCCTGGAGAGTGCGGTCGAGCAGGGGCGTGCGCGCCTGGTGATCGACTGCTCGCGACTCGAATTCTGTGATTCCACCGGGCTCAACGTGCTGCTCGGTGCCCGGCTCAAGGCGGAGGCGGCCGGGGGAGGGGTCCATCTGGCCGGCATGCTGCCGGTGGTGGCGCGGGTCTTCGAGATCACCGGGGCCGAGGCGGTCTTCACCGTCCATGACTCCCTGGACGCGGCCCTGGGCAAGTGATCGCGGGGCGGGGCCGTCGGCGGCGTGTGTTCCCTGACACGTCCTTCCGCCGGGTGCCGTTCCGTGAGGTGTCGCTCCGCGGTGTCGTGTTCCATGGCGTGCCGTTCCGCGGTGTGCCTGTCCTCGGCGTGCGTGGTGTGACGCGTGCCACGGGGGCCTCGGGGGGATTCGTGTGTTGCCCGTGTCACGCGGTCCGCGTGGACGAAATGGGTGTTGTCGCGATTCGGTCGGGCAGAAGACCCCTGGCGAAGCGGTACATGGCCTCGCGCACGGCATACGTGTAGGTGCTGCGGCCGTAGGTGCTGTATTCCTACGTGCTGTATCTCTCTGTATCCGTACGTGCTGCGACCGCTCGTGCTCGGTACTTGTAACTGTTCGATGGCGACATGGTGAATCGGTGAGGTGAAGCGCTGATGAGCACCACCCGGCAGCATCCGCCGGGCGACCTCGGCCGCGAGCCGGAGGACGCCGGCGTGGACGTGGACGCGGGCGCCGGAGTGGCTTCCTCCGATCCGGCCGGACGGCAGTGGCGCACGTTGTCGCTGCGGGGGGTGGCCGGCGTCGTGCCGACGGCTCGCGACTTCGCCCGTCAGTCGCTCCACGAATGGGGCTGGCTGCCCGCGTCGAGCGCGGACGGACGGGCCGCCGCCGAGGACGTCCTGCTGGTCGTCTCCGAACTCGTCACCAACGCCTGTCTGCACGCGGAGGGCCCGGAGGAGATCCGTATCGCCTGCGCGGCGAAGGTGCTGCGGGTGGAGGTCGTCGACGCGGGCGCCGGACAGCCCGCGCCGCGCACTCCGTACCGGGCCGGACGGCCGGGCGGGCACGGCATGTTCATCGTTCAGCGGCTCTGTCTGGACTGGGGCGTGCTGCGGGTGCCGGGCCGGCCCGGCAAGACCGTCTGGGCGGAACTGGCCGCCCCCGCCTGAAGCCGTGACGGGGCGGAAGCCGCCGGGAGGGGCATCGGGTCTCCCCGGGTACGGGCCCCGCAAACACGCCCTGGAAGAGCGCGCCGGATCGGCGCGCTCTTTGTCTTCCCTCCACAAGGCCCCCGGCGTACCTTGAGCGCTCATCTGATGTGTCGTCAGTAACTTGCGTCGAGTCGGAGACGACGCGCGGCGACTTCCGGCATGAGGGGAAGACAAGGTGTCCTACCAGAAGCGAACAGCTCTCGCGCTGGCGTCCGCGCTGGCGGGCACGGCGGTGCTGATGGCCGCACCCGCCGCCCACGCCACGGTCGTCGACGTCGACTACCGGTGCAAGACCCCGATCGGTGACAAGGGGGCCGTGTCTCCCATCGACATCAAGAGCGTCAGGAGCGGCGGCGGTTACCGGCTCACGATGTCCTTCCAGAAGGGCGTCTCGTCCAGCCCTGTCGAACTCGGCAAGGGCGCGATGAGCCCCAGCGCGGTGATCAAGGTGAGCGGTGCCGACCAGGGGGAGGTCCAGGTCTCCGGGCCGCCGAACGCCGCGGCCATCCCCGCCAACTCCCCCATCAAGATCGGCGACTTGTCGGGCACGTACACCCCGAAGAAGAGCGGCAAGGTCGACTTCACCGCCGGTGTGCTCACCATCAAGGCGCTCGGTACGACCACGACCTGCACACCCTCCAACAGTCCGGGGCCCTCGCTCCGGCTCGATGTGACGGCCGCGGGCAATGCGGGGAACACCCCCGACAACGGTGGCCAGTTGCCGAAGACCGGGCCGCTCGACTCGGCGACGGCACTCGGCATGCTCGGCGGCACCGTGCTGCTGACCGGTGCGGCCGGGGTGCTCTGGCTGACCCGGCGCGGGCAGGGAGCCGTCGGCCGCTAGGGCGTGTTTCGAAAGTAGCGTCGTCCGCCCGAAGGGCGGGGCCCGCGGCGTCCGGTGCGGTGCATCGCAAGGCGGAGGGGCGTCCTCGTACTGGGCGTACGTGGACGATCCCGACAACGCGGCGAGGCGCCGTGCCAGACGCCGCGGGCCGGACGGGACTTTCGAAACACGCCCTAGGGCCTGGGACTCGTTCCCGTACGTCCGGTACGAGGACGATCCTCCGCCTCGCGATCGCACGCGTCGGACAACGCCGCACGGCCCGGCCCCGTCCGGACGACGGCAGTTCGACGACCGGTCCTGGCGCCGTGACCAGCAAACGTGGCCGGGAGGGCGCCAGTGCCTCACCCGGTCGAGCCAGTCGCCCCAAGGGCTGTCCCGGACAGCCCTTGGCGCACCAGGGAGCCGCCATGCCGTTGTCGACCGGTCACGCCGCTCGACTCGCCCTCGCCGTACTGCTGTTCACCCTCGCCACGGTCCCGGCGGCCGGGGCGGAACCCCGCACACCGGCCGCGCCGCCGGGCGCCGCCGCCTGGACGGCGCGGCCCGTGGCGGGCGGCCCCGGGAAGAGCGCGGGCAGGTCGTACTTCTACCTGGAGGGGGCGCCCGGAGCCGTCCTCCAGGACCGGCTCTCCGTCACCAACCCCGGCACGGCGCCGGTCACCGTACGGCTGCGCGGCGTCGACACCAACCGCGCCGAGGACGGCGGCCGTACGGTACGCGACGGCGGCCAGCCCACCGCCGGGTCCGGGTCCGGGAACGGTGCGAGCGTCGGCGTGGGCGCCTGGCTGCGGACCGCCGCCGCGGAGGTGGTCGTGCCCGCCCGCACCCGCGCCGAGGTGCCGTTCTCCGTCACGGTGCCGACGGGCGCGGCGCCCGGTGACCGCTCCGGTGCGATCGTCGCGGAGAGCGGGGGCCGCTCGGTGGACGTACGGGTGCGACTGCGCGTCGGCGGGTCGAGGTTGGCGGCGCTCACCGTCGAGGACGTCACCGTGTCCGGGAAGGCCGTCCACTACACGCTGGTCAACCGCGGCAACACCCTTCTGGTCCCGCGGATCACCGTGAGCGCCGACGGGGTGTTCGGGCCGCTGCTGCGGCGCGGCACCCGCACGCTGCCGGTGGAGCTGCCGCCCGGACGGCGCGTCACGCTCACCGAACCGTGGCGGGAAGCCCCGGCCCTCGACTCGGTGACGGTACGGCTGCGCGTCACGGCGGCCGGCGGCGCGCACGACGAGGCCTCGGCGCGCGCCCGCTTCGTCTCCTGGGCACCACTGGCCGGCGGGGCGCTGCCGCTCCCGGCCGTCGCTGCGGCGGTGTACGCGTACCGGCGGCGACGCGGGCGCCGGCGTCCGTGGGGCGGGCGGCAGCGCGGAGGCGCACTGGCCCCGGCCCCGTACGAGGACGGTTCGCCCGGACGGCCTCCGGGCGCTCGACGGGCTTGTGACACACGCCGATTGACGAAGACGGGAACGGGAGGGGAATCGTGACCGGACGGGCCGGACCGGCGACACCTGGGGATCACCGGAGGAACGGGCACCGGTGGGGTGCCGTGGCGCTCCTCGCGCTGCTTCCCGTCCTGCTGGTGCTCCCCACGGCTTCCGCGGCGAACGGGGCGGGCGGCAGCGCGGAGGCGAAACCCGCGGTCACCCTCTCCGAGCGACAGGCGGGCAAGGGCGGGGACATCACCGTCAAGGGCAGCGGATGGCGTCCCGGGGCACTGCTGATGATGCTGATCTGCGGCCGGTCCACACCGGAACGCGGTGTGATCGGCGGCACCAACTCCTGTGCCAACGCCGAGGGCCGTGCCGTCACCACCGGGACCGACGGCGGCTTCACCGGGAAGTTGCCGGTGGCCGAGCCGCCCGTGCCCTGTCCGTGCGTGGTGCACGTCGCCACCGTGACCGGTGAACAGGCCGCCGCCGACGCCGTGTTCGTCGTGGCCGGGCACCCGGTCGCCGCGCTGCCGAAGGAGACCGGCGGCAGGCTCGCGGTGCTGGCCGCCACCCGGCTGGAGGGTGACAGCGGAATCCTCACGTGGTTCGGCGCACCGCCCGCCCGGCGCCTGGTCTTCACCGTGGGCAACCTCGGCACCGCCCCGGTCGAGAACCCGGTCTTCCGGATCGGCACCACGCACGGCGTGTTCGCCCCCGAGTGGGAGGAACGGGAGTGGCGCGGCACCGTCGGGCCCGGCCGCAAGGCGCGGGTCGAGCTGCCGGTCGAACTGGCGGCGGGCGCCCACGGCGACTACCAGATCTCGCTGGAGTACGGCGGCAAGGTGCTGGCGGAGCAGCCGTGGGGGGTCGGCCGCCCCTGGGGCGTCACCCTCTTCTGGGGCCTGCTGTGCGTCGTGGTGCCGGCCGCCGTGTTCCGGATCGGCATGGCGATCGTCGACAAGGTACGGCCCCGCCCCTCGCGCGTCCCGGCCCGCTCCCGGCGGCGCCGCCCGGCGCGTACGACCGGCCCTGCCGCCGGCGCACGAGGGCCGCGCCGCGCACCGGGCCCCGCGCCGAACTCTGCGGACGTGCCCGCCTCCGCGCCCGCATCCGCTTCCGACCCCTCGCCCACCACCACGGCGGCGCTGCCGTGGTTCGCACCGGATTCCGCACCGTCAGACAACGCACGGACGACGAAGGGACATTCGTGAGTACGCAACGGAGAACGGTCGCGGCGGGAGTCGCGATGATGCTCGGCGGCGCGGGCATGCTGATGGCCGCGGGTCCGGCCCGGGCCGCCGACATTTCATATCAGACGAAGTGCATACCCCCGGCCATCTCCGGCCTGCCGCCCGTGCAGGGCACCACCGTGGTGCAACTGACGGCGCCCGCCGAGGCCAAGGTCGGGGACACCGTCGAGGTGGTGTGGAAGACGGTCCAGGCCGCCTCCAAGAACCCCGACATACTCGACCTGGACAAGGACACGGTCAAACCGACCGGCACCGTCAAGGTGGGCGGCGCGGCCACCGGCACCCTGAACATGGAGGGGCCGCGTCAGAACCCGCCGATCCCGAAGAACAGCGCCATGATCCTGCCCGACATGAAGGGCACGCTGAAGCTGGAGAAGGCCGGTGAGATCACGCTCACCCCGGACGCGTACGACATCAACGTCTCCAAGCCGCTCTCCACTGACACCAAGTGCACCCCCGAGGAGACGGTGCGGCCGGGCGCGACCATCAAGGTCACGGACGGCGGCTCGGGCACCACGGCGGGCGGCACGACGAGCGGTTCCACGAGCGGGACCACCAGTGGCACGACGAGCGGTACGACGAGTGGTTCCACCTCCGGCTCCACCACGGCCGGCGGCACGACGTCCGCAGGGACGTCCTCCGGCACCTCGTCCGGGACGTCCACCGCGGGCGGCTCCGACGGAGGCGGCTCCACCTCGGGCTCCGGGGGCGGCGGCGGCCAGACGGACTTCCCCGGCAAGGAGGTCGCCGTCCAGTTCGCCTGTACGTCTCCCGGCCCCGCCGCCATCTCCTCCAAGGTGACGATCGACGCCAGGAAGAACGGCGGCGGCTACGCGCTGACGGTCAGGACCGCCAAGGGCGTGATGGACAGTCCGGCCGCGCTGCCCGCCGGCGCGCTCAAGCCCTCGATGGACGTCGCCGTCGCGGGCGCGGACAAGGGTTCGGTGAAGGTCACGGGACCCGCCAACGCCGAACCGCTGGAGCAGGGAAAGCCGGTCGACCTGCCGAACATGACCGGTACGTACAAGCCGGGCGCCACCGGGAAGTCCACGCTCGGCCCCGGCACCCTGACCATCGACGTCACCCTGGGCGCCTCGAAGATCAGCATCCCGTGCAAGGTCAAGGGGACGGCGACCCCGTCGCTGGAACTCGACACCACGGCCCAGGAGGGTGGGGTCTCCGGATCGGCCACCTCGGGGTCCGGGGGCTCCACCGGCACCACGTCCGGCGCCGCGGCTTCCGGCGGCGGGCTGGCGGCCACCGGGGCCGAGGACCGGGGCACGCTGCGGGCGATCGGGCTGGTCGCGGGGACGGCGATCCTGCTGGGCGGCGCCGTGTTCACCTTCACCCCGTGGCGCAGGTTGCGCGGCACCAGGTGAACCGCCCCGCGCGGCACCGGGCGTGACCGCGCGCCGGACATGCCCCGGCCTGCCGGCCGCGGCTTTCCGGCGGGCGGACACGACCGTGTCGTACGTCGTACGCGCACCGCGGCGGCGTACGACGCGAGGGCCGTCGCACCGGCATCAGCGGTGCGACGGCCCTCGTCGTGGAGCCGTGCGGTCGTGGTGTCAGCGCACGTCGCCCATGAGCTGCGAGACCTTCTTGCGGTACATCCAGATGGAGATTCCCGCGACGAGCGCGAGGGTCGCCTCCATACCCACCATGCCGGTCCTGTTCAGGTTGACGCCCGCCAGGGACAGCAGGCTGGTGGTGCAGTCGCCCGCGGTGACGGCGAGGAACCAGACCCCCATCATCTGGCTGCCGTACTTCGCCGGGGCCATCTTCGTGGTGACCGACAGGCCGACCGGGGAGAGGCAGAGCTCACCGACGGTCTGCAGGAAGTAGATCGACACCAGCCACATCGGGCTGACCTTGTCGCCGTCCGACGTCATGGTCAGCGGCAGCATGAAGACGAGGAAGGAGACACCGACCAGGAAGAGACCCGAGCCGAACTTGACGACCGTGCTCGGCTCCTTGCCCCGCCGGTTCAGCGCCAGCCATATCCAGGCGACGACCGGGGCCAGCGCCATGATGATGACGGGGTTGATCGTCTGGTACCAGGACGTCGGGAAGTGCAGCCCCAGCACGCTGTTGGTCGTGGACGACTCACCGAAGAGCGAGAGGGTGGAACCGCCCTGGTCGTAGATCATCCAGAACACGGCCGCGGCGACGAAGAACCAGATGTACCCGGACATCTTCGACTGCTCGGTCTTCGACAGCTCCCGGTCGCGCTTGATCCGCACCAGCACGGCGACCGGGATGATCAGACCGGCGACGGTGATCGGGACGAGCGCCCAGTTCAGCGTGTACACATCGGTGGCGATCAGCACGCCGTAGAAGACGACGGCGGCGACCAGCCACAGCAGGCCCTTGCGCAGCGTCGAAGCCCGCTCCGCGGCCGACAGCGGCTTCGGCACGACGCTGCTGCGGGGGTCCAGGTGGCGCGTACCGATGAGGAACTGGATCAGGCCCAGCGACATGCCGACCGCGGCGAGGGCGAACCCGAGGTGCCAGTTCACCTTCTCGCCGACCGTGCCGATGATCAGTGGCGCGGCGAAGGCACCGAGGTTGATGCCCATGTAGAAGACGGTGAAGCCGCCGTCGCGGCGCGGGTCGTCGGGGCCGTCGTAGAGGTGGCCGACCATCGTCGAGATGTTGGCCTTCAGCAGACCGGAGCCGAGCGCCACCAGCGCCAGACCGGCGAAGAACGAACCGGAACCCGGCAGGGCCAGAGTGAGATGTCCCACCATGATGACCGAGGCCGCGACGGTCACCGTCCTGCGCGGCCCCCAGACCCGGTCGCCGAACCAGCCGCCGGGCATGGCGAGCAGGTACACCATCGCCATGTAGATGGAGTAGATCGCGGTGGCCGTGGTCACGTTCATGTCCAGGCCGGAGCCGGAGACCAGATACAGCGGAAGCAGGGCCCGCATGCCGTAGAAGCTGAAGCGCTCCCACATCTCGGTCATGAAGAGAGTGGCCAGGCCGCGGGGGTGGCCGAAGAAGGTCTTCTCGGATCCAGAAGTACTGGCCGGGTCCTTCGTCAGGCTGGACGCCATGGTCGATCCTTGCGTGCTCGGGACGCGACGCCTCGTGAGCGTGACGCGCCCGGTGGGGGGAGGCCGGCACCGACCCGGCCGAGAGTCCCACCCCACGCCTGACAGGGATTCGTCCCGGCGCCGGACTCACCCAGGAGCCGACTGACCGGGACGGGGACCGACCGCATCGGGAGCCACGCCCGGTGCGCATGTGTCGCTCCGGGCCCGGCCACAGGTCATTCACTGAAGTCACGACTGGCGGGGTACCAGCCGGCAGAACAAAAGAGACCCTCGGCGCTAAAAGCTGCCCAAGGGTCCTTGAGTCGTGCAACAGGCGTCGAGCAACCATACGCCACGACAGAGTCCGAAATGAATGGACTTGAGAGATGGATCACAGGTGAAGGCGGGATTGCGCTCTCACATTCGAAGGTTCGCGCTCGCTTTCCGGACCGGCCCGCAGGGCTTTTCGATCACCTCACGACACCTGTCCCACGCGGACTACCATCACTGCATGACCCGTGTACTGCTCGCCGAGGACGACGCATCCATCTCGGAGCCACTGGCCCGCGCCCTGCGTCGGGAGGGTTACGAGGTCGAGGTCCGTGAGGACGGTCCGACCGCATTCGACGCCGGTCTCCAGGGCGGGATCGACCTGGTCGTGCTCGACCTGGGCCTGCCCGGGATGGACGGCCTCGAAGTCGCCCGCAGACTCCGTGCCGAGGGCCACACCGTGCCGATCCTGGTGCTGACCGCCCGCGCCGACGAGGTGGACACCGTCGTCGGACTGGACGCCGGCGCCGACGACTACGTGACCAAGCCCTTCCGCCTGGCCGAACTGCTCGCCCGCGTCCGGGCCCTGCTGCGCCGCGGCGCGGCCGAGCCCGCGTCGCAGCCCGCCACCCACGGCGTCCGGATCGACGTCGAGTCGCACCGGGCGTGGATGGGCGACGATGAACTCCAGCTCACGGCCAAGGAGTTCGACCTGTTGCGGGTCCTGGTCCGCGACGCCGGCCGGGTCGTCACCCGCGACCAGCTGATGCGCGAGGTCTGGGACACCACCTGGTGGTCGTCGACCAAGACCCTCGACATGCACATCTCCTGGCTCCGCAAGAAGCTCGGCGACGACGCGGCCAACCCCCGCTACATCGCGACCGTACGGGGCGTCGGCTTCCGCTTCGAGAAGAGCTGACGCGGGGCGGGGCTGACGCGGGGCGAGCCGACTCGCGACCAGCCGACCCACGACGAGCCGAACCACAGAGGCCCCCATGCGACGAAGACTGATCAACTCCACACTCGCCGTGGTGCTCGTGGTGATCGCCGTCTTCGGCGTCTCCCTCGTCATCGTCGAGAGCCGCACCATCAGCAACAGCGCCCAGGAGAGCGTCGACTCCGAGGCGCTACGGCTGATCAGCGTCGTCGAGAGCCGGATACTGGGGGCCGAGCGGATCAACCCCGAGCTGCTGAGCCAGCAGCTCTCCGGCAACCGCTACGCACTGGTCGACATCCCCGGCCGCGCCCCGATCGAAGTGGGCACCCGCCCGGCGGGCAGCGTGATCAGCGGCAAGGCCGAGGGGGCGCACGGCGAGCGCGTCGTCGTCGAGGAGTCCAGCTCCGCCGTCACCCGTGAGGTCGGCCGCACCCTGGTGATCATCGGGGCGGTGGCGCTGCTGGCCATCGTGTCGGCCGTGCTCCTCGCGGTACGCCAGGCCAACAGGCTGGCCTCGCCGCTGACCGATCTCGCGGAGACCGCCGAGCGCCTGGGCTCCGGCGACCCGCGCCCGCGCCACAAGCGGTACGGGGTACCGGAGCTGGACCGGGTCGCCGACGTCCTGGACGCCTCGGCCGAACGGATCGCCCGGATGCTGACGGCGGAACGCCGGCTGGCGGCGGACGCCTCGCACCAGCTCCGTACACCGCTGACCGCGCTCTCCATGCGGATCGAGGAGATCTCCGTCACCGACGACCCGGAGACGGTGAAGGAGGAGGCGAACATCGCCCTCACCCAGGTCGAGCGGCTCACCGACGTGGTGGAACGGCTGCTGACCAACGCCCGCGACCCGCGTACCGGCTCCGCCGTCGTCTTCGACCTCGACGAGGTCGTCAAGCAGCAGATCGAGGAGTGGCGCCCGGCCTACCGGGGCGAGGGCCGGGCCATCGTCCGGTCCGGGAAGAAGGGGCTGCGGGCCGTCGGCACCCCCGGCGCGGTCGCCCAGGTGCTGGCCGCGCTGATCGAGAACTCGCTGATGCACGGCCGTGGCACGGTCGCGCTGCGCACCCGCGTCACCGGCAACCAGGTGGTCATCGAGGTCACGGACGAGGGCCCGGGCGTACCGCCCGACCTGGGCGCCCGGATATTCGAGCGGACGATCAGCGGCCGCAACTCCACCGGGATCGGCCTCGCCGTGGCACGGGACCTCGCGGAGGCGGACGGCGGACGGCTCGAACTGCTCCAGCAGCAGCCGCCGGTCTTCGCGCTGTTCCTCAGCCGGGTGGCCCTGAAGCGGCAGGAGCCGGAACGCCCCGTGCGCTGAGCCGTACGAAGGGGCTGAACCGCACGAAGAGGGCTGAGCCGTATGCAGAGGTCGGCGACGTGGGAGGAGGCCGGCGGCGTACCGGCTCCGCGATGTCAGCGGCGTACCGACTCCGCCTCGCCGCGCGACGCCCGCTCGCTGCGTCGTTCCTGTTTCAGGAAACCCTCCAGGGCCTCCGCCGCCGGCGCGGGGCCGGCGGGCTCCGGCGCGGGGAGAGCCTTGAAGACCCACGTCCGGTAGGACCAGAAGCGGAACAGCGTCGCGATGCCGATGCCGAGGATCTTGAAGACATTGCTCTGCAGCGGGGTGTCCCAGCCGAAGCCGTACGTCGCCACGTACAGCACACCGTTCTCGATGACCGCGCCCACGCCGCTGAACAGCAGGAACAGCGTCAGTTCCCGGGTCCGGCCGGTCTTGTCGCGGTCGCGGTACGTCCAGTAGCGGAAGCCCACGTAGTTGAAGAGGATGGCGATGAACGTGGCCAGCATTCCGGCCCGCACCACTTGGAGGTCCGTGGTGCGCCACAGCAGGTTCGACACCGCGATGTTGACCACCAGGCCGAGCGCGCCGACCGTGCCGAACTTGGCGACTTCCCGGGCCAGCTGATCCAGCCGGGCTCGTAGTGCGCCCCGTTCGCTCATGGTGATCGCTCAGCCCGTCTGTCGGTTACGTCAACCCGGTCATGCTAGCGACCCCTTTCGCGGGGCGCCCGGGGATGCGCGGACAGAAGTGGCCGGACGGGCACGGGGACGGGTGGCGACGGGCAGGGAGAGGAACGACGACAGGCGGGCGAATGGACGGTGACGCACGCGGGGACGGATGTGGGGACGAACACACGGGACGGGTGGGGACGAGTTCGACGGGGGAGCGGCGGGCCCCGGCCCGCCGGGCGCGCGGAGGCCGTCGTCGGGCGACCGCCGGGGCGCCGGATACCCTGGACGGGTGACGTTCCCGGTAGTCGGCATGGTCGGCGGCGGTCAGCTCGCCCGTATGACCCACGAGGCGGGCATCCCCCTCGGCATCAAGTTCAAGCTCCTCAGCGACACCCCCCAGGACTCGGCGGCCCAGGTGGTGAACGAAGTCGTCGTCGGCGACTATCGCGACCTGGACACGCTGCGTGCCTTCGCGCGCGGCTGTGACGTGATCACCTTCGATCATGAGCACGTACCGACCGAACACCTGCGGGCCCTGGAGGCGGACGGCATACCCGTGCGTCCGGGCCCCGACGCGCTGGTGCACGCCCAGGACAAGGGGGTGATGCGCGCGAAGCTGGACGCGATCGGCGCGCCCTGCCCCCGCCACCGCATCGTGACGGACCCGGCGGACGCCGCGGCGTTCGCGGCCGAACTCGAAGGGGGCGGGCACGAGGCGCGCTCCGGCGAGGACGGCGGCGGACGACGGGCGGGCGGCTTCCCCATCGTCCTCAAGACCGTGCGCGGCGGCTACGACGGCAAGGGCGTCTGGGTGGTCCGCTCCGAGGCCGAGGCGGCCGAGCCCTTCCGGGCCGGGGTCCCGGTCCTCGCCGAGGAGAAGGTCGACTTCGTACGGGAACTGGCGGCCGACATCGTCCGCTCGCCGCACGGCCAGGCCGTCGCCTACCCGGTCGTCGAGTCGATCCAGGTCGACGGCGTCTGCGACACGGTCATCGCCCCGGCGCCCGAGCTGGACGAGCGGCTGGCCGGCGAGGCCCAGCAGCTCGCGCTCCGGATCGCCGCCGAACTCGGCGTCGTCGGTCATCTGGCCGTCGAACTCTTCGAGACGCGTGACGGCCGCATCCTCGTCAACGAGCTCGCGATGCGCCCGCACAACTCCGGCCACTGGACCCAGGACGGCGCGATCACCTCGCAGTTCGCCAACCACGTGCGGGCCGTCCTCGACCTGCCGCTCGGCGACCCGCGCCCCCGCGCCCCCTGGACGGTCATGTGCAACGTCCTCGGCGGCGACTACCCGGACATGTATCAGGGCTACCTGCACTGCATGGCCCGCGACCCGCAGCTCAAGATCCACATGTACGGCAAGGACGTGAAGCCCGGCCGCAAGGTCGGACACGTCAACACCTACGGCGACGACCTGGCGGACGTGCGCGAGCGCGCCCGGCACGCGGCCGACTACCTGCGAGGAACGATCACCGAATGACCCCTCCCGCCACCACCGCGCCGGTCGTCGGCATCGTCATGGGCTCGGACTCCGACTGGCCCGTCATGGAGGCCGCGGCCAAGGCCCTCGACGAGTTCGAGATCCCCTACGAGGTCGATGTCGTCTCCGCCCACCGCATGCCGCGCGAGATGGTCGCATACGGCGAGGAGGCGGCCGACCGGGGCCTCAAGGCGATCATCGCGGGCGCGGGCGGCGCCGCCCACCTGCCCGGGATGCTCGCCTCCGTCACCCCGCTGCCGGTGATCGGGGTGCCGGTCCCGCTGAAGTACCTGGACGGCATGGACAGCCTGCTCTCCATCGTCCAGATGCCCGCCGGTGTCCCCGTCGCGACCGTCTCCGTCGGCGGCGCGCGCAACGCGGGCCTGCTCGCCGCGCGCATCCTCGCCGCCCACGACGCCGACCTGCTGGCCCGCATGCGCGAGTTCCAGCAGGAGCTGAACGACCAGGCGACGGAGAAGGGCAAGCGGCTGCGCGCCAAGGTCGAGGGCTCCGACTCCTTCGGCTTCGGGAAGTAGCCTGCCGCGGAGCGGTCGCAGGGCACGGAGAACAGCGGAGCACAGAGGAACAGCGAGCGCAGAGAAGCCGCGGCTCGGGGAGCGGCGGTTCGGGGAGGAGCCGATCGTGGAAGAGCTGATCGTGGAGGGGCCTCGGCCCGACGAACGGCAGCTGGAACGGGCGAGGGAACTCCTCGCCGAGCACCCCGTCGTCGACGGACACAACGACCTGCCATGGGCGCTGCGCGAGCAGGTCCGTTACGACCTGGACGCCCGGGACATCGCCACCGACCAGTCCGCCCACCTGCACACCGACATCCCCCGGCTGCGCGCCGGGGGCGTCGGCGCCCAGTTCTGGTCGGTCTACGTACAGTCCGACATGGCGGGCGACGAGGCCGTCAGCGCCACCCTCGAACAGATCGACGTGGTCGCCGAGCTGCTGGCCCGCCACCCCGCCGACCTGCGGCGCGCCCTGACCGCCGACGACATGGAGGCGGCCCGGACCGAGGGCCGCATCGCCTCCCTGATGGGTGCGGAGGGCGGCCACTCCATCAACAACTCGCTCGGCACCCTGCGGGGGCTGTACGCGCTCGGCGTCCGGTACATGACGCTCACCCACAACGACAACATCGCGTGGGCGGACTCGGCGACCGACGAACCGGGCGTCGGCGGTCTCTCGCCGTTCGGCCACGAGGTCGTACGGGAGATGAACCGCACCGGCATGCTCGTCGATCTCTCGCACGTGGCGGCCACGACCATGCGCGACGCGCTCGACACCTCCGTGGCGCCGGTGATGTTCTCGCACTCCTCCTCGCGCGCGATCTGCGACCACCCGCGCAACATCCCCGACGACGTGCTCGAACGGCTCCCGGCCAACGGCGGCATCGCCATGGCCACCTTCGTGCCGAAGTTCGTCCTGCCGGAGGCCGTCGCCTGGACCGAGGCCGCGGACGCGAACCTGCGCGCCCACGGTCTGCACCATCTCGACACCAGTGCGCGGGCCATGGAGCTCCACGCCGCGTTCGAGGCGGCCAACCCGCGCCCGGTGGCCACCGCGGCGACCGTCGCCGACCACCTCGACCACATGCGCGAGGTCGCCGGGATCGACCACATCGGTATCGGCGGCGACTACGACGGCACGGCCTTCCTCCCAAACGGCCTCCAGGACGTCTCCGGCTACCCGAACCTGATCGCGGAACTGCTCGGCCGCGGCTGGTCCACCGCCGACCTCGCCAAGCTCACCTGGCGGAACGCGGTGCGGGTCCTGCGCGACGCCGAGGCCGTGGCGCGCGACCTGAGCGCCCGCCGGGGCCCGTCGCACGCGACCATCGAGCAGCTGGACACACCGGCCCAGGCCGGCTGAGCGGCCGGAACCGTCGAGTGCGGGGCGCCTCTGCGGGGCGCCCCGCACTCCGTCGTTCAGGCCCGGGCCGTTGTTCAGGCTCCGGGCCGTCGTTCAGGCCCGGGCCTCGGGCCGTGCACCTCGCGCGGGCGGTGCGCCGTGCGGACGGTCAGCCCCTGCACAGACAGAACGGGTGCCCCACGGGATCCGCGTAAACGCGGAAGCTTCGATTCCGGTCCTCCGTGTCCAGCGCGGTCGCACCCAGGGCGAGCACCTCACGCTCCGCCGTGTCCAGATCCGGCACGGTCAGGTCCAGGTGGAACTGCTGCGCACCGTCCTCACCCGGCCACTGCGGCGGCACGTGCCCCGGCGCCGCCTGGAACGCGAGCAGCGCGCCCCCGGTCCCGGTCAGCTCCACCCAGCCGTCGCCGTCGTCCTCGACCGTTCCGCCGAGCAGCCCGGCGTAGAAGCCCGCGAGCGCGACGGGGTCGGGGCAGTCCAGAACGACGGCACCCAGAGTGGCGACAGCCATGACACTTCCTCCTCGTAAGCGGTTCGGCACCGCTGAAAGCGGCGGGTCACCATCGATCGTTACCGCTAAAGCGGCTCAACCGGTAACCGTTACTGCATGCTGCCCCAGCGGAGGTAACGTCGCAACCATGAAAGCGAAGGATTCCGCACCGTGAGCGCGAAGAACGCCGCGCCCGGCGGACTCGCGCTGATCGAGGTCCTGGTCAACACGCTGGACATCGAGACCGGTGCGGACACGCTCGACACGGCGGAGGGGCGCGCCGCCTTCGGCCTCGTGGACGCGGACGTCCCGGACGTCCGCGTCTTGCGCGAGGCGCTTCGCGCCGTCTGTCTCGCCCATGCGGGCCATCGCCCGGCCGAGGACGCGGAAGTCCCCGAACTCGACCGCCTCCTCGCCGCCGCGCCCCTGCGCGTGACGGTGGACGCGGCGGGCACGGCGGCGCTGCGGCCCGTCGAGGAACCGGCCGGGCTGACCGCCCGGGTCGCGCGGGCCATCGCGGAGGCGGTGGCCGACGGCACCTGGGCCCGGCTCAAGGTGTGCGAGGCCGATGACTGCCGGTGGGCGTACTACGACCGCAGCCCGGCGGGGCGGCGGCGCTGGTGCTCCATGTCGGTGTGCGGCGCCCGCGCCAAGATGCGCGCCTATCGCGCCAGACAGGGCTGAGAGCCCGTCCCGGCGGCCCGGACACCGCCGTCGGGCGGCGGCCGGGCGTCATGCGGCACGGGGCCGTGCGGGGGAGGGCCGTAGCCGTGAAAGGGAGGAGTCGTACGGCGGAGAAGCCGTACGGCCCGGCGGTCAGGCCGTCGGGCGTCCCATCGCCCGGTAGGCCCAGCCAGCGCCGCGCCACAGCTCGCCGTCGAGCGCGTTGCGGCCGTCCAGGATGATCCGGCGCGACGCGACCTCCCCGAGCGCCGCCGGGTCCAGCTCGCGGAACTCCCGCCACTCCGTCAGGTGCAGCACCACGTCCGCGCCGCGCACCGCGTCCAGCGCCGAGTCCGCGTAACCGAGGGTGGGGAAGAGCCGCCGGGCGTTCTCCATGCCCTTCGGGTCGAAGACCGTGACCTGGCCGCCCTGGAGGTGGATCTGTCCGGCCACGTTCAGCGCCGGCGAGTCCCGTACGTCGTCCGAGTCCGGCTTGAACGTCGCGCCCAGCACCGCCACCCGCCTGCCGAGGAACGAGTCGCCGCCCACGGCCTCCCGGGCCAGCTCCACCATGTGACCGCGGCGGCGCATGTTGATCGAGTCGACCTCACGCAGGAAGGTCAGCGCCTGGTCCGCGCCCAGCTCACCGGCGCGCGCCATGAACGCGCGGATGTCCTTGGGCAGGCAGCCGCCGCCGAACCCGATCCCGGCCCGCAGGAACTTGGACCCGATCCGCTCGTCGTGCCCGATGGCCTCGGCCAGCTTCTTCACGTCGCCGTCGGCGGCCTCGCAGACCTCCGCCATGGCATTGATGAACGAGATCTTCGTGGCCAGGAAGGAGTTGGCCGCGGTCTTCACGAGCTCGGCGGTCGGGAAGTCCGTCACGACGAACGGCGAGCCCTCGGCGAGCGGCACCGCGTACACCTCGCGCAGCAGCTTCTCGGACCGCTCGCTCGCCACGCCGACGACGATCCGGTCCGGGTGCAGGGTGTCCTGCACGGCGAAGCCCTCACGCAGGAACTCCGGGTTCCAGGCCAGTTCGGCGTCCGCGCCCGCCGGGGCCAGCTCCGCCAGCCGGGCCGCCAGCCGGGCGGCCGAGCCCACGGGCACGGTCGACTTGCCGACGACCAGGGCGGGCCGGGTCAGATGAGGGGCCAGGGACTCGAAGGCGCTGTCCACGTAGCTCATGTCGCAGGCGTACTCGCCGTGCTTCTGCGGAGTGTTCACACACACGAAGTGCACATCGCCGAAGTCCGCCACGTCCTGCCACGAGGTGGTGAACCGCAGCCGTCCCGTGGACCCCTCGATGCCCGCGACATGCTTGCGGAGCAGCTCCTCCAGCCCCGGCTCGTACATCGGGACCCGGCCGACGCCCAGCATCTCGATCTTCTCCGGCACGACATCGAGGCCGAGGACCTCGAAGCCCAGTTCCGCCATGGCCGCGGCGTGGGTGGCGCCGAGATATCCGGTGCCGATCACAGTGATCCTGAGGGCCATGCGGTGCTCCTGGGAGGTGCGGGCAGACGTGCGGTCGGGACATGCGGTGGAACGTGCGGTGAACGAGCATAGTCGTGCCGCCACAGGCCCCGATTCCGGCCGTCCGCGCAGGTCCCGGGACCCCTGTCGGCAAGGTCACGCACGCATTGCATAGGCCGAGGCGGGCGGCGCGCTCTAAAATTGGGTTACTTAACGGTAGTTAGCTTCTTTGGGGAGTGAGCGCTTTGGCGGGTTCGACCGATTTCGACCTGTACCGTCCGGCCGAGGAGCACGAGATGCTCCGCGAGACGGTGCGTGCGCTCGCCGAGGCGAAGATCGCCCCGCACGCGGCGGCGGTCGACGAGGAGGCGCGCTTTCCGCAGGAGGCCCTGGACGCCCTGACCGGTGCGGACCTGCACGCCGTGCACGTGCCGGAGGAGTACGGCGGCGCGGGCGCCGACGCCCTCGCCACGGTCATCGTGATCGAGGAGGTGGCCCGCGCCTGCGCCTCCTCCTCCCTCATCCCGGCCGTGAACAAGCTGGGCTCGCTCCCGGTGATCCTCTCCGGCTCCGAGGACCTGAAGAAGAAGTACCTGGGCCCGCTCGCCAAGGGCGACGCGATGTTCTCGTACTGCCTCTCCGAGCCCGACGCGGGTTCGGACGCGGCCGGCATGAAGACCCGCGCCGTGCGCGACGGCGACTTCTGGGTGCTCAACGGTGTGAAGCGCTGGATCACCAACGCGGGCGTCTCCGAGTACTACACGGTCATGGCCGTCACCGACCCGACCAAGCGCTCCAAGGGCATCTCCGCCTTCGTCGTCGAGAAGTCGGACGAGGGCGTCTCCTTCGGCGCCCCGGAGAAGAAGCTCGGCATCAAGGGCTCCCCGACCCGCGAGGTCTACTTCGACAACGTCCGCATCCCCGCAGACCGCATGATCGGCGAGGAGGGTACGGGCTTCGCCACCGCGATGAAGACCCTGGACCACACCCGCGTCACCATCGCGGCCCAGGCCCTCGGCATCGCCCAGGGCGCCCTCGACTACGCCAAGGGCTACGTCCAGGAGCGAAAGCAGTTCGGCAAGCCGATCGCCGACTTCCAGGGCGTCCAGTTCATGCTCGCCGACATGGCCATGAAGCTGGAGGCGGCCCGCCAGCTCACCTACTCGGCCGCCGCCAAGTCCGAGCGCGTCGACGGCGACCTCACCTTCTTCGGCGCCGCGGCCAAGTGCTTCGCCTCCGACGTCGCCATGGAGATCACCACGGATGCGGTCCAGCTCCTCGGCGGCTACGGCTACACACGGGACTACCCGGTGGAGCGGATGATGCGCGACGCGAAGATCACCCAGATTTACGAGGGCACGAACCAAGTTCAGCGGATCGTGATGGCGAGGAACCTTCCGTAGCGGGGTTTTCGCAGGTCAGGCCAGCCCCCGGCGTGATGCCGGGGGCTGTTGCCGTCTGCGGGCCACGCGCCCTCCGGCGCCTCAGCGGGGCGTCGGCACCCGGGCGTCGGCCTCGCGGCGACGGCGGCCCGGCCGGGCCGCGGCCGGGAGGGCGGGGAGTCCTCCGGCGGGCCTCGGGTGCGGGCGGCGGATCCGGGTGGTCGGTTCTTCCGTTTCGCCCACCTCGCGGCGACGAACTCGGCACACTGAGTGCATGGTTGATCACTATCAGGAGCATCCGGAGCAGCTCGTCATCAACGTGGAGCACCGCGACGATCCGGTGTCCCTGGTCACCGAGGCGGATGCCTTCGCCGCGTCCCGGGAGTACGCGAAGATCGTGGTCCGCGGGCCGCTTTTCGGTATCGCCGAGCAGCGTCGCGGAGAGCGGCCGCGATGGCGGCTGCTGACGGACATGGACACCGGCTACCCGCAGGACGCCCGTGACGAGCTGAATTCCCATCTCTGGTTCAAGGCCAAGGACGAGACGGACGATCCTCGCGAGAGGCGTCTGCTGCTGGACGCGGTGGCGCGGCTGGAGACCGAGCCGGTGAACGAACTGACCGCAGGGGACACGCGATACCGCGTCGTGCGTGCCGACGAGTTCACCAGGATCGGCGGCGGGCGCCTGGAGCCCCCCAGGCCCACGGACGTGGACTGCGAGGGCTGGGACTTCCGGACGCGCGTCCCCTCCACCACCAAGGGCTTCGTCGTCGACCACGCGGCGGCGGTGGGGCTGACGGAGGGGCTGGACCGGATGGGGCTGTTGCCGTACCAGTACACCTCGGACCGCTTCCCGTCCGATGTGCTGGCCGATTCGCGGCGGGCGCTGCGGACCCATCCGGGGCTGGTGCTGCTGCCGGTCACCTTCCGGGTGATGGAGAAGAAGGGGCATTCCTGGTCGATGGCGTCGGGCCAGCATCCGACCCCGCAGGACGCGCGGCGCTCCTTCGCCCACTACCTCAAAGAAGTCCGGCCGCTGATCGAGGAGTCGGACGAGCAGGAGACCGCCGCGTACGCGCGGGCCGCGGAGGCGTTCATGCGGCAGGTGCGGCCCAATGAGCTGAACGTGCGCGGGCGTTGCTTCCAGGTCGTCCGGATCGAGCGGATGATGCGGATCGGTCCCGCGGGGCCGGAGGGGCCCCGGCGTTCGGACGTCGACATCCAGGAGCCCACCCAGATCCATCCCTACATGGATGAGTCGGGCAACATCGACTACTCGAAGTAGGCCCCGGGCCGGGGGTGACGCGGCCCCCGGCCGGGGAGGCGGCCGGGCCCCGGCGGCGAACCGGTGAACCGGTGTGCCGCCGGGGCCCGTTCGCGTACCGCCCGGTGGTCCCGGGGCGCCGTTCGGCCGCGACCGTTCGCCCGGTCCCGCCGGCTCCCCTCCCCCTCACTTCTCGGAGACGGTGACCTTCTCGTCGTTGTTGAGCTGGTCCACGAGCTGCTTGACCTTGGCCTTGTCCCAGACCAGGTTGCCGCCGGCGGAGCCGGAGATCGGCATGTTCATCGACGTGCCGTCGCCGCCCGTGACGCCCTTCATGGCGAAGAACATCTGCCCCAGGGACCAGACCGACATGTCCTCGTCCACGATCAGGGTGTCCAGGCCGGCGCTCATCGTCGGGTACAGCTTGAACGGGTTGAGGATCGTGGAGGGCGTGGCCGTCTGGCTGGCGAGGGCCGCGAGGAACTTCTGCTGGTTCTTCGTACGCGCCAGGTCCGACTCGGCGAACGCGTACCGGGTGCGGACGAAGGCCAGCGACTGCTCGCCGTTCAGCGTCTGCTTGCCCGCCTCGAAGTCGGCGCCGGACTTCTTGTCCTTGAACGCCTTGGGGATGTCCAGTTCCACGCCGCCGATCGCGTCCACGATGTTGGCGAAGCCGCCGAAGCCGATCTCGACGTAGTGGTCGATGTGCAGGCCGGTGTTGAACTCGACGGTGCGGACGAGGAGTTCGGGGCCGTCCTCGGCGTACGCGGCGTTCAGCTTGGTGAAACGGCCGCGGGCCGGATAGAGCTTGCCGGAGTCGGAGCCCTTGTACGAGGGGATCTCGACGTTCGAGTCGCGCGGCAGCGAGATCAGCGTCGGCCCGTTGGACCCGTCGTGCAGGATCATCATCGAGTCGGTCCGCTTACCCTCGGCGGAGCCGGTGTGCAGGCGCTTCTTGTCCTCGTCCGTCATGCCCGCGCGGCTGTCGGAGCCGACGATCAGGTAGTTGGTGCCGTCGCCCTCCTCCGGCCGCTCGATGACCTTGGAGAGGTCCACCTCGCGGTTGAGCTTGGAGTCGGCCCAGAAGTACGTGCCTATGGAGACCGCGAGCACCACGACGACCAGTGACAGCGCGCCCACCTTGATGCGGCGGCCCCAGTCGGGTGCCGGGCGTCCGTAGCCCTGTCCGCCGTCGCCCCGGCCGCCGCCGGGGCCGTTGCTCCCGCCGCCGTCCCGGCCGCCGCCGTAGACCTGGCCCGTGTTGTAACCGCTGTCGTACCCCGCGCCGTCGGCGTACTGCGGCGGTGCCTGGCGGGGCCGGGGCGGGGCCGGGCGCTGCTGCGGCGGAGCGGGGCGCCGCTGGACGTGGCGCATCACACGGGCGCCTTCGGGCCGGTCGCTTCCGCTTCCCTGCCCGTAGCGGTTGCCGCGGTCACCGCCGCGGTTGTCGTCGGTCCAGCCCTCGGGCCAATCACTCATGCGGTCCAGTGTGCAGGCCGGGTGTGCTCCTCTTACAGGGTGTACGGAAAATCGCACCGGTGCTGTTGCGAAGCTGATGCATTGCCGTCGGCTCGAATGCCCCGCATAAGGTGGACGATATGACAGATCAGTCCCCACGTCCGGAGGGCGGCATTCCCGGCAAGTCGACCGCCGCATCCCGGACCACCCTCAGCCACATCATGACCGGCAACGACACCAACCTGCTGGGCACGGTGCACGGTGGCGTGATCATGAAGCTGGTCGACGACGCGGCGGGCGCCGTGGCCGGACGGCACTCCGGCGGACCCGCGGTGACGGCGTCGATGGACGAGATGGTCTTCCTGGAGCCGGTTCGCGTGGGTGACCTTGTTCACGTCCGTGCCCAGGTGAACTGGACGGGCCGTTCCTCGATGGAGGTCGGCGTCCGGGTCATGGCCGAGCGGTGGAACGAGTCCACCCCCGCCCAGCAGGTCGGCAGCGCGTACCTGGTGTTCGCCGCGGTGGACGCGGACGGCAGGCCACGCCCCGTGCCGCAGGTCATCCCGGAGACCGAGCGGGACAGGAGGCGCTACCAGGAGGCGCAGATCCGGCGCACCCACCGTCTGGCACGGCGTCGCGCGATCAAGGAACTGCGCGAGAAGCGCGCCGCGGACGGCATCGGCGACTGAGCCGTCGACGGGCGGGCGTCCCGTCGGCGGGTCATCGGCGGTGCGGCCTCCTGCCGGCCGGGCCGTCGACGGGCGGGCCCCGGGCGTCCTCGGTTCCCGGCGTGGTCGACCCGCCCCGGTCGGCGCCGGTCCCCCGGGGCGTTCTCGTACCGGCCCCGGGGCCGACCGGCCACGGACGTCACGGGCAGGTCACCTGGTCACCCGTGACCGTGCCGAACTCCCCCCGCTCCGTCTTTTCGGCCCGTACCGGCCGCACCGTGTCGAAGTCCGCGCCCGCCGTCACCTTCAGCGTGGGGCCCTGCCCGGTCACCTCCCGCAGTTCGGCCCCCGGCAGGGCCTCGGCCAGGGACTTCGCGGACCGGTCCCAGCGCGAGTCGTAGGTGATCAGGGTGCGCCGCAGGTCGCGCGAGTCCGCGTTCAGCGGGGTGCGCGAGGTGTCGAAACCGGTGGCGTGCAGCGCGTCGTCGACCGTTCTGCCGAGCCCGTCCTTCGTCGTCCCGTTGTAGACCTGGACCCGGATCCGCTCCGGCGCGACGTCGACCGGAACGGCCTTCGACCGGGGCGCGTCCGGGCGCTCGGGGGCGAGCGGCTTGTCGTCGCGCAGGGCCTGGAACAGCTTGTCCGCCTTCCGCTCGTCCCACTTCACCGTGGAACCGATCCCCTTGACCGGATGGGCGACGTTCTCCAGCGGCACGGAGGCGAACTCGGACGAGGCGGGGGAGAAGCCGCGCATCGCGCTTCCGAGCTCCAGCATCTGTTCCGTACCGAACCCCTTGTCAGCCCGGACCGAGTTCAGCATCGTCGAGGCGGCGTCCCGGAACCTCACCGGGTTCAGCAGCACGCCGCTGCTGGTCGCCTGCTCGATCAGCGAGGCGAGGAACTTCTGCTGGCGCTGCATCCGGCCCAGGTCGGAGGCCCCGTCGACATAGCGGGACCGGACGAACTGGAGCGCCTGTCCGCCATTGAGGTCGTGGGTGCCCGCTGCGAGGTCGAGACCGGTGTACGAGTCCTTCAGCGGCCGGGGCGTGCAGATCCGCACCCCGCCCAGGGTGTCCACGGTCTTCATGAAGCTGGTGAAGTCGACCTCCAGATAGTGGTCGATCTTGACGCCCGTCATGTGCTCCACGGTCCGCACGGTCAGCCCGGGGCCGCCCTCGGCATAGGCGGCGTTCAGCTTCACCGGGTGCGGGGAGTGGGTCCGTCCCGTGGTGAGGTCCTTGTGCTCGGGGACCTCGGCGTAGCTGTCGCGGGGCAGCGAGACGACGCTCGCGCGCTTCTTGTCCGTCGAGAGGTGGACCAGCATCAAGGTGTCGGTGCAGTTGCACGGGGCGCCGCCCAGCCGGTACTTCTTCTTCTCCGCCGGGGTGATCCGGTCACGGCCGTCGGTGCCGACCAGCAGCAGGTTCGTGCCGTGCCCGGCCCGGGGCCGGTTCTTCATGTCCTTGAACGGGTCGATCCGGTCGATCCCGGTCTCCAGACCGGTCACCATCGCGTGGCCGATGCCTCCGGCGCCGAGGACGAGGACCGAGAGACCGGTCACCATCCGCATGCCCCAGCGCGGTCGCCCGGCCCGTCCTCTCGGCCTGTGTGGCGGCGGGACGGCGCGGGGGCGCGGGGAACGGCGGGGGGAGGGGTGCGGCGTGGGCACGGGGGGACCTCCGCGGTGCGAGGGGACCGTTCGCACAGTAGGCCCATATGATCGACTGCCCGCGAAGCGACCCGGTGGCGCGCGTCCGTGTCCCCCATTAGCGGTAACGTGGCGGCCGAATACCGTTGCCTGGTGGGGTGCGAACCCCTCGCGCCCCCGAGGACCACCCGCCCACCCGAGGACCACCATGTCTGCCGCGCAGCACCCCGCCGTCTCCGTGATCATGCCGGTGCTCAATGAGGAACGTCATCTCAGGAACTCCGTCCGGCACATCCTGGAGCAGGAGTACGCCGGTGAGATGGAGGTGGTGATCGCGCTGGGCCCCTCCACCGACCGGACGGACGAGATCGCAGCGGAGCTGGTGCGCGAGGACCCCCGGGTCCACACCGTCCCGAACCCGTCCGGCCGCACCCCGGCCGCCCTGAACGCCGCGATCGAGGCGTCCAGCCACCCCGTGGTCGTACGGGTCGACGGTCACGGGATGCTGTCGCCGAACTACATCGCGACGGCCGTCCGGCTGTTGGAGGAGACGGGCGCGCAGAACGTCGGCGGCATCATGCACGCCGAGGGCGAGAACGCCTGGGAGGACGCGGTCGCCGCGGCCATGACGTCGAGGATCGGCGTCGGCAACGCGGCCTTCCACACCGGGGGCCAGGCCGGTCCGGCCGAGACCGTGTACCTCGGGGTCTTCCGTCGCGAGGCGCTGGAGAAGGCGGGCGGCTACAACGTGGAGTTCATCCGCGCCCAGGACTGGGAGCTGAACTTCCGCATCCGCGAGTCGGGCGGCCTGATCTGGTTCTCGCCCGAGCTGAAGGTGCAGTACCGGCCCCGGCCCTCGGTCCGGGCACTCGCCAAGCAGTACAAGGACTACGGCCGCTGGCGGCACGTCGTCGCCCGCTACCACTCCGGCTCGATCAACCTGCGCTACCTGGCGCCGCCCACCGCCGTCTGCGCGATCGCCGCGGGCATCGTGGCCGGTGCGGCCGTCACCCCGTGGGCCTTCGTCGTTCCCGCCGGGTACGTCGCCGCGATCGTCGCCGGGTCCGTGCCGGCGGGCAAGGGTCTGCCGCTGAAGGCGCGGGTCCGGATTCCGGTGGCGCTGGCGACCATGCACATGTCGTGGGGGTACGGCTTCCTGACCAGCCCGCGTTCGCTGGCGAAGAAGGTCATCGCCAGCCGCCGCCCGGCCATGACCGTCTGAGAGCCGGCCGGAGATCACCGACAGGCTCTGAGCACCACGGACACCACGGACACCGCGGGGGCCCTCCGATGTGCCGGAGGGCCCCCGCGGTGCGTCGTGTCCCGGTGCCTACCAGCCGAAGCCCGGCTGGATGTCCATGCAGGCCGACTCGTCGTCGCCGTTGAGCGCCCGTGCGCTGTCCGGGGTCTTCTGCTCGGCGGAGGGCGCGTGGTAGTCGCCGTCCTCGCGCCAGTCGGCCCCCACGGTCAGCGTGATGCCCGAGACGTCGGTCGACTTCTTCACCGCCGACAGCGGGATGCCGAGCGCCTTGGCGACCGCCTGGGCATTGCCCTCCATGTCCACGGTGGGAAAGAGGATCCCGGTCCGCTTCGCCGCCTCGGTGTTCTGCGCGTCGACCGCGGCCTGGGTGAACCCCTTCCCGGCCAGCAGCTCCTTGACCGCCGAGGCACGGCCCTTGGCCGGGTACTCGGTGTCGGTCCGCGTTCCGTTGCGGACGGTCACCGGGATCTCGGCGGGGGACGCGGTGGGTTTCTTGGCGGCGGCCGGTGTCTTGCGCTTGGACGCCTTGCCGTCGAGCGGGATGTCGTCGCGGACCATCTGGAAGAGCTGGTCGGCGTCGCCGGGTTTGGGGAGCACCCGCTCCTTGAGCGCGCCCGTCCCGTAGACGTTCGGCATCGTCGTCATGGTGATGCGCTTGGGGGGCACCTTCTTGAGCTCTTCCGCGAGGTCGTAGAGCCTATTGATCGAGCCGAGGCCGTTGTCGCCCTTGTCGACCGTCAGCGCGTTCGTCGCCGCCTCGGCCAGATCCATCAGCTTGCCCGGGTCGGTGAGCTTGGTGCCCTTGCGCAGCTCACGGACCATCGAGTTCATGTACATGTGCTGGGCGTGGGTACGGCCGAGGTCGGTGCCGTCCTCGAAGCCGTAGCGGGTGCGCAGCCACTGGAGGGCCTGCTTGCCCTTGATCTTCGTGGTGCCCTTCTCCAGCTTCAGCCCGGAGCCCTTGCCGTCGCTCGTGTGGGAGTAGACGTTGCTCTTGACGCAGACCGGGACGCCGCCTATCGCGTCGGCCATCGAGACCACACCCGCGAAGTCGATCATCATGAAGTGGTCGATGGTGATGCCGGTGAGCTCGTACCAGGTGGCCACGGAGCAACCGGGACCGCCGCGGCCGAGCGTCTCGTTGGTCATCGCCAGGCCGGTGGTCGCGGGGTAGACGCGCTTCGTCTTCGGGTCGGTGCACTTCGGGATCTTCAGCATGGTGTCGCGCGGCATGCTGATCACCGACATGTTGCTGCGGTCCGCGGAGAGATGGACCAGCATCTGTACGTCGGCGAGGGGCGGCGCCCCGAAGGTGTCCTTGGCCCCGCCGAGCTTCTGGTTCTTCTTGGAGTCCCGCGCGTCCGAGCCGATGAGCAGGATGTTCAACGGGGTCTGCCCGGCGGCGTTGGCCTTGTGGTCGGCCATCTTCTTGTCGCCGAGCGTCAGGTCCTCCTTCTTGAGGTTCCCGTTGAGGCGCTCGTAGTAGAAGTATCCGGCGCCCGCGCCGCCGAGTATGAGCACCGCGAGCACCGTGGCGCTCCAGCGCAGTACCCGGCGCTTGCCCTTCTTGTTCCGGCCTTCGCCCTTGCCACCGTGCCGCTTCGCCCCGCCGCCCCGGTGACCGGCGCCCCCGGACGCGGGCTGCCGGGCGCCGGGGCCCTGGTCCGGCCCTTGCTCCGGCTCCTCCTGCGCGTCCTCGTAGAGGCCGTCGTCCCAGCCGAGTTGGCCCGCGTCGCGGACGCGTGGTCGCGTCTCCCCACCGGGTGTGCTGCTCCGTCCCACCGGGACCCCCCTGCTGTTCAGACTCGTGGTGTGGCGCGGTGACCCGGTGTCACTTGGCGCACTCTGGCTTGGCGGCGTTCGCCTGCTGGACACCTTCCGGTGCCTTCGCCGGTGCCGCGATGGGAATGCCCGCGCCCTTGAAGTCGGCGCCCAGCGTCAGGATCATCGCCTGAAGCCCTTCGGCGTCCGTGGTGCCCTGCTTCAGCGCGGAGGCGGGCAGGCCCATCAGGTCGGCCAGGGCGCGGGCCTGGTCCGCCTGGTTCGGTGCATACTCCAGCGCCGTCTTCCTGGTCTTCGCCGGGGCGTTGGCCTTGTTGGTGGACTTGAGCACACCGTGGGTGTTCTGCAGCCAGGTGACGGTCTGCTGCGCGGCGCCGCCGATCTCGCCGCCGTTGTACACGTCGACCCGTATGTCGGCCGCGTTCGCCCTGGGCCCTTTGAGGAGCGCGTCCTGCTTGCTCTTGGTCTTCTTCTTCTGCGCGTTCACCTCGGTGAGCGAGGTGTCCTCGCGCATCATGGCGAACAGCGGGTCGGCCTTGGGTGCGTCCGGTACCACCGTCGCCCGGACCTTCTCGGCCGGGTTGTCCTTCACCGGCACGGTCACGAAGGTGATGTTCTTGGTGTCGACCTTGCCGAGCTCCTGAGCCAGCTCCGTCAGCTTCGTCACCGAGCCGATGCCCGTGTCGACGGTGAGCGCCCTGGTCGCCGTGTTCGCCAGCTTGTACAGCTTGGTCGGGCTGGTCAGGGTGTCGCTCGACTGTATCTGACGGATCATCGAGGCGACGAACTGCTGCTGCACCTTGATCCGGTCCAGGTCGCTCTCGTTGCCGAAGCTGTGCCGGGTCCGTACGAACGCCAGGGCGTCCTCGCCCTGGATGCGGTGCTCGCCCGCCGGCAGGTCCAGGTGCGAGTCCTTGTCCTTGACCGGCTTGGCCAGGCAGACCTGGACACCGCCGACCGCGGTGGACAGCTCCTTGACCGCGTTGAAGTCGACCATCATGAAGTGGTCGATCTTCAGGCCGGTCAACTCCTCGGCCGTGCGCATGGTGCAGCCCGGGTTGCGGCCCTCCTGGCCGAGGCTCTCGTTGAAGCGGACGCCCGCCGTCCCCGGAACGGCCTTCTCCGAGCCGTCCGGCTGCTTGGTCATGCACTCCGGGATGTCGACGATCATGTCGCGCGGGATGCTGAGCGCCGTCGCGTTGGAGCGGTCCTTGGAGACGTGGAAGAGGATGTTGGTGTCGGCGTGGCCCACGCTGCCCTTGTCGCCGTAGCCCTCGTTGCCCTTGCCGGTGCGCTTGTCGGTCCCGATGACCAGAATGTCGATCGGGGCGTCGTTGTCGAAGACGTTCTTGTTGCCCGCCGTGCCCACGTCGACCGTGCTCAGGTTGCCGTTGAAGTGCTGGTACAGCGCGTACCCGCCCACCGGCAGGCCGACCAGCACGAACGCCATCGTGCCGCCCGTCCACAGCAGGGCCTTCTTGCGGCGCGCCTTGGGCGCCTTGCGGCTGCGCCGGCCCGCCGCCTCGGCCTGGCCGGAACCCCCTTTGCCGCGCGGGCCGCCCGCCGAACGGCGACTACGCTGTTCGGGCACCTCGCGGTGCGGGGAGGTGCCGCGCCCCTGCTCGTCGCGGGCCGCGCCCCGGGGCTGACCCCCGTCACGGAGCGATTCCCCGCGCTCGCCGCCGCGTGCCGATTCCCCGCGCGGGCCGCCGGTGTCACGAACGTCTTCCGCTTCTCTGCGACGGGGGACGCGCGGCCCCGGCGCCTGGGAAGCGGTGGCCGAATCCCCTCCGGAATTGTTCAGTCGCAGTTCGTAATCGCCGGTGTCCGGGTTGAGTACCCACTGGTCTGCGGGGTCGAATTCATCCGCCCGCCCACGGCTTTGCGCATCCACGGTTGTTTGAGTCCTCCGTCGGTGCCACGCGAGGCGCCTGCCCCGGTCAGGCGCCCGATCTTTCGCTCCAGAAGTGCGCGGCCTGACGGCCGGAAGCACCGGATCGCGTCACACTATCGGCCCAGTTCGGCGTCGAGCGACGTGCGTGACAAATTCCACGGTCCTTACAACTGGTCATTCTGGTCATTACACGCCGATCACCGGCTTCTGTTTGAGAATTGCTTTACTGCCGACACGGGTCCACCGCCGCGTTGTTGCCCGAATAGGTGGGGGTGGGGTTCGGGCTCGCGGCGCCCGGAGTATCGGCAGAGGCATTGTTTTTCCCGCTGTTCTTCCCGTCGTCACCCTTGAGGTTCTTCCGGTCGGCACGCTCGATTCGGTCCGCCGGGACCACCGTGACCGGTGCGTCCGTGCGCAGCCGGCCGAAGAGCCGCTCCGCATCGGGCTGGACGAGTTCGTCCCGGTTCGGGTCGGGTCCGTACGGCCGCCGGGGCACGGTCAGGAACTGCACCCTGTCGGTCGGTACGTCGCGCAATTCGCGCACCAGGTCGTACAGGTCCCTGAGGCTGTCCAGTCCCGGGTCGGTGGTCAGCGACTTCGTGGCCGCGTCCAGCACCGGGTACAGGCGGGTCGGATTGAGCAGGACACCGTCGCTCTGCACCTTGTTCACCAGCGCGCCCAGGAACTGCTGCTGGCGGTCCATCCGCTCGGTGTCGCTGCCGTCACCGATGGACTTGCGGGCCCGTACGTACCCCAGCGCCTGCTCGCCGTCGAGCTTCTGGCGCCCGGCGGGGAGCTTCAGCCGCGCGTCGGGGTCGTCGACCGGCTTCTTCAGGCACACCTCGACCCCGCCGACGGCGTCGACCATGTCCTTGAACCCGTTGAAGTCGACGACCATCTGGTGGTCGATCCGGATGCCGGTCAGCTTCTCGACCGTGCGGACCGTGCAGGCGGTGCCGCCGAACTGGTAGGCCCAGTTGAACTGGGCGAACTGCTTCTTCGTGGCCGCGCCGCCGGGTCTGTGACAGACCGGGATCTTCACCATCAGGTCGCGTGGCAGGGAGATCGCGGTGACGCTCTCCCGGTCCGCGGCCAGATGGAGCAGGATCGTGGTGTCCGAGCGCTGGCTGCCGCCGTCGTCACTGCCGTACGCGCGGTTGTCGCCGGCCCGGGTGTCGGAGCCGATGAGCAGGATGTTCTCCGCGTTGCGCACCACGGTGGCGGGCCGCTCCCGCTCGTACACGCGCAGCTCGGTGGCGGCCGAGGTGTCCGTCCTGATGTTGGCGTCGAGCTTCCGGTACAGCCACGAGCCGACGCCTGCGGCGGCCAGGACGACGAGCGAGGCGCCGAGCGCGGCCCAGCGCGGCCAGTGGCGTCCGCGCGGCGCGTCGGGGTTTGCCGCCGGTCCGCCGCCGTCCGTGCCCGCCCCGGGGCCGTCGGCGTCCCGGCCCCCGGCCGGGCCGTCCTTCCGGCCCGTCCCCGGGCCGTCGGAGTCGCCCGGCGGGTCGGCGCTTTCGCTCACGTCTGCGTCCATCCTTCACGGTCGGCGGCGCGCTGGGCCGCCGGTCGCAGGAGTAGACGGCTGAACCTCACGCTTGGTTGTGTCCCGGTGGTCGGTACCGCCGATCATGTACCGGAGTTGACGAGCAGTCCTGAGGACTCGACCCGGTATGGGCCGGATGGGTGAGCATCAGGGCTCTTGTCATACCACGGTGTTGGTGACCCGCTCGCTTTCGACGCGCTTCGCCAGGCCGTCTTCACCCAACCGCTCCAGGTGGCGGCAGAGGACCACGGAGCCACCCGCGGCCAGCGGTGCGAACAGCCCCGCGCTCAGCCCCTCCCAGCTGTCGTACGGGCGCCCGGTCAGCAGCCGCGACCCCGCGGTCAGGCCGAGCCCGGCGGCGTCCTCGCGGGCCCGCCCCACCAACTGCGACGCCGTCAGCTCGGTGCCGCCCACCGTCAGCGCGGGGGCGTCCGGGTCCACGGGCGCGAACGGGGCGAACCGGTCGCCCTGAGCCGGCACCTCGACCGCGTAGTCCGCGAACCCCTCGGGGGCCTGCGGGAACCTGCCGCCCAGCGGCCGCAGCGCCAGCGCGACCCGCTCGCCGGAGCAGGCGCGCGCGGCCTCCAGCGCGTCCGGGCCGCTGACGACGAGGTCGGCGTCGGCCGGGTCGCCCTGCACGTCGGCGATGACGCCGACCGAGGAGCAGGCGAGCAGCCACACAGCCGACTGCCAGTGCGCGGGCAGCAGCAGGGCGAGCCGGTCACCGGGCTCGGCTGCGAGGTCGCCCTGCAGCAGATTGGCGGTCTTGGCCACCCAATTGGCGAAGGTGGCCACCGACAGTTCCACCCGTTCTCCGGTGGCGTCGTCGTAGAAGGTGACCAAGGGGCGGGCCGGGTCCGTGGCGAGCGCGGAACGCAGCAGGTCGGCGGGGGTGCGGTCGGTGGCGTTCATCCGCGCAAGGGTACGCGGCCGCGGAGCGCCGGGGCGGGCGGACGGGAAGCGGGTGCACCGGCTCGGCAGACGGGCCGTCAAGTGCGGGGGACTGCACCGGTGGACGGAGTTGTCGGATTATGCCCAAGATTGTTCGCATGCGTGTCTTTCTTGCATCTACGATCGGCGTCACCTGTGCGGCGGTGCTCGTGCTGCCCTCGGCCGCGCCCGCGGGCGCGGCCCCCGACACCGACTCCGCCCCCGTCGAGTCCGCCGGGCCCTCCGGGGTGTCGGGGTCGACGCAGTCCCTGGCGATGGTGCCCCTGGCGGACCCTTCCGGCCCGGCCACCGAGGACCCCACCCGGACCACCGAGTCCGCCGGACAGGGACTCACCGAGCGCACGGTCCGCCCGTTCTCGCTGGTCGGCGTGGTATGGGACGACCCGGACACCGAACTGCACGGGACCGCCCAGGTCCGAACCCGCGCCCGCGGCACCGGACGCTGGTCCGACTGGCAGGACCTGGAGACGCACAACGCCGAGCATGCCGCCGACCCCGGGAGCACCGAGCGAGGGTCCGGCGGTGTCCGCGGCTCCACCGCCCCGCTCTGGGTCGGCGACTCGGACGGTGTCGCGGTGCGCGTACGCCCGGCGGGCCCGGACTCCCATCGGCACGGCACTCATGACGCCCACGAAACTCATGATGCCCATGGCGCTCATGAATCGCAGGGCACTCCTGACTCCCACGACACTCCTGACTCCCACGAGGCTTCTGGCTCCCACGACTCCCGTGACTCCCATGAGTCCGACAGTTCTCATGACTCGTCTCATGACTCGCACCGCTCTCGCGACTCGTACGGTGCTCGTGACCCCCAGGGCTCCCAGGACCGGGCCGGCTCAGCCGCGTCCCTGCCCACCGGCCTGCGCCTCGAACTCGTCGACCCCGGCCGGGAAACGCGGCGGGTCCCGGCCGAGACCGGCCGGAGCACCGAAGACACCGGGACCACCGGAAACACTGGGACCACAGAGACCGTTGGCACGACCGGGCGCGCCGAGGATGCGGACGACACGAACTTCGAGGGTCTCGCGGACCTCACGGAGTCCGTCGCGGCGGCGGCCGGTGCCCAGGCCGCCGCGGGCGCCGAGGCAGTCGAGGCCGCCCGGGACTCATGGGGCATCTGGGGCTCCGGAGACGGCCGTACCCCCCTCGAAGCCGCTTCGCTCGGCGGGACCGTGCTCCCCGCCCTCGACAAGGCGGAGACCGAGGCACGGAGCGAGGCGGAGACCGGGCGCGCGCCCGGCGCCCAGCCGTACATCGGCCCCCGCCCGCGCATCATCACCCGCAAGGGCTGGGGAGCCGACGAGAAGCTCAGGGAACGTGCCTTCGTATACACCAAGGCCGTCAAGGCCGCGTTCATCCACCACAGCGCCACGGGCAACAGCTACACGTGCTCCCAGGCGCCCGCGGTCCTGCGCGGCATCTACCGATACCACGTCAAGAGCAGCGGCTGGCGGGACTTCGGCTACAACTTCGCCGTCGACAAGTGCGGCACCATCTACGAAGGGCGGGCGGGCGGAGTGACGAAGGCAGTCCTGGGAGCGCACACGCTCGGTTTCAACAGCAACAGCATGGGAATCGCGGTGCTCGGCACCTTCAGCGGCTCGAACCCGTCCGCCGCCGCGGTGAACTCCGTCGCCAAGCTCACCGCGTGGAAGCTCGGCCTGTTCGGCGCCGACCCGAGCGGCAGGACCACGCTCGTCTCGGGCGGCGGCAACAAGTTCAAGAAGGGCACGAAGGCCAGACTCAACGTCATCTCGGGCCACCGGGACGGCTTCGCAACCGAATGCCCCGGAGCGCGTCTTTACAAGAAGCTCGGCTCGGTCCGCACCAGCTCCGCGCGTCTTCAGGGACGCTGACCCCGGCGGCACCGGACGGTTTTCGGGGACGCGCCGCAGGACGGTCTCCGGGGCCCGGACGGGACGCCGCCGAAAGGCCGCCGTGGATCTCGCGGGCCGACCGGGCACGACCGGGGCGGACCGGAGCCGGATGCGTACGAACCGGTCTGCATACACTGGCCAGCCGAACAAGGCAGGGCCCCACCAGGAAGCAGAGTCAGCGCTGTGACACAGGCAAGAGAAGCGATCCTCCTGGTGGGCGGCAAGGGCACCCGGCTGCGCCCGCTCACGGTGCACACTCCCAAGCCCATGGTCCCGGCGGCGGGCGTCCCCTTCCTGACGCACCAGTTGGCGCGCGCCCGGGCCGCCGGGGTCGAGCACATCGTGCTCGCCACCTCGTATCTGGCGGAGGTCTTCGAGCCGTACTTCGGGGACGGTTCGAAGCTTGGTCTCCACATCGAGTACGTCACCGAACGCGAACCGCTGGGCACCGGCGGCGCGATACGCAACGTCGCGTCCCGGCTCACCTCGGGACCCGACGAACCGGTGCTCATCTTCAACGGCGACATCCTGACCGGCCTCGACATCCTGGCTCTGGTCACCACGCACACCACCTCGGGGGCGGACGTCTCGCTCCACCTCACCCGCGTCGAGGACCCGCGCGCCTTCGGCCTCGTGCCGACGGACGGCAGCGGCAGGGTCACCGCGTTCCTGGAGAAGCCCGAGACGCCCGAACAGATCGTCACCGACCAGATCAACGCCGGGGCGTACATCTTCCGCCGCTCGGTCATCGACACCATCCCGGCCGGCCGGCCGGTCTCCGTCGAACGCGAGACCTTCCCCGGGCTGCTGGCCTCCGGCGCCCATCTTCAGGGCATGGTCGACTCCACCTACTGGCTGGACCTCGGCACCCCGCGCGCCTTCGTGCGCGGCTCCGCCGACCTGGTGCTCGGCCGCGCCCCCTCCCCGGCCGTCCCCGGGCGCTGTGGCGAACGGCTCGTCCTGCCGACCGCCTCCGTGGCCGCCGACGCCAAACTCACCGGCGGCACGGTCGTCGGCGAGGGCGCCCTGATCGGCGGGGGAGCCCGGATAGCCGGGTCCGCGGTGCTGGCCGGAGCGGTGATCGAACCCGGAGCGGTGATCACGGACTCGCTGGTCGGAGCCGGTGCCAGGATCGGCAGCCGGACGGTGGTCGACGACGCGGTGATCGGGGACGGGGCACGGGTCGGTGCCGACAACGAACTGCTGGGCGGCATGCGCGTCTGGTGCGGGGCGGTCCTGCCGGACGCTGCGGTGCGCTTCTCGTCCGACGAATAGCGAAAACGGACGAATAGCAGAAGCAGAGGAAACGGAAGAAGAGGAAGAACGGGCGGACGGCCGCCCTCGACCGGGCACCCGTCCCTGTGCCCACGGCCTGAGGACGACGTGCCCATGGCCTGGGGACGACAGGGAATGGCTCAGGGAGCGCCGCGTCGTCGTGCGGCTTCGATCGCAAGGGCGGGGGAGGGGGCGATGCGGCGCATCGGCGACCGGCGACCGGCGACAACGCCGCAGGTGGAATCGCAGGGCGGCGCGAGCCCGCTCCCTGGCGCTTCCCAGGCCGTTACCCTCGACAGGCACCCCGACGACCGAGGACCTCATCCGTGGCAGGACGATTCGCTCCCCGCACCGCCCCTCGTGCGGCCGTCCCGCGCCAGGCGGCGGCCCCGGCGAAGCACACGCCGACCCGCGACTGGACCCCGCCCGGCCCGCTCGACCTGCGCCTCGTCCTCGGCCCGCTGCGCCGGGGCCCCGCCGACCCCACCTTCCGGATCACCCGGGACGGAACGGTCTGGCGGACCGGCCGCACGCCGACGGGCCCCGGCACCCTCCGCCTGTCCGACCGGGGCGGCCGGATCGAGGCGGCGGCCTGGGGGCCGGGCGCACCCTGGCTGCTGGACCGCCTCCCGACCCTGCTCGGCGCGGAGGACGACCCGGACGCCTTCCGTCCGTACCACCGGCTGCTCGCCGTGACCCGGCACCGGCGCCCCGGACTCCGTCTGCTGCGCACCGGCCTGGTCCTGGAGTCCCTGATCCCCTCGGTGCTGGAGCAGAAGGTCACCACGGACGAGGCGTACCGGGCCTGGCGCTACCTGGTCCGCGCCCATGGCACTCCGGCGCCCGGGCCGACGGACGACGCCGCGTTCGCCGCCCTCGGCCTGTACGTCATGCCGGACCCCCGCACCTGGTCGCTGGTCCCGTCCTGGGAGTGGCACCGCGCGGGCGTGGACGCGAAGCGCTCGGCCACGATCCTGCGCGCGGTGCGGGTGGCCCGCCGTCTGGAGGAGGCGGCCGGCATGGACCTCCCGGAGGCCACGGCCCGGCTGTGCCTCGTGCCCGGCATCGGACCCTGGACCGCGGCCGAGACCCTCCAGCGGTCGAACGGCGCGGCGGACGCGGTCACGGTCGGCGACCTTCACCTCCCGGGCATCGTCGGCCACGCCCTGGCGGACAACCGGCACGCGGACGACGAGGAGATGCTGGCCCTGCTCGCCCCCTACGAGGGCCAGCGGCACCGGGCCACCCGCCTCATCCTGCTCTCCGGCCGCGTCTTGCCCCGCCGGGCCCCGCGCATGACCCGGGGCGACATCGCCCGTCTGTGAAGCGGCGCGGGACCTGGAGACCCCGACACTCGGCGCCTCCGGATGCCCGGTACATCCCGACACTCGGACAGGGGACGGCGGGGGACCGCCCGCGCGCGCCCGGAGCCGTACGACAAGAACGCCGAGCCGTACGACAAGAACGCCGAGCCGGTGCGGCAGGGGCTCCGGGCCGAACAGGACACCGAGCCGTACGCAGCCCCGTCACGCTCGCCCGTCACGCTCGCCCATCACGCTCGCCCATCGTGCTCGTCCACCGCGGCTCGCCCATCGCGTTCGCCCGGCGCGCTCGTTCACCGCACCGTGATGAACGCCTCCGGATCCCGCGCGTCCCGTGCCGTGGGCGCGACCGCCGCCCGCCCGATCGCGACCGCGCCCAGCGGATCCCACGATTCCGGCAGGTCCAGCACCTCGCGCACCACGTCACGGCAGAACATCGTCGAGGACACCCACGCCGAGCCGAGCCGTTCGCCCGCCAGCGCCACCAGGAAGTTCTGGATCCCGGCCCCCGCGGCGACCACGAACATCTCGCGCTCCGCGGTGTCCCGCCGCTCGTCCCCGTAGGTGTGGGATCCGTCCATCACCAGGCACGGCACCGCCAGATACGGCGCCCGGCGCAGCACATCGCCCCGCCGTACCCGCTTCGCGATCGACTCCTCGCTCTTCCCGTCCCCGCGCAGGTCCGCGACCCATGCGTCCCGCATGGCGTCGAGCAGTCGGGTCCGCGACTCCTCGGACTCCAGCAGCACGAACCGCCACGGCGTCGTGTGATGCGGAGCGGGCGCCGTCACCGCCGCGGCCACGGCCCGCCGCACCACGCCCGGGTCCACCGGTTCGTCGGTGAACTCGCGCACCGTGCGCCGCAGGGTCAGTGCCTCCCGCACCGCCTCCGAGGTGCCGAGACGGAACATGTCGTCGGCCGCGTCGCGCACCAGCGCCCGCGCCCCGCCCGCGGAGTCCGGCGAGTCCGCGGGGGCCACGACATGGCCGAGCCCGCGCACCACCGCGACCGGCAGCCCCGACGCCTTGCCCTTGACCAGGTCACCGGCGGCGGCCAGTTCGTCGGCGGTGGCGACCACGGTCGCGCTGAGCGGATTGCCGTACGTGTCCGTCCCACCACGCAGATCGTCCAGCACCCGGACCCCGGCCGCCCCGATCGCGACATCGGTGAGTCCGTCGCGCCAGGGGCGTCCGAAGGTGTCCGTGACGACGACCCCGACCTCGACGCCGAGGGCGTCCCGCAGCCCGTCCCGGATCGCGCGCGCCGAGCGGTCCGGGTCCTCGGGCAGCAACAGCACCGTCCCGGCGGGGGTGTTCGAGGCATCGACCCCGGCCGCCGCCATGACGAGACCCTGCCGGTTCTCGACGATCCGCAACGCGCCCCGGCGCGCCACCACCCGTATCGTCTCGGCGTCTATCGCCGCCTCCCGGTCGGCGGCCTCGACGATCCGGTCCTCCGCCTTGGAGACGATCTTCGACGTGACCAGCAGGACGTCCCCGTCGACCAGCCCCGGATCGGTGGCGGCGATCAGCTTCGCCAGGTCGTCACCGGCCCGCACCTCGGGAATCCCGGGCAGTGCCCGGACTCGGTACGAGGGCGCCTCGTCGAAGACCGCCCCGGCCGCCTCTCCGGAGCACGCACCAGCCGCCTCGCCGAAGGCCGCGCCGCGGGCCGTCCCGGCGGCGCTCATGCCCGTACCTCCTCGGCCAGCGCCAGAGCCTGCCGGGCCATCTCCGCCGCCGCGTCGACGTCCGTCATCATCAGCGGCACGGAACGGCAGCGGATGCCCGCCGCCTCCACCGCGTCGACCGCCCCGGCGTCCACCGTGTCGACGAGCCAGCCGTCGAGCAGCCCGGAGCCGTAGTGCTCGGCCACGGCCGCCGCCGTCGACTCGACGCCCACCGCGGCGAGCACCTTGTCCGCCATCCCGCGCACGGGCGCGTCCCCGACGATGGGGGACAGGCCCACGACCGGCACCCCGGCCTCGGCGATCGCCTCCCGGATCCCGGGCACGGCCAGGATCGTCCCCACCGACACGACGGGGTTGGACGGCGGGAAGAGGATGACGTCGGCCTCCGCGAGGGCTTCCAGCACCCCCGGCGCCGGCTTGGCCTGCTCGGCGCCGACCGGCACGATCGCCTGCGCCTCGACCGAGGCGCGCAGCCTCACCCAGTACTCCTGGAAGTGGATCGCCTTGCGTTCGCCGTCCAGATCGACGGCCACATGCGTCTCCACCCGGTCGTCGGACATCGGCAGCAGCCGGATGCCCGGCTTCCACCGCGCGCAGAGCGCCTCGGTGACGGCGCTCAGCGGATAGCCCGCTGCGAGCATCTGCGTACGGACGATGTGGGTGGCGAAGTCGCGGTCGCCGAGGCCGAACCAGTCGGGCCCGACCCCGTACGCCGCGAGCTCCTCCTTGACGTGGAAGCTCTCGTCCGCACGTCCCCAGCCCTGCTCCTCGTCGATGCCGCCGCCGAGGGTGTACATCACGGTGTCGAGGTCGGGGCAGACCTTCAGTCCGAACAGATGGATGTCGTCGCCGGTGTTGCCGATCACCGTGATGTCCGCGTCGGGCGCGGCCCGCTTGAGGCCGCGCAGGAAACGAGCACCACCGATACCGCCGGCCAGAACCACAATGCGCATGCCCGACAGTCTGTCAGGCGGAGCCTGATCCTTGTCAGGGCGACGGGCGACGGGCGGCCGTCTGCGGGTGAGGGGCGGACGTCAGCCGCGTGCGGCGTCCGCCACTGGGGGTACGGCGCTCGCGGCCACGGGCAGGGCGTTCGCGGTCACCGGCGTGCAGTGCGCCGTGTGCATCGGCATCTCGGTCAGGCCCGGGTAGTAGATGTGCAGGCTGACGGCCGGTTCGAGGGAGTCGTTGATCACCTCGTGCACGGAGCCGGGCGCGAAGACGCGCTGTGCTCCGGGTGCCAGCGCGCAGGCGCCGCGCTCGGTGTGCTCGGTCAGCCGGCCGTCCAGAACGGTCAGCAGCCCGGAGGACGGGCCGTGGTCGTGGCGCCCGCTGCCCTGACCGGGCAGCCAGCTCAGCAGCCAGAGCTCGTAACCGGCCGAGGACTTCCCGGGCCGGGAGGAGCCGGGGGCTGGTGCAACGGCGCGCAGCCGGTGGTACCAGCGGGTGGTGGCGTCGTACTGGACGAGCGGCGCCCACTGCGTGCGGTCGGAGGCGATGCGGCGGGCGAGCCCGGCGAACTCGGCCACGGTGGACGGGTGCTCGCGTGCGGGCTGGAGGAGGTGCTGGACCTCAAGGATGTCGCCGGCGATCTGGAGGTCGCTGTCGCTGTTCATGGAAGCGGTCGGTTTCCTCGGCGTGGGGTGCGTGTGCGGGTGTCGCGGAGAGGCGGGAGAGCCACCGGAGACCGTGCGAGCGCCGGAAGGGAGCCTCTGCGAGGGCTGAGGAGCCTTCTTGGTGGACGCGCTCTGCGAAGACGCTCTGCGGCGAGAACCTCGCGGGAGGAGCGGGAGGTGCTGGATCAGAGCCGGAGCCCTATGGCATCAACAGCTGTGACAGCAACAGCGGGCCTGGACAGCCGTGCGGAACCCACGGACGTGGGTGGCGTACGTCGCTGCAGTCGCTGGCATGGGACCAAGGAGACCGGTTGTCGCCCTCACCTGTCAACTTGATGTCCGCTTTGTAGGTAATGGTTCACCCTGATTGGCCGCTTTGGGGTGCAGAAAGGTTTATTCGGCCATGGTGGCGGAGATGTGGCGCATCAACCGCGCCGGTAAACGTCGTTGGAACCTCGTGATCTATCTGTGATCTTGATCGCTTCGGCAGCCGGCCCGAAACGTGGAGGCGGTCCCGTTCGTCTCTCTCGGTGAGGGGGTGTGATGCGGTCCACGGCAGATGTCAGCTTTTTGCCGATTTGCACACTTTCCGCATACCCTTGGTTCCGCAGAGTGAATACCGGGGCCAATAGCAGATCCTCGCTTGACTGGCCTGGAGATACACACTTGTAATTTCACTCGTGTCGTTCGGCCGTAATCAGCAACGGCTGCATCACGGGGACGCAAGAGACAGACGAGGGGCGCACATGACCGAGCTGTTCCAGCAACTGCTGGTCGAGGACGCGGACGAGGAACTCGGCTGGCAGGAGCGCGCACTGTGCGCCCAGACCGATCCCGAGTCCTTCTTCCCCGAGAAGGGCGGATCCACCCGCGAGGCCAAGAAGGTCTGTCTCGCCTGCGAAGTGCGTTCCGAATGCCTTGAGTACGCCCTTTCCAACGATGAACGCTTCGGTATCTGGGGCGGACTCTCCGAGCGCGAGCGGCGCCGCCTGAAGAAGGCCGCCGTCTGACGCCACCGCGCCCACCGTCCGCCCGGTCCGCCGCGTACGTGCACGGCGGGCGGAGCGGATCGGTGAGGATCGGCGAGGGGGCGATGCCGTCGGAGCGCCGCGACCGCGCTCGGGGCGGAGCCCGCAGGGGGAACCGCATGCCGCGAAGTCCGGACAACGGACGACCGGCAACCGAGAACCGGTAGCCGACGATCGGCAACCAGGAACGAGCAACCGGTAACCGACGGCCGAACAGCCGGATGCGCCGTCACGACCATGGCCCGTCGCCCGCCACCCGCCCGCGGACGACGGGCCATCACCATGTGCGGCCGCCCGCTCCCGTGACGCCCGAGGCCGCCCGCCGCCCGCTCCCGCGTCCCCCCGGCACCGCCCGTCGCGGCCCCCGTCCGGGCGCTCGGCGCCACCGGGGTGAGCCGTACCGTTAGTGTGGGGCCCCGTCCGAGACGCGCCAACGCCCCGACGGAGCGCGCGCGTACACCGATGCAGCCCCCGGGGGGAATCGCCCCCGGACCCGGCCGGAGGGCCCGTACCTCGATGTCCGTGCACAGCCAAACGACGGCGCCGTACGCGGCTGCCGTCGCCCCCGAGTTCCCCCGGCATGTCGTCACCGCCGTGCTCGTCTCCCACGACGGCGCGCGCTGGCTGCCCGACGCGCTCGCCGGACTGCTCGGGCAGGAACGCCCCGTACAGAACGCCGTCGCCGCGGACACCGGCAGCGCCGACGACTCCGCCCGGCTGATCACCGAGGCGCTCGGCGCCGACCGCGTCCTGCACCTCGCGCGGCGCAGCGGTTTCGGCGCGGCCGTCGACGAGGCGGCCCGTACGGCCGGCGTCCTCACCCCCGAGGACCTGCCCTACCTGAAGCGGCCCGGCAACTGGGACCCCGTCACCAAGACCTGGCGCGACGACACTTACGACCTCCCCGAGCTCCCGCACGGCGAACCCGTGCAGTGGCTCTGGCTGCTCCACGACGACTGCGCGCCCGCGCCCGACGCTCTCGCCGAGCTGCTGCGGGTCGTCGACAACGACCCGCACGCCGCGATCGTCGGCCCCAAGCTCCGCGGCTGGTACGACCGCAAGCAGCTCCTCGAGGTCGGCGTCTCCATCGCCAACAGCGGCCGCCGCTGGACCGGCCTCGACCGGCGCGAACAGGACCAGGGACAGTACGACCAGGTCCGTACCGTGCTCTCCGTCTCCACCGCCGGGATGCTGATCCGCCGTGACGTCTGGGAGGAGCTCGGCGGCTTCGACCGCGCGCTCCCGCTGATGCGCGACGACGTCGACCTGTGCTGGCGCGCGCACATCGCCGGACACCGGGTCCTGGTCGCCCCCGACGCCGTCCTCCGGCACGCCGAGGCGTCCGCCCGTGAGCGCCGCCCCATCGACTGCGTGGGGCGCTCTGTCGCCTCCCCGCACCGCGTCGACAAGGCCGGTGCCGTCTACACGATGCTGGCCAACGCCCGCGGCAAGGTACTGCCCTGGGTGCTGCTGCGGCTCGTCGTGGGCAGCCTCCTGCGCGCCCTCGCCTACCTCGTCGGAAAGGTGCCCGGCCAGGCGCTCGACGAGATCACCGGGCTGTTCGGCACCCTGCTGCGCCCCGGACGGATCCTCGCCGCCCGCCGCGCCCGCGCCGGTGGCGTCGTCGACCAGGCCGAACTGCGCGGCCTGTTCCCGCCGCCCGGCGCCACCGTCCGGGCCACCGTCGACCAGATCGCCGGGAACCTCGGCAACCGGTCCGACGCCGACTCGGGCGGCTCGCGGCACGGCGCCGTGGAGTCCGGCCCCGGCGGCGACGACGCCGACTTCCTGGAGATCGAACAGTTCGCGCGGCTGAAGCGGATCGGGCGCAAGCCCGGCCCGGTGCTCTTCGCCGTCCTCCTCCTCGTCTCGCTCGTCGCCTGCCGCGGGCTGCTCGGCGGCGGCGCGCTCGCGGGCGGCGCCCTGCTGGCCGCGCCCGCCGACGTCTCCGACCTGTGGGGCCGGTACGCGGACGGCTGGCACCCGGTCGGCACCGGCGGCACCCAGACCGCACCGCCCTACCTCGCCCTGCTCTCGGCCCTGTCCGCGCTGTTCCTGGGCTCGACCGGCTTCGCGCTCACGCTGCTGCTGGTCTGCTCGGTCCCGCTCGCCGGACTCACCGCGTACTTCGCCTCCCGCCCGCTGCTCCCGTCCCGGCTGCTGCGCGCCTGGGCGAGCGTCGCGTACGCCTTCCTGCCCGCCGCGACCGGCGCCCTCGCGACCGGCCGCCTCGGCACCGCCGTCCTCGCCGTCCTGCTCCCGCTGATCGCCCGCGCCGCCGTCTCCGCGCACGGCATGCGCGCCACCGGCGGCGCGCGCGGCAGCTGGCGCGCCACCTGGGCGTACACCCTGCTCCTCACCGTCGCGATGGCGTTCACCCCCGTCGTGTGGCCAATGGCCGTGGTCCTCGGCATCGGCGTGCTCGTCCTGCGCCGCCGGGACATCGCCGCGTACGGCCTCCGCTTCCTCGCCGCGGTCGGCACGCCGCTGCTGGTCCTCGCGCCGTGGTCGCTCTCGCTCCTCGCCGACCCGTCCGGCTTCCTGAAGGAGGCGGGCCTCGACCTCGGTACGGGCACGGCCTCCGCGCTCGACCTGCTCGGCATCAGCCCCGGCGGCCCGAAGGCCGCGGGCGGTGTGCTGCTGCTCGGCGTCGTGCTGGCCGCGCTGGCCGCGCTGCTGCGCGCGGAGCGGCAGTTCGCGGTGCGCACCGCGTGGGCGGTGGCGCTGGTGGCGTTGTTCTTCGCCGCGCTCACCAACGGCTCCGCCTGGGCGGGCCCGGCCACGCTCGTCTACGGGATCGCGCTGATCTCCGCCGCGCTGGTCGGTGCGGACGGCGCCCGGGTACGCGTCGCCGAACTCAGCTTCGGCTGGCGCCAGCCCGTCGCCGCGCTGATCGCCCTCGCCGCGGGCCTCGCCCCGGTGCTGGCCGCCGCCGGCTGGATGATCGGCGGCGCCGCGGGCCCGCTGGAGCGCCGTGACCCGGTGCAGGTGCCCGCGTTCGTCGCGGAGGAGAGCGCCACCCGCGACCAGCCGCGCACCCTCGTCCTCGGCGGTACCTCGCCCGCCACCGTCTCGTACACCCTGGTGCGCGGCTCCGGCGCGCGGCTCGGCGACGCCGAACTGATCGAGGCGGGTGGCAGCAACAGCCACCTCGACAAGGTCGTCGCCAACCTCGTCGCGGGCTCCGGCGCCGACCAGGGCAGCCAGCTCAGCGGGTTCGCGATCCGGTACGTCCTGGTCCGCGACGGCGCCCCGAAGGAGATGAGCCGGGTCCTCGACACGACCCCCGGTCTCAGCAGGCTCAGCCAGCTGGACGGCAGCGCGCTGTGGCGGGTCGACCGGCAGGTCGCGCGCATCATGATCGTCCCGCCCGGTGCCGACGGCGAGCAGCTGCCGGTGGGCTCCCTCCCCGTCGAGGCGCACACGAAGATCCCGGCGGGCGACCCCGGCCGCGTGCTGCGGATCGCCGACGCCGCCGACCCGAACTGGCGCGCCACGCTCGACGGACGCGCCCTGACCCCGAAGACCGTCGACGGCTGGGCCCAGGGCTTCGAACTGCCCGCCGAGGGCGGCAGACTGGACCTGACGTACGACGCGCCGTTCACCCACACCGCCTGGATCTGGGCCCAGTGCGCGCTGGCCGTGGTGCTGGTGGTCATGGCGCTGCCGGGCCGTCGCCGGGAGATCGACGACGACCTGCCCGAGGAGGGCATGGCCGCGGCCGCGGAGCCGGCCGAGGGCGAGGGGCGCCGGTCCCGCAGGCTTCGCGCCGCTGCCCGTGCGGAGGCCGAGGCCGCGTCGGCCGGAAGCGGTGGCGGAAACGTGGGAGGGAGCGCCGAGGACGCCGCGGCGGAGTACCTCCCGGCCCAGCAGAACGCCGAACCGGGAACGGGACCCGAGCCCAGCCGGACGGACGGTCAGGAGACCTACGCGCCCCGGGCGGACGGACAGGACGGCTTCGCCCCGGATGCCGACGGGACCCGGGACGGTTTCGCCCCCGGTGCCGAAGGCGACCCGTACGCCGTTCCGCAACAGCAGTACGGCGAGTGGGACGCGGGCCGGTACCAGGACGCGGGCCACCAGCCGTACCCGAACACCCCGTACCAGGACGCCGGATACGGCACGCCGCAGGAGCACCAGCACACCGCTGACCCGTACCCGCAGAACGGCGCCCACGACCCGAACGCCCACGACCTGAACGCCTACAACACGCACACCTACGACCCGAACGCCTACGACCCGTACGGCTACGCCCAGCAGCACCATCAGCAGCCGCAGCACCAGCAGTACGACCCGCAGGTCCCGCAGTACGACCCGCAGGCGGCCTCGTACGACACCCGGGCCGGCTACGGCGGGCAGGGCGGGTACGAACCGCAGAACCCCGACGAGAACACCGCCCCGGGCCAGAACCCGTGGCCGACCGGTAACGCATCGCGAGGCGAGTCCGAGTGAAGTCCAGCAGCCTGTCCCTCATCGCGGGCACCGTAGCCCTCGCCGCCGTCACCGGATTCGCCGCGCTGACCGCGCCCGGCGACACGAGCGCGGCGGAACCGAAGGCGGCCACCCGGCTGCCGGTCGAACGGTCCAGCCTGCTCTGCCCGGCGCCCGGCCGCTCGGACCTCGCCGAGACGACGTACACGGCCTACACCCCGGCCGCGGACGGCGCGGACGGCGGAGGCGGTGGGGCCGGTACGGCCGAACTGACGCAGTCCACGGCGGTCACGGCCGACGGCACCGCGGGCGGGACCGGAAAGGGAGACGGCGGAAAGGAGGAGGACGGGAAGAAGGACGACAAGGACGACGGCAAGAACGGCAAGGGCGACAAGAAGACGGATTCCACGAAGCCCGTCCTCTCCCTGAAGGAGCCCGGCAAGCCGGCCACCGCCGAAGTCTCCGGGGCCGACGCCCCTGCACTGGTCGGCACCGCCACCGGGCGCCTGGCCCCCGGCTGGGCCGCCCAGCAGACCACCGTGGTCGAGGCGGGTGCCCGCGGCCTGCTCGGTGTCAGCTGCACCTCGCCGGGCGCCGACTTCTGGTTCCCGGCCGTGAGCACCGCGAAGTCCCGCGAGGACTACGTGCACCTCACCAACCCGGACGACACCGCGGCCGTCGCCGACATCGAGCTGTACGGCCCGGACGGCAGCCTCAAGTCGGACGTCGGCGAGGGCATCACGGTGCCCGCCCGTTCCGGCGTCCGCGTCCTGATCTCGACGCTGACCAGCGAGGCGGTCGAGGACGTGACCGCCCACGTCACCACCCGCACCGGACGTGTCGGCGCCGCCGTGAGGACCGCGGACGAGACGACCGGCAGCGACTGGCTGGCCGCCTCCGTCTCGCCGAACGGCACCCTGGTGCTCCCCGGCATCCCGGCGGACGCCACATCCGTCCGTCTGGTCGCCTTCGCGCCCGGCGACGCCGACGCCGACCTGAAGGTCCAGCTGCTCGGCCCGGGCGGCCCGATCTCACCGGTCGGGAACGAGAGCCTGCACGTCAAGTCGCGGATGACGGCGGGCGTCGACCTCAAGGACATCACCAGGGGCGAACCCGGCTCACTGCTGCTGAGCCCGGCGAAGGGCGGCGAGGGCACCCCGGTGGTGGCCGCGCTGCGCGTGGTCCGCGGCAAGGGCGACGGCCGGGAGGCCGGCTACATCCCGGCGACCGGTCCGGTGGGCGCGCAGGCGACGGCGGCGGACAACCGGGCCAAGGGGTCGACCCTCTCGCTCACCGCGCCCGGCGCCACCGGCACCGTGAAGGTGATCGCCTCGGCGGGCAGCGGGGGCGGCGAACAGGTCGTCAAGACGTACACGGTCAAGGGCGGTACGACCCTCGCGGTCACCCCGCCCGTGCCGTCGGGCCTCAAGGGCGGCTACGCGCTGACGGTCCGTACGGAGTCGGGCGGACCGGTCCACGCCGCCCGCACGCTCAGCCTCCCGCAGGACGGCGTCCAGATGTTCACCGTGCAGACCCTGTCGGACGACCGCGGAACGGTGGCGGTGCCCGACGCCGTGCAGGACCTGTCGGTCCTGGACGACTGAACGCGGCTGAACGTCCGGACGCGGCGAGCGACCGGACGCGGCCGGACGACCGGACGCGGCGGTCGGGGTGTCCCGGTGGGGGCGGCCCGGCCGCCGCGCCGTCCCGTTCCCGCGGCTCCTCCCGCCGACCCCTCTGCCCTCTTTGCCCTCTCCGGTCCCGCCGGCTCCGCTACTCCTGGCCGTACCGCGGATCCACCGACTCCGGTGAGAGCCCGAGCAGCTCCGCGACCTGCTCCACGACGACCTCGTGCACCAGCAGGGCGCGTTCGTCACGGCTCTTGGCGCGGATCTCGACGGGCCGGCGGTAGACGACGATCTGCGCGGGCCGGTTCTTCTCCGCGGACGTCGCGCGCCCCAGCGGTACGGTCTCCGCCCGCGCCTCCGACGCTTCGGCCGAGGGCACGTCCAGCACCATGAAGTCGACATCGGCCAGTTGCGGCCAGAGCCGTTCCAGCCGCTCCACGGAATCCTGCACGAGATCGCGGAAGCTTTCCGCCCTGCTCACCGACAGCGGCACCTGAGGCGGTGCCAGGGGCCCGCGCATGCCGCGGCCATGACGGTCACGACGGCGTGGGCGGGGGTCGGACGGGTGGGGAGGCACGGGACTGTCCATCACCGACGCAGCGTAACCCCCGGCGGGGCGGATGGATCGCCGCTTGCTGACGGAGCGTCGGCCTGTCCAATCATGAACAATCCGGCCAAACAGCAGGCCGTTTCAAGTCCGGCTCGCGACCGGTGTTCTCCTGCTGAATGACAGCTTTTGTATCGAGCGGCGACCGGAATCGTTGCCGCCGTGACCTGCGTTTCTCTGTTTCCTCGCAGGTCAGAAGGTTGTCCGAAAGACAGTTGTGCCAGAGGTCACAGGGCGACACGGTGGAGTGACCTGGGGGAGAGTCGTCGCAGCCCGCTCAAGAGTGCGGTACCGTCCAACATCGTGAGCCCTGTACGTCGCTGTTCGCGCACCGCGTGCGGCCGCCCTGCCGTCGCGACACTGACGTACGTCTATGCCGACTCGACTGCGGTCCTCGGCCCGCTCGCCACCTACGCCGAGCCCCACTGCTACGACCTCTGTGCCGAGCACAGTGAGCGGCTGACCGCACCACGCGGCTGGGAAGTCGTCCGTCTCTCCGACCCCTCCGCCCCCACACGCCCCAGCGGTGACGACCTCGAAGCGCTCGCCAACGCCGTACGGGAAGCGGCGCGTCCGCACGACCGCGGCGGTGACGGCAGGAACGGCGGCCCGCAGACCGCCGACCCGATGGAGGTCGCGCGCCGCGGCCATCTGCGGGTGCTCCGCTCCCCGGACTCCTGACCGCTCCTCACCCCGGCCGGTTCTCCCGACGGCCGGTCCCCTTCCCGCCCGTCCGTCGGCCCCGGACCCCATAGCCGTCGGGAAGGCCCTCGCGGAGCCGCAGCACCCGAGCCGTCCCGAGGCGCCGGATCCCCCGGGACCTGCTGGAACGGGCGCCGGGTAGTTTGGGCGGACCGCAGAGAACTCAGGAGGACCGGCCCGTGGCTGCTGACCTGTCGCAGATCGTGAAGGCGTACGACGTGCGCGGGGTGGTGCCCGACCAGTGGGACGAATCGCTGGCCGAATACTTCGGGGCGGCGTTCGTCGACGTGACCGGCGCGGACGCGATCGTGATCGGCCACGACATGCGGCCCTCGTCGCCGGGCCTCTCGGCGGCCTTCGCCCGCGGCGCGGCGGCACGCGGCGCGGACGTCACCCTGATCGGTCTCTGCTCGACCGACCAGCTCTACTTCGCCTCCGGCAGCCTCGGCCTCCCCGGCGCGATGTTCACCGCCTCGCACAACCCGGCCCGGTACAACGGCATCAAGCTCTGCCGGGCGGGCGCCGCACCCGTGGGCCAGGACACCGGCCTCGCCGAGATCCGCGCCCTGGTCGAGAAGTGGTCCGAGGCCGGGGCACCGGAACCGTTCACCACCCGCGGCACCGTCACCGAACGCGAGACGCTGACCGACTACGCCGCGTACCTGCTGTCCCTCGTCGACCTCTCGTCGATGCGCCCGCTGAAGGTCGTCGTCGACGCGGGCAACGGCATGGGCGGCCACACGGTGCCGACCGTCCTCGCCGGCCTCCCGGTCGACCTCGTACCGATGTACTTCGAGCTCGACGGCACGTTCCCCAACCACGAGGCCAACCCCCTCGACCCGAAGAACCTCGTCGACCTCCAGGCCCGCGTCGTGGCCGAGGGTGCCGACCTGGGCCTCGCCTTCGACGGCGACGCGGACCGCTGCTTCGTCGTCGACGAACGCGGCAGGGGCGTCTCACCGTCCGCGATCACCGCCCTGGTCGCCGCCCGGGAACTCGACCGCAACGGTGGCCGGGGCACCGTCATCCACAACCTGATCACCTCGCTCTCGGTCCCCGAGGTGATCCGCGAACACGGCGGCACCCCGGTCCGCACCCGGGTGGGCCACTCCTTCATCAAGGCGGAGATGGCCGCGCACGGCGCGATCTTCGGCGGCGAGCACTCCGCGCACTACTACTTCCGCGACTTCTGGAACGCCGACACGGGCATGCTCGCCGCGCTGCACGTCCTGGCCGCGCTCGGGAGCAGGCCCGGGCCGCTGTCCGAACTGGTCGCCCAGTACGACCGTTACACCGGCTCCGGCGAGATCAACTCCACGGTCGCCGACCAACCGGGCCGCACGGCAGCGGTACGTGCGTCCTTCGCGCCCCGCGACGGCGTCACGACCGACGAGCTGGACGGCCTGACGGTCACGGGCCCGGACTGGTGGTTCAACCTGCGGGCCTCCAACACGGAACCGCTGCTGCGCCTGAACGTCGAGGCCCGCGACGAGCGGACGATGACCGCCATACGGGACGAGGTGCTGGCCGTCGTCCGGGCCGTCCCCGGCCCGTCCGACGACTGACGGCCGGGGCAGGGGCACCGACACGCGCACTCGGGCGTGTTTTCGAAAGTAGCGTCGTCCGCCCGAAGGGCGGGGCCCGCGGCGTCCGGTGCGGTGCACCGTAAGGCGGAGGATCGTCCTCGTATGGGGCGTACGTGGACGACCCCGACAAGGTGGCGAGGCGCCGTGCCAGGCGTCGCGGGCCGGACGGGACTTTCGCAACACGCCCCGGTGGGCGGCACCGACGGACGAGCCCCGGCGAGCGGGGCCGCCGGAACCGGGCGGGGGCCGCTCCACCCGGGCCGCGCCCACCGCACCCCGGCGGTAGGCTGACGTCGCCCGGTCCGCGCGCGGGCGAACCGCTTGACCGAATGCCCGAAGACGCCTGAAGGGACCCCGCCCATGCCGCTCGAAGCCGGCCTTCTGGAGATCCTCGCCTGCCCGGCCTGTCACTCCCCGCTCGACGACCGGTCGGCGGCCGACAGCCCAGAGCTGGTGTGCACCGGCGAGAACTGCGGCCTGGCCTACCCGGTCCGGGACGGCATCCCCGTCCTTCTGGTCGACGAGGCCCGCCGCCCCGGGTGACGGAGTCCACCCCGGGCAGTGGCATCCGCCCGGCGGTGGTGCCTGTGTCCGCGTGAGTGGTACGCGTGTCCGAGTGAACGGTATCCGTGCTCTCGCGGCATCGGTGCCCTCACGGTATCCGTGCCCGAGGCCGCACGATGATCAGCAGGTGATCGTGATCAGCAGGTGATCGGAGGACCGTCCCCATGCTCGACGAGTCGCTGCTCGACGCCCCGGACGCCCTGGCACGGGCCGACCGCCGGGGCCTGCTCCGCGGCGCCGCCGAGGCCGGAGCCCGGGTCCGCACCGCCGCCCGGCACGCGGCCGAGGCCGGAATCGCCGGGCTGAACCCGGAAGGCCGCCCCCGTGCCGTGCTCCTCGCGGGCTCCGGCACCGCGGCGGCGGGCGTCGCCGACCTGATCACCGCCCTCGCGGGCGCCTCCGCGCCCGTCGCCCGCATCCACCCCACCGGGGTCGCCCCCGCCGCGGGCGCACTGCGCTGGGCGCTGCCGGGCTGGGCCGGCTCGGTGGACCTGCTGCTGATCGTCACGGCCGACGGTTCCGAGCCGGGCCTCTCCCTCCTCGCCGAACAGGCGTACCGGCGTGGCTGCAGCGTCGTCGCGGTCGCTCCACGGCAGTCACCGCTGCGCGAGGCGATCGACGGCGCGCGCGGTCTCGTCGTACCGATGGCCACCGCCCCCTACGGCGAGTACGACGCGGAGACGTCGGCGGCCGGGCCGGGCACGCTCTGGGCCCTGTTCACCCCGCTGCTCGCACTGCTCGACCGGCTCGGCCTGGTCACCGCGTCCGCCCAGGAGCTCCAGGGCGTCGCCGACCGCCTCGACCGCACCGCGGAACGCTGCGGCCCGGCCATCGCCACGTACAGCAACCCGGCGAAGACCCTCGCCGCCGAACTCGCCGACAGTCTCCCCCTCGTCTGGACCGAGGGGGACACGGCGGGCCCGGTGGGCCGCCGGTTCGCCGCGGTGCTCGCCGAACTGTCCGGCCGCCCGGCCCTCGCCGCCGAACTCCCCGAGGCCCTTCCCGCCCACGGCGCGCTGCTGGCGGGCGCCTTCGCGGCCGGGGCCGACCCCGACGACTTCTTCCGCGACCGGGTCGAGGAGCCGGAACCCCTGCACACCCGCGTCGTCCTGCTCCGGGACCGCCCGTCGGACGGTCTCAGCGCCGCCTCCGCCGCCCGCGAACTGGCCCTCGGCCACGACACGGCGATCAGCGAACTCGAACCGGACGACGGCACCGCGCTCGAAGCCCTTGCCGAGCTCCTCGCGGTCACCGACTTCGCCGCCGTCTACCTGGCGCTGGCGTCGTCCGCCCGCGCCTGACCCCTCCGGACCCCTCGCCCGGGGCACCGTCCCCGGACAACCTCCGCGTCCCGGCCCGGAAAACGGTCCACCCGCACCCCTGGCATCCTGGAAAGCGCTTCCCCGAAAGCGCTTCCCGGGGGCCCCGGGGCCCCCGCACCGCCCGATCGCCGCACCCGCCCGTACAGCATCTGCACACCGCCGGGCCACCGCCACGACACCATCCGAGCCGCCCCGCACACCACACTGCCCCAGACACCCCTGATCCGCGCATCAACGGGGATCCACGCATCCCACGAGCACGAGCACAAGGACGAACCATGGACCGGCTCTCCAACACCGTCCGCCCGTACGCCTGGGGCTCCACGACCGCCATCCCGGAGCTGCTCGGCGTCGCCCCCACCGGCGAACCCCAGGCCGAGATGTGGATGGGCGCCCACCCCGGAGCCCCCTCCCGCCTCACCCGCACCACCGGCGCCGCGGCGGGCCGTGAGCAGTCCCTCGCCGAGGTCATCGCCGCCGACCCGGAGGGCGAACTGGGCCGGGCCACCGTCGACAAGTTCGGCCCCCACCTGCCCTTCCTCCTCAAACTCCTCGCCGCGGGTGCTCCGCTCTCCCTCCAGGTCCATCCCGACCTCGACCAGGCCCGGCGCGGTTACGCGGACGAGGAGCGCCGTTCCGTCCCGATCGACGCCCCCCACCGCACGTACAAGGACGCCAGCCACAAGCCCGAGCTGATCTGCGCGCTCACCCCCTTCGCCGGTCTGTGCGGCTTCCGCAGGCCCGGCGAGGCCGCCGCGACGATGGCGGCCCTCGGCGTCGACTCGCTCAAGCCGTACGTCGACCTCCTCGGCGCCCACCCCGAGGAAGCGGCCCTGCGCGAGGTGCTCACCGCGATCCTCGGCGCCGACCCGGCGCAGACGGCCGAGACCGTGAACGAGGCGGCGGCCGCGGCGCAGCGCCTCGGCGGCGCCCTCGCCCCGTACGCCCGGATCGCCCACCACTTCCCCGGCGACCCCGGAGTCATCGCCGCGATGCTGCTGAACTACGTGGAGCTCCAGCCCGGCGAGGCCCTGTTCCTCGGTGCCGGCGTCCCGCACGCCTACCTCGACGGCCTCGGCGTCGAGATCATGGCGAACTCGGACAACGTGCTGCGTTGCGGACTCACGCCCAAGCACATCGACGTGCCCGAACTCCTGCGCGTCGTCCGCTTCGAGCCGACCGAACCAGGCATCCTGCGCCCCGAGGCGTCCCCGTCCGGCGAGGAACTGTACGAGACGCCCGTGGACGAGTTCCGGCTCTCGCGCTTCGACCTGTCGCCCGGGGCCGAACCCGTCGACCTGACCCGGAGCACCCCGCAGATCCTGTTGTGCACGGCGGGCGCCCCGAAGGCGGGCACGATCGGCCTCACCCCCGGCGCCTCGGTCTTCGTGCCCGCAGGAGAGAAGGCCGAGGTATCCGGTGGGGGAACCCTGTTCCGTGCCACAGTGGTGGCCTGACGAACCTCCCGCACCGGCGGCTGCAACAATGTCCGGCCGTACCGCGGCGCCAGGGGGCGCAGCACCGAAGAACCGACGAAGGGACATCAGGCACCCATGAGTGCGTCAGGCGGAACCAAGGCGATCGTGGCGGCACTCGGCGCCAACCTCGCGATCGCCGTGGCCAAATTCGTCGCGTTCCTGTTCAGCGGCTCGTCGTCGATGCTCGCGGAGAGCGTCCACTCGGTCGCCGACTCGGGGAACCAGGGACTGCTGCTGCTCGGCGGCAAGAAGGCCCGGCGCGAGGCGACCCCTCAGCACCCCTTCGGCTACGGCCGCGAGCGTTACATCTACGCCTTCCTCGTCTCCATCGTGCTGTTCTCGGTCGGTGGCATGTTCGCGCTGTACGAGGGCTACGAGAAGATCAAGCACCCGCACGAGATCGAGTCCTGGTACTGGCCGGTGGGCGTTCTCGTCTTCGCGATCATCGCCGAGGGCTTCTCCTTCCGCACCGCCATAAAGGAGTCCAACGAGACCCGCGGCTCGCTGTCGTGGAGGGAGTTCATCCGCCGGGCGAAGGCCCCCGAACTCCCCGTCGTGCTCCTGGAGGACTTGGGCGCACTGATCGGTCTGGTGCTCGCCCTCGGCGGTGTCGGAATGGCGCTCGCGACCGGCGACGGCGTCTGGGACGGCATCGGCACCCTCTGCATCGGCGCCCTGCTGATCACCATCGCGATCGTGCTCGCCGCCGAGACGAAGTCCCTGCTGCTCGGCGAGGCCGCCGGTGCCGACCAGGTCGAGAAGATCAAGGCGGCGGCCGTCGACGGTGACACCGTCACCCGCGTCATCCACATGCGCACGCTCCACCTCGGCCCGGAGGAACTGCTGGTCGCCGCCAAGATCGCGGTGCGGCACGAGGACACCGCCTCCGAGGTCGCCAACGCCATCAACGCCGCCGAGGCACGCATCCGCGAAGCCGTCCCGATTGCCCGCGTCATCTATCTGGAGCCGGACATCTACAGCGAGGCGGCTGCCGCGGCCGGCGCCAACCCCGGCAAGACCCCGGGCGGGGCGCCGGAGGCCACCCCGGGTACCCCCTCCGGAAAAACCCCGGACCTCCCGGCGAATTCCGGCCACTGACCCGTCCAGCGGCTCATCCGCCGTCCCGCCCCTCCGGCCCGTCCCGCCCCTCCGCCCGATTCGTGGCCGGGCCCGCCCCACGGGTCTTCGGGCGCACGGTCTTCTCTTCGGGCGCACGGTCTTCGGGCCGCCTGCCCGCCGCCTCGGCCCCTGCCGCGGCCGCAGGCGGGCCCGCCCCGTCCTCCGATCCACCCCGTACGCGCCCCTGGTCCGTCCCCCGTCCCTCTCCGCCTCGCTCCCTCCCCGCGCCGGCCTTTTCTCGCTCCCTCCCGGATCCCCATCCGGTCCCTCCCGGTCGTTCAGTCGTTCCCGGTCGTTCCCAGCCCCTTCCGGTCCGTTTCTTCCGGCCTCTCCCTGTCCGTTCCCGGCCTGGCCCGGCCGTGCCCACGGCCCGCTTCCGGCCACTCGCGGTTCCGAGCGGGCTGGGAGCGCCCGGGGCGATCGGTGTAGATTCGGCGGCAGTGTCAGACGTCGCTGCTGATGGCGGTCGATCGGTCCGTGCACGCGGGCCGGCCGAGGGAGAGAGGGCCTCCGACGGACTGCGCTGCGAACGCCCGGGCATCCGTGTGTCCGTGTGCTCGCAGAGCCAGCCGCCCACCCCGACACCCACTACTGAGGAGCAGCCCGTTATGACAACGGTCGCCAACCAGCAGGACTTCAAGGTCGCCGACCTCTCCCTCGCGGCGTTCGGCCGCAAGGAGATCACCCTCGCCGAGCACGAGATGCCCGGCCTGATGTCGATCCGCAAGGAGTACGCCGCCGCCCAGCCGCTGGCCGGCGCCCGCATCACCGGTTCGCTGCACATGACCGTGCAGACGGCCGTGCTGATCGAGACCCTGGTCGCCCTCGGCGCCCAGGTCCGCTGGGCCTCCTGCAACATCTTCTCCACCCAGGACCACGCCGCCGCGGCCATCGCCGTCGGCCCGAACGGCACCCCGGACGACCCCCGGGGCGTCCCGGTCTTCGCCTGGAAGGGCGAGACGCTCGAGGAGTACTGGTGGTGCACGGAGCAGGCTCTGACCTGGCCGAACACCCCCACCGGCGGCCCGAACATGATCCTCGACGACGGTGGTGACGCCACCCTCCTCGTCCACAAGGGCGTCGAGTTCGAGAAGGCCGGTGCGGTCCCGGACCCGTCGACGGCGGACAGCGAGGAGTACGGCCACATCCTCTCCCTGCTGACCCGCACCCTCGGTGAGTCCCCGCAGAAGTGGACCCAGCTGGCGTCCGAGATCCGCGGCGTCACCGAGGAGACCACGACCGGTGTGCACCGGCTCTACGAGATGCACCGCGACGGCACCCTCCTCTTCCCGGCGATCAACGTCAACGACGCCGTCACCAAGTCCAAGTTCGACAACAAGTACGGCTGCCGCCACTCCCTGATCGACGGCATCAACCGCGCCACGGACGTCCTCATCGGCGGCAAGACCGCAGTCGTCTGTGGCTACGGCGACGTCGGCAAGGGCTGCGCGGAGTCGCTGCGCGGCCAGGGCGCCCGCGTGATCATCACCGAGATCGACCCGATCTGCGCCCTCCAGGCAGCGATGGACGGCTACCAGGTGACCACCCTCGACGAGGTCGTCGACAAGGCCGACATCTTCGTCACCACCACGGGCAACAAGGACATCATCATGGCCACCGACATGGTCAGGATGAAGCACCAGGCCATCGTCGGGAACATCGGCCACTTCGACAACGAGATCGACATGGCCGGCCTCGCGAAGATCCCGGGCATCGTCAAGGACGAGGTCAAGCCGCAGGTCCACACCTGGACGTTCCCCGACGGCAAGGTCCTCATCGTGCTGTCCGAGGGGCGCCTGCTCAACCTGGGCAACGCCACTGGCCACCCCTCGTTCGTGATGTCCAACTCGTTCGCGGACCAGACCCTGGCCCAGATCGAGCTGTACACCAAGCCGGAGGAGTACCCGACCGACGTCTACGTGCTGCCCAAGCACCTGGACGAGAAGGTCGCCCGCCTCCACCTCGACGCGCTAGGCGTCAAGCTGACGACGCTCCGCCCCGAGCAGGCCGCCTACATCGGCGTCCAGGTCGAGGGCCCGTACAAGCCGGACCACTACCGCTACTGATCCGCCTCGCCCCGGCCGGTCGGCGAGCGCGTACGCGCACACCGTCACCGGCCGGCCGGGGCACCACCGGCCGCCGTTGACCGGCCGATCAGTCGTCGCGGCGCCCCGGCCGTCCACGACCCGGGCCGCCGACGGACGGAACAGCCCCAGCAGCGGTTACGAGCGCAGGCCCCCGCACCCCCGTGTCGGGGGCCTGCCCCGTACCGCAGCGGCTCAGCCCGAGGACCCCCGAAGGACCCCATGCCCCGCGGTCGATATTCGCTTCACGATCTTCACGACCACACCCTCCTCGGCGAAGAACACTTCCAGTGCGCCCCCGGCCCCTCCGGCTGGCGCTATGTCTCCCGGATCACCGCCCCTTCCGGCGACCACCTCGGCTCCGTCGACCTGACCCTCGACGACCTGGGCCGCCCCATCCGTCTCGAACTCCATGCCGCGAGCTGGCAGGTCCGCGGCGCCGCCCTGGACGGCGTCACCTGGGTCCGTACCGACCCGACCGGCGTTCATGCCACGGAAGGCAATGCGCGCGCCCACTCCTTCACCGGCACGTCCCCCGCCTTCTACGTCGCGACATCGCGACTGCTGCGCCTCACCCCCGATTCCCCCGCGGCCCGTGTCCGCCTCGTCGCCTTCACGGACCCGGTCCTCGCCCCCCGCACCGTCGACCAGTCCTGGGCCCTGGTGAACAGTGAAGCGCACGCCACTGACAACGGCCCCCTGACCGTGGACGAATACCAGGTCGGCGCCCTGGACACGGGCGAGCGGCACACCGTTCACATCGCGGGTGACGTCGTGCTCTCGGCCCCCGGCGTCGAACTCGAGGACCTCGACTCCCCACCCTCGCCGCGTTAGACCGGAGCACACCGCGCCTCGCACGGGCTCACCGCACGTCGGGGACGCGCCCCCCTCACCACGTCAGGCGGGTGGGGCGAACCCTGTCGGGGCGGATCCCGGTCCGCCCTTCTCCACCACCGGGGCCGCGGGAGCACCTGCCTTCGCACCACCCGCGGGCGACTCACCCGCGGGCGACATCGGCGCGGTCGGCGCCTGAGGTACGGCCGCGCTCATCGATCCTGCGCTCCCCGTACACCCCACCTGCCCCGCGTACCCGTCTGCTCGCCCCGCATGTCCGGCCGAACCAACCACCGCGCTCGTCGCACCCGGAGCGGTGGGTCCGTCCGATGCGGCCGGTCCATCCCAGGCCGTCCGGGGGACGGCCCCGCCCTGTGCGGCGGCGGTCATCACCCGCCGTGCGTCCCGCGACTGCCGTTCGTTCACCACCGCTGCCAGATACGCCCCGGCGGGCACCCCCGTGGGCACGGGAACGCCGGTCCGCGTGGACAGCTCCGCGGCCAGCCGCTCCGCCATCGACTGGCCGATCTGCGCGTCGAGCTGGTGCATCCGCGTCAGGTACTGCCGTATCGCCAGCCACAGACCGTCCGGCACGGCCGACAGATCCAGCGCGGAGAATCGGCCGACCAGCCACGGCGGCGGAGGCGGCACGGCAGTCCCACGCCCCGCCGGTACCCGCTCCCGTACGACGAGCGTGCCCGCGAACACGTCCCCCAGGCGTCGCCCCCGTTCCGACACCAGCGAGGCGATGCAGGCGACGACCCCGAATGTCAGCAGGATCTCGACGAACCCCATGCCCCCACGCATCAACGCGTGCCGGAAACGAATCGGCCCCCCGTCGTCCCGGACCACTCGCAGCCCGCACGCCAGCTTCCCCAGCGAGCGACCACGGCTGAGCGTCTCCACCGCGATCGGCCCACCGATCAGCACCAGCAGGAAGGCGGCGACGGATATCGCCGCGAATGCCGCCTCGTCCAGCGCCGCCGTCGCCATGGCCAGTCCGATCGACACCATGAAGAACGCCGTGCCCACCACGACGAGATCGATGGCCAAAGCCAGTGCCCGACTCGGCAGTCTCGCCGGCTGCAGACCCAGCACGACCGCGTCCCCGGTCACCAGTTGACTCATCGCAGCCCCATCCCTCGCCGGTCTTCCCTGCCCCTCGGGCTCTCAGTCTGCCAAGCTGACCCGCAACGCGCCGCCGCGGTACGAACCCGTACGCACCCTTGCCTGGAGCAGCAGCCGACCATGGACCTCGATGTCTTCGTGAACGCCCATCGTGCGGAGTGGGACCGTCTGGACCACCTCCTGCGCCGTGGACGCCGGCTCACCGGCGAGGAGGCCGACGAACTCGTCGAGCTCTACCAGCGCACGGCCACCCACCTCTCCCTCGTCCAGTCCAGCGCCCCGGACGCCGCGCTCATCGCGCGCCTCACCCAGCTCGTGGCCCGCGCCCGGTCCACGGTGACCGGCACCCGCCGGGCCTCATGGCGCGACGCCACCCGCTTCCTGACCGCCGGATTCCCGGCCGCGGTCCACCGCTCCCGGCACTGGTGGATACCGACGGCGGTGCTCTCCACGCTGCTGGCCGTGATCATCGGCTGGTGGATCGGCACGCACCCCGAGGTCCAGGCGGCCATCGCGGCCCCGGACGAGCTCCGCCGCCTGACCAGCCCCGGCGGGGAGTACGAGACCTACTACTCCAGTCACCCCGCTGCGTCGTTCGCGGCCCAGGTCTGGACGAACAACGCCAGAGCCGCCGCAATGTGCCTGGTCCTGGGCGCGTTCCTGGGCATCCCGGTGATCTGGATCCTCTTCGTCAACGTGCTCAACCTCGGAGTGGGCATCGGACTGATGTCGTCGGCCGGCCGGCTGGACGTCTTCCTGGGGCTGATCCTCCCGCACGGCCTCCTCGAACTCACCGCTGTCTTCGTCGCGGCGGGCACCGGCCTCCGCCTCGGCTGGACGGTCATCGACCCGGGCCCGTACAGCCGCCGCTCGGCCCTCGCACAGCAGGGCCGAGCGGCGATCGGTATGGCCATCGGCCTCGCCCTGATCCTGTTCGTCTCGGGTGTCATCGAAGGCTTCGTCACCCCTTCCGGCCTGCCGACCTGGGCCCGTATCGCCATCGGCATCGTGGCCGAGGCGGCCTTCCTCGTGTACGTCTACATCCTGGGCGGCCGAGCGTCGCGAGCAGGGGACCGGGGCGACATCGACGCCGCTGAACGCAGCGCCGAGCTGCCGGTCGCAGCCTGATGTGCATGCGCCCCCGCTGACCTGCTAGTCTGCTCATCTCTCCAGAAGGCTGTTGACACGGTCGGCGTGGGGAGGTAGATTTTAACGGTTGCCACGGACTGGACAGGTCCGGGCCAGGCGGTTAGCCTCTACAACCGCATCTCTGCGGGAATGCAATTCCTGCAGGATCTTTGATTCTCTCAATTCGAATCATGCGACCGTCCAGAACGGGCGAATGGTTCTGATAAAGTCGAATCAGCCGAAAGGTGAAGGCCCTCCAACGGCCGCCGGAATTGAAATTCGGACCGGAAACGGAACGGAAAAAGAATCTGGTAAGGTTGGAACCGCCGAAAGGGAAAAGCGCGAAAGCGTGGGACCTGGAAGGCGAGCCCGCTTCGACCGGGAATCGGACGCGAAAGAGTCTGATAGAGTCGGAAACGCAAGACCGAAGGGAAAAGCCCGGAGGAAAGCCTGGACCGGAAGGTCGGGGTGAGTACAAAGGAAGCGT